>JABFQP010000003.1 GCA_019685655.1 Candidatus Bathyarchaeota archaeon A05DMB-5 | reverse complement strand
AAAATTGACATCAAAAAGTAGTTGAGGCTTTCGAAATAGTGGCCGGGGTGAGGTAGCCTGGTAGCCTATGGGCCTGTGGAGCCTAGCGCCCGGGTTCAAATCCCGGCCCCGGCCCCATCCACAAGGTTTCAACCCCGTGTTTGGTGAGACGTGAAAATGTTCTTTCAGATAATCGATGGAAAAAGTTATGCATTTAACGACGCAGATTTATGGGCGCTTGCGGAAATAGAGACGCATCCAGATGTAGTGAAATGGAATGTTGACGCTAGCATAAATGACAAGAATAAAATGTATAATCTGTTTAAGGAGACTCTCAATAAGCTTCCTACCGAAAAGAACCAGATTTTTCTTGTTGGGAAATTAGATGGAAAAGTTGTGGGTTTTCTTGGAATACGTTGTGATACTAAATGCTCAATGCGCGTTGGAAATGTTGGCGTAACAATTCATCCGAACTATTGGAATATGGGTTTAGGAACGCAACTGCTGAAAGCTGGGGTAGCAAAAGCTCAAGAAGAAGGACTTATGAAACTTGAGGCAGAAACTCTTTTCTCAAATAAAGCCATGATAAAGGTTGCAGAGAAAGTTGGGGTTTAAAGTTGAGAGTGTACGTAAAAAATTGGTTAAGAAACGCGGAAAACGCGAAGATATAGCACTATTAAGCGTGTTTCTGAAATAAATTATAGAGAGAGTGTTTCAAATGTTTAAGGATAATAGAAGTGGAAAAATCGTTTTGGTTGCCCACTGCATCCTCAATCAAAACTCACGAGTTTTCGGATTAGCTGAAAGATCAAGCGCAATAACAGAAATTGTAGATTTTTTAATACGCAAAGACTTGGGCGTTATTCAGTTGCCGTGTCCAGAACTAACTTATGCAGGAATGTCTAGACCGCCAAAAACCAAAGAGCAATACCTCACAACAACTTTCCGAGAACATTGCAAGAAAATCGCAGAAGACATCGCAGAGCAGATTCAAGAATATGAAAAGTGCAGGATAAAGTTGAAGCTTGTGCTGGGTGTTGCTGGGAGTCCAAGTTGCAATGTGGCAGGTGACTTAAAAGTAGAAGATTTTGGGATTCTCATGGAAGAACTCCACCATGCGCTAAGTAAAAGAGGAATTTCAGCGCCCTTCTACGGAATTCGCTATAACCGATTACTTGAGGACTTAACTGAATTGGAAAAAATTGTTAAAGACTAAATTGGAGGCTTGAAGCGTTTCTTCTCCTTATCGTTTATGCGCATCCATTTTTCAAATTTTTTTGAAGGAGGATTATCAACGAAAAGCTTCCTTCTGAAGGCTTCTAAGAAGGCGTTCTCTTCGCCCAAAAATTCAGCCGCCGTCATAACCTTACATCCCGTTTTCTTCGCTTCTTCAAAAACATTTCCTGTCTTTTCACGCCAATTTTCATCTCTAAGAATATGATGTTCCAGTATGACACATGGAACGGTTTTGAGTATACTTTTAAGATTCTTCAATCCAGTTTCAATTTGGCTTTCTTCAACTTTAAAACCAGTCAGATACAATGGCGGTCCACCAATCATCAGCAATTGCGGTTTTTCTTTAAGAATTATAGAGAGTGTCTGGTTTGATATTGGACCTTGAACGTCTGGCGCAAACATGAATTTCTCCTTGTCGCATTTAATTGTTGTCATTAGAACCCATCCTAACTCTGAGTTTTCTAGTCCATGTGGGACTGGCTCAGAAAATCTAACATTTGTACGATTGAAAGTGAAGGTTTTTCCATCGGCAATTTCAAGTTTTTTTGCGTGTTTTCCGCTTGTTTTTCGAAAGAGCCATCCTCTGCGTCTCTGGCTGTAGTTGATTTTTTCTTTTGGGTTTTTTATCAAAACGGTTTTTCTTTCATAAATTTGCCTCGCAGTTTCGGTTTCTTCAGTCCAGTTGCAAAGCCAATCTTCATAGGAAGGCGTGTGGTGGTCGAAATGATAGTGGCTTAATGTGACAATATCGGCTTTCTCTGCGGCGTCAGCAATTCTTTTGCGGCATTCTTCTATGGTTTTGAATTCCAGTGGATGGGGAGGCAAACCAAAACGATGTGGACAAAGCGAAACTCCCGCGTCAAGAAGAACTTTAACATCTGAAGTTTCAACGTAAGTGCACATAGATCTTACGCCTAAGCTTTCCGCAGCCAAAGGAACAACATCTATATGTTTTAACACTGTCTTTAGACACGCTCAACTATCAATTCCTATATCTTTTTATTTAAGTCCACAGTTTATTTTTGCATGGTGGGCGATGACGACTCTGGCCCCGCTGATTCCAAAAATGATTGGGATCTTGAGTGCGCGAGCTCGCCAGCTTATCATTTTTCTGGTGGTTTTTCCCAGAGCTCGAGCATTTTCTTTTTGAGTTCTCTGCGTTTTCTGTGTAGATAGCGGTAGACTGTGCTATGTAGGCTTCCTTCTATCAACATTTGGATGGCTTCTCTTGCGGCTTGTGCCTGTTCCATGTTTCCAATTATGCAGACCGTGTGCCCATAAACAGAAATGTTAGCGTCTGTCAATTCCTCTATAGTTCTACGGGTTTTGCCATTCATCCCTATTATTCGTCCCTTAATGCGGCGGATATCAGATTCAGACTTTCCAAAAACAGTTCGCAAATCTATAACGTCCAAAATGGCATCTTCATCACGGATTAAGCGAAAAGCATGTTCAGAAGAAAAGCCTCTTCCAATGGCGGTCACAACATCTTTCGCTCTGAAAAGCAAGCTTGGATCTTCAGCCTTTTCGCTCAGCGTAAGCGTTACGCCGCCCGTTTCACTGTCTATTTGTAACTGAACCATAAGTTTCTCTTCAATGCTCTTTTTGGTTTTTCCTTCCGGTCCTATTAAAACGCCTACTCTTTCTTTCGGTATTCTAACGAACGCGCTAGGTTTCGCCAAGACCCGTAACCTTCCTGTAACATTCTTCTACTGAGGGCACATCCACGCCTAACTTGCTGAAAAACCTGTTTAAATTAGTTAAGTCTCTACGCAAGAGAAATTCCGCCATAGGATGCGAAGTAAGAACCGCTTGAGACATATCAAACAACACCGGGCGACCTCTCCAAATCATAATGTTATATTCACTTAAATCTCCATGAACAAGCTCGGCTTTAGTGTACAATTTTTTCAAATAACCTAGTAAGGTTTGATAGATTTTTTCGGGTTTCTTTGGCGGAAACTCCTTCATCGACGGAGCAGTAACGCCTTCTTCACCTATAAACTCCATAATTAACACATTGTTTTTCACGGCAATCGGCTTTGGCACTTTCACCTTCGCCTTAGTTGCCAACTCTAAATTTTTAAATTCCTTTTGAGCCCAAGCGAAAATCAGCGAGCGCGTATCATGTCTTAAGCCTGTGAATCTTGGGTCGCCTTCTATGTATTTGAGAATGCCTTTTCGGAATTCTGCTGAAACAGTCAAGTAGATTTTTATTGCCAATTCGTTTCCTTGTTTGTCTTTTCCCCAGTAAACGCGTGATTCTTTTCCAGCTCTAACAACTCCGTAGATTTCATTTATTGTTCCTTTATTCATGAAGTCGTAGATTACCATCAATGTTGAGCGGTCAAAAACTTCTTCTAAAACTTCATATTCTTCGCTTCGTTTTTCCTTCATTAATTGTTCGGTTTCATAACGTTTTTCTTTTCTTCGAAGTCTTTTTTCAATACGTGTTTCAAAAGGCACACTTACTTCCCCATGTATATACAAAACTTAGATAGTTAAATAGCCCTTTTTGCGAAGCATGTCCGCTTGAGCTTTTGTGTAGCGCCAAATTAGGTCGCCTCGCTTGTCTGATTGGAAATCCCATGGGGAAACTAACACGACATCTCCTTCTCTTATCCAAACTCGTCTTTTCATTTTTCCGCGTATGCGGCATAAGCGTTCGTGTCCGTCTTGGCATTTGACTAGAACACGGTCGAAGCCAAGCAGTTTAACGGCTATTCCTAAAACATCGTTTGGTGATGGATATATCATTTCGCTTAATTCTTCTTCTGTTAGGACCTTCTTCTTACCCACTGAAGCACCTCAATGTACTCTTCTAACAAGAAGTATATAACTTCCTTAAAAGTTATGCTCATTCAATTAAACGTTTTTCCTTACTTTGTTGAGATGGTTTTCACAAATTCAGTTACAAGTTCTATAGTATTCTTTAAATCTTCGATGTGTACGATTGAGGCGGGTCCATGAATATATCTGCATGGCACTGCTACGACTCCACTTGGCACGCCTGCCTTTGTTAGGTGTATTGCTCCCGCGTCTGTTCCGCCCATCGGCACTTTCTTGAACTGAAAAGGAATTGACTTTTCTTTTCCCACCTTAATCAGCGTTTTAAGAATAGTTGGATGAGTGAAAATGGTTTTGTCTAGTATCGTTATGACTGGGCCCCCTTTGATTTTTGATGAGACTCTATCTGGTCTAGTATTCGGGACGTCAGCAACGAATGTTCCTTCCAAGGCTAATCCATAATCTGGGTCTACTTGCCAAGCGGCAGTTCTTGCTCCTCTCAATCCGAGTTCTTCTTGTACGGAGCCGACAGCGACGATGTTGTATGGCGAGTCTTTCATGGACTTGAATACTTCGGCAAGGACTGTGCATCCAGCTCTGTCATCAAATGCCTTACCCCTAAAATAACCGTCACCTATGTCCGTAAATTCAACATCAAAAACACCTGACATGCCCACTTCTGCACCTTTTTCTTGTGCTTGATTGAAGTTGTCGGCGCCTATGTCAATGAACAGGTCTTCTTTGGGTATTATCTTGTTCTGTTCTTCGGGTGTCATTATGTGAGGTGGTTTGGTTCCGATGATTCCTTTTAGGTAGCCTTTTTCTCCTTTAAGTAGTATTCGCTGTCCGAGTAGGATGTTGTTTGTTATGCCTCCGAGTGTTTCAAACCGTAGAAAGCCATTTTCTTCTATGTAAGTGATTATGAAACCTACTTCGTCCATGTGAGCTGAAAGCATAATTCTGGGGTATCCTTCCTTTCCATAATGATGAAAGAATATGCTGCCAAGCTTATCAACACGTGTTTCATCAGCATATTCCTCAAGTTCAGCTTTAAGAATCTCCGCTACTTCTCCTTCATTTCCTGAGGGTCCAAAAGCGTTTGATAGTTTTTTGAGAAGTTCAATTTCCTCTGGCAAAGTGGTCACCAGCAGTCTTTTCCTATCCTTTTTAGCAGTTAAATCTTGTCCTTGAAAATATGCTTTAGTTATGTGTAAAAAATAGCATTATCATGTTGTGAGTTTAGGGGGCTCTATGTTCTCTCTAACATAAATTAATGAGCACATTGTACCCTACATTTTTACGATTTGCGCGTGGGGTATCCCCTCTATATTAAGAATCGCTTCTGGATGCACATATCCCTTTTCCACGGCTTTTTTAACAACATGCGTACCTACCATGTTTACTATTGTTGAATTTTCTATCATAGCCATAGCTTCTTCAATGCTTACTTTTTTTCCTTTGTAAAATTCTTCTTTGACCTGAAAAACTATTTTGCCCTCGCAAAGGGTTTTTCCGAGAACCTCAGCGTCACACATGGCTAATAATACGTTGTTGCCGATCTTTCGGAGTTTAATGTAGACATCCAATTTTTAGCCGCTCATGTTAGAGTTGTTGCACTGCTGACCTTGCTCCGCATGCTTCGCACACTAAAAATGAGAGGCGTTTCTCCTTTACAATCTTTGTGTCTGGGCGCTTGCAGACAGGGCATATTACGAAGGTTTCCACGTATCTCTGCAGGAGTCTTTCTATAGTTTCGTGTGAGAATTTTCCTTTAAAAATGGCTCGTGATTCTTGCAGTGTTGCTGCGGTGGCGGTTTCACGCGTCAAAAATTTCAACAAGTGTTGCGGGTCACGGTTTAGTGCGTCTGCAATTTCTTTGAAGTTGTAGATTATTGTGCGCATGCCGATTACTGAATGGTTTAATCTGGGCAGTTCTAACCGTTCGCGTTTTGAGGCGACTTCAGGAATTTGGGAACGCGCCTTTTTCAGTAGCGCATCATAGTCATATTTCATTTATTTGTTCTCCGTTGCAAACATGGACTCATAATCCTATTTAAAACTTATAATGACGCTCAAACATAAAAGGGATTGTGAAAAAGGGGAAACCTAATGGGTTATATCTACCTCTATACTGGAACTGGCGCTGGTAAAACTACAAACGCTTTGGGTTTGGCGCTTCGTTCCATTGGACACAAACACAAAGTTGTTATAATTCAGTTTTTGAAGTGGTGGAAAAACACTGGCGAATATAAGATTCAAAAAATGCTTGCGCCTTATTATGAGATTTATCAGTTTGGCAGAAAAGGGTGGCATGGACTAGACAATCTAAATGAACGAGACAAGAAACTGGCATATAAAGCGTTAAGATTTACTGAGAAAATTCTTAAGAAAAAGAAGCCGCATCTGCTGGTTTTAGACGAAATTAACCTGGCTTTGTATTGCAAGCTATTGGATGTAAATGATGTTCTGAAGTTACTGGACAAGGTTCCGAAAAAAACTGATGTTGTATTGACTGGAAGGTTTGCTCCGAAAGAACTGATAGACCGCGCAGATTTTGTAAACGAAATAGTTGATGTTAAACATTTGAAAGAGCTTGTTGCAACGAAAGGAATACAATATTAAACCGCATCTGTATAGTCAGAAACGTAGCGTTTCTTTTAGAGAACTTAGAAAACTTAAAGAATACACCGCGATTTAGTGTTTAATTCGCAACGGTGAAAACATTGGATAAGCATAATCACCCGTACATACCTAACTCTCAGCCAGAAATCAAACAGGAAATGATGCGAGAAATCGGCATAGACAGTATTGATGAGCTTTATGCGGATATTTCTGAAAAGTATCGTTTAAGAAAGTCATTAAATTTTCTCAAGGCTTTATCCGAATTTGAAATCAAAAAGCATGTTGAAGCTTTACTTTCAAAAAACAAGACATGCGATAATATGCCCATTTTTTTGGGCGCTGGATGTTGGCCACATTACGTGCCAGCCGTTGTGAAGGAAATTGTTCAACGTAGCGAATTTCTAACCGCTTATACGCCCTATCAACCTGAAATTTCGCAAGGTATGCTTCAAGCACTTTTCGAATATCAGAGCATGATTTGTGAATTAACTAGTATGGATGTCGCTAATTGCTCGATGTATGATTGGGCTTCAGCTTTAGGCGAGGCTGCTCGTATGGCAGTTCGCGTAACAGGAAGAAACGAAGTCTTAATTCCAAGAATTATTCATTCTGAAAGAGCCGCAACTTTGCAAGCTTATGCTGAGCCTGCAGGATTAAAAATTCAGCAAATAGCTTACAACAGAGAAACTGGACAAGTCGACCTCGAAGATTTAAATAATAAAATATGCGACAAGACAGCCGCTGTTTACATTGAAAATCCATCTTATTTAGGATTCATAGAGACACAAGTGGATGAAATCAGCAAGCAAACACATGCACACGGCGCACTTTTAATAGTTGGCGTTGACCCAACATCACTTGGCATTTTGAAACCTCCCGGCGAATATGGCGCAGACATTGTCATTGGGGAGGCTCAACCTTTAGGCAATCCTATGAATTTTGGGGGTCCACTTTTGGGAATTTTCGCTTGCCGTGACGACATGAACTTGATTAGGCAGATGCCCGGTCGCATAATTGGGTTAACAACGACTACCGACAATAGCAAACAAGGCTTTTGTATGACCTTGCAAACGCGTGAACAACACATAAGACGCGAAAAAGCAACATCCAACATCTGCTCTAATGAAGCATTATGCGCCGTGGCGTCAGCTGTTTACATGGCTCTACTTGGGCCTCAAGGCTTTCGTAAACTTGGCGAAACAATAATGTACAAAGCTAATTATACCATACATTTACTCTCAAAAATAGACGGTGTAAAGGCACCAGTCTTCAAATCTGCCTATTTCAAAGAGTTCACAGTCAATTTTGACGGCGCCAAATCTCGCGTAGAAGAAGTTAATAGAAAACTTCTTCTTAAACACCAAATCCACGGTGGCAAAAACCTTTCTAAGGAATTTCCTGAACTTGGTGAAACTGCCCTTTACTGTGTGACGGAAATTCATTCAAAAGAGGAAATTGAGCGTTTGGCAGAAGCTTTAGAGAAGATTTTGGCAGGATAGGTGATGATTTATATGTATAAGCAAGCAAGTTGGAATGAACCAGTGATTTTCACTCTAGGAAAAAGTGGACGCGTAGGACATATTCTACCAGAAGTAGAAGAAGAAATCAAGGCAACAGTTGGAGATTTGAAGGCAGCCATACCCGAGAACATCCAACGAACCACAAAGCCAAATCTTCCAGAACTTTCAGAAGTTGAAGTTGCTCGCCATTTCATACGTTTGTCTGAAATGAATTATGGCGTGGATTCTGGTTTCTATCCGCTCGGAAGCTGCACAATGAAATACAACCCAAAAATAAACGAAAATCTGACAAGCTCGCCAGCCATAAATATGATTCATCCATATCAAGACGAAAGCACCGTGCAAGGCATTCTTGAAATCCTTTATAGGCTTGAACGGTGGCTTGCAGAGATAACTGGCACCTACGAGGTTTGTTTACAACCCGCAGCGGGTGCGCATGGAGAGTTTTTGGGAACCCTACTTATGCGGGCATATCACAAGTTTAAGGGCGAAAGTGAAAAGCGAACCGAAGTAATCGTTCCTGACTCGGCGCATGGCACTAATCCTGCAAGCGCAGCAATGGCTGGGTTCAATGTGGTAGTTGTTCCGTCAGATGATGATGGATGCGTTAGCCTCGGCGCATTGAAAGCGGCTGTCTCAGAACGAACGGCAGGGCTTATGCTTACTAATCCAAACACGCTTGGCATTTTCGAAAAGAACATCGACGAAATAGCCAGAATTGTTCATGAAGCTGGGGGGCTCTTATACTATGACGGAGCAAACCTAAACCCAATCTTATGCAAAATTAGACCAGGCGACATGGGTTTTGACATCGTCCACATAAACATTCACAAAACATTTAGCACTCCTCATGGTGGAGGTGGTCCAGGAGCGGGACCAGTTGGCGTTTCTAAAGAATTGGCTAGGTTTTTGCCTGTTCCTAGAATAGTTTTTGATGGTAAACATTATCGTCTTGATTATGACAGACCAGATAGCATTGGAAAAATTCGGAGTTTCTATGGAAATGTCGCAGTTTTGTTGAGAGCTTATGCTTATATTTTGAGTTTAGGCTTTGAGGGGTTAAAGGAAGTTGCTGAAATTTCTGTTTTAAACGCCAATTACCTTGCTAAGAAACTTAAAGAAATCAAAGGGTTAACGCTTCCATATAACAGTGAGAAACCAAGAAAGCATGAGTGTGTCTTCAGCGCTAAAACTCTGAAAAACGAGACTGGTGTTTCCGCGTTAAATGTAGCTAAACGTTTGCTTGACTATGGAATACATGCTCCAACAATCTATTTTCCCATGATTGTAGATGAAGCCTTGATGATTGAACCTACAGAAACCGTCGAGAAGGAAATGCTTGACCATTTTGCTGAGGTTATGCGGAAAATCTGTGAAGAAGCTTATGCAAACCCCGACGTAGTTTTGAAAGCGCCACATAATACTGCTGTTTCTCGATTGGATGAGGTGAAAGCTTCGCATCCCAGAACTATGACTTTAAGTTGGCGTATGCACAAGAAAAGAAAAGGAAAAGATTTGTAAAGTTCATGCAACGGTTTATATATTATTCATTCGTCTTTCTATGCATAAAAAATAATGAGTGTGTGAAATTTGACGGAATTAGAAGACAAAGTACGTGAAGCCGTTGGCAAAGTTGTTGACCCTGAGACTGGGTTAACTTTTGCTGAGATGCAGATGATAACAAATGTTAAGGAAGAAAATTCAGGCGTTGTCAAGGTGGAATTTGTTCCTTCGAGTCCCTTCTGTCCAATCGCATTTAAACTAGCTATGGACATTAAAAACGCGGCTTTAACGGTTGCCGGTGTCAAAAAAGCCTTAATCTACTGTCGCGGGCATATGATGGAGCAACAGATTAATGAGATGACGAATAAAGGATAGCAGAAATAATCTCGGTTCTTTTCTTCTTTTGTCGCTATCTGAATTTTTTGATTATTAATAGATACGATAATGGAAATTTAATTAAGAAGTTGAAAGTAAAATATTATTAGGTGGAAATTTGGGAGAAAAAATTAAAACAACAATAATAATGGCTGTACTGCTCTTTGCAACATTGTCATTTACTCTCACAACATTGTTCGCTCAAACAAGCCTGTCGGATACAACTCTTTACGTAGACCCGCCAAGCATTGAAGATCCTACAATTCTGCCAGGTGACATTATTGTCATAAAAATAATGATCGATGCTGTTGCAAACATGAAAAATTGTGAGTTTAATTTAACTTTCAATCCGAATGTACTTTCGGTTAAGCAAGTGACTAAACAATTGGTTCAAGGGCAATATCCTAACACGAATGTAGATGTAGATGATGTTGCAGGATATATTTGGGTTAACTTAGCATATACAACTGCCGTGACAGTAACTACTGATACTGCACTTGTGGAAATCAAATTCTTCGTGAAAGGCTACGGAACATCTCCATTACACTTTGAATCGTCAACGCTTAAGGATAACACTGGAACACCTATCCCTCATGATACACAAGATGGTTTCGTAAGGATATTTGTGAGAAATATTGCTGTTCAAGACATTACAGTTCTTTACCACGAAACTTACGTGGGACGTGTAATCCCAATAAACGTCACCGTTCTCAATGATGGAGATATACCTGAAAGCTTCTCTGTCAGCCTATTCTACAACTCGACACTCATAGCTACGCAGAACGTAGTTGACCTTCTGCCTAAAGAAAACACTACCTTAACATTCAATTGGGACACTGCCGCGGTACCACCAAGTCTTGATTTGTATGTCATCAGAGCCGAAGCAAGTATACTACCAAATGAATTAAACATAGCTGATAACACGTTGGAAGATGGAACAGTAAAGCTCAAAATTGTAGGCGATGTAAATGGCGACGGAAAAGTGGACATAAATGATTTAATAGCATGGGACGCTGCTTATGGAAGTCAGCCTAACGATCCGAACTGGAATGAGCAGGCAGACCTCAATTATGACGGCAACGTTGACAAAGCTGATGCAATGATTATACTCGAACACTATCATGAAGAGCTTTAACCTTCTTTTCTCTCTTTTATTGAAAGATGTTATTTAATAATAACATTGAAATTTGTTAACTCGTTAGACTCTGTGATGCGTGCGCATAAATGAAAAAGCGATTTTCTTGTGTATGGGGCGAGCATGAAATCTACTGTTGTGGTGCTCGAGTGCGGATTTCAGAAGAAGGCGTCGAAGTTTTAACTGAGCCTACCGTTGAATATTGCCCCTTGCATGAAGCTTTGTATGGCTCTAGAACAATTGATTTGAAAAGTGTGCAGAAAAGTGTGGAAAAGAAAATTGCAGATTATGGTTTTTGTTGTGCACGAAGAGTTTTTGACTCTGAATCAGTAGTGGCTTACGGCGCGTCAGAGATGATGAAGGTTTGGCTGGAGAAAAGGCTTATTGACTGCGCGGTTGTTGTTTGTGAAGGCGCTGGCACAGTTATAACGGCAAATGGTAGCCTCGTTCAAGCCATAGGTGCGCGGTTAACTGGTATAATTAAGACTTCGCCAATTAATGAAATCATCAAGCACATTGAGGCGAGTGATGGAATTGTTTTAGATAAGGCTAGTGCGAGAATTAACCAAGTGGAAGGTGTTAAACGAGCATTTGACTTGGGCTTTAAACGTGTTGCCGTGAGTATTGCTGGTTTTCAAGCCGAAGCAATTAGTGGGATTAGGAAGTTCGAGAGGGCTGCTGGTTTGGATGTTCTGGTGTTTTCTGTGTGTAATACTTGCATAGGCAAAAATGGCATTAAACATGTTGCTAAGGCTGATGTTGCTTGCGCAAGTGCTTCAACGCTTATGCGCAAGGAAATCGGCAGAAATGCGCTTCTGCAGTTAGGTGTTACCATTCCAGTTTATGCCTTAACTGAAAAAGGTAAGAAACTTGTTTTAGTTTATCTTGCAGAGTTTAAAGATAAGCTTGTTGTTTTCCGAACGAGCAAATTGCCTTATCATGCCGAAGGCAAGGGTCCAAAGCTTAAGGGCTAAATTTCGTATTTCTTTTCTTTTTCAACTAGCATCGTTTTGCTTTTTAGGTCGCTTGTGAATCTGGCAAGGAGTTCCGCGTTTTCTGTATGAACTGGAAAAATTTTGGTGGCGTTTATTTCTTTTAGTATAGCTTTTAGTTGTAGTGGCATTATGTGTCCAGACACGTGAACATGATACTGCGGCAAACCGTAATGTCCAAGCCAGTTAACAAGTTTTTCATAGTCCAGTTCCATTTCTTCATTGAACGGTTCAGAAGCCGACAAAACATAGCAACTTCCTGCAGTTGGATTGATTTCTACAAGTTCTTCCAAATCGTAGAAGGATAGGGCTAAAATTAGTTCGCATTGCTGCTTCGAAACGTCGGAGGCGTTTTTAATCTTGTCTTGATATTGTTCCATTATTTTGCTTTCCCACTTGTCTTTTGTTTTCTTCGATTTTCGAAAAATTAAAATGTTATCCTCACTTAAGCTTGGAATCTTTAATCCTTTATCCTTGCGAAGTGCTTCAAGCAGGTAGGCTTGCTTCAGTGAAACAGCTAGGCAGCGCTTGTTCTTCTTGGCAATTCGGTAAAACGAATTTAGCCTATCCACGTCTGTGGAGGCAAAATTGGCAAGCACTATTCCATTAGCTTGTTCAACAATACTGTTCAATTTGTTCTCGACTTCAGCTTCTGAAGAAACAGATGCACCGGTCATGTTCGTAGCTTCGGTGATAACAGCGGCTGGTTTGGCAGCTTTTGCTTTGTTGACAAATTCTTGCGTCATTTGAGGCTTTGCTCCGTGAATTCTAAAATCGCCAGTATAAACAATAGCTCCGTTTGAAGTGTGAATTATGAATCCATAAGCGCCTGGCACGGAGTGGTCAACATGAATTGGCTCTATTTCCACGTCGTCTATAACTACTTTTTTGCCTGTTCTGAACGTTTTAAATTCTATGCCTTCTACGTTAAATTCCAATTCTGTCCTTCGCATTTCACTTGATGCTTGCAAAATGATTTTTGTGGTTTCTCCGCAGTAAACTGGAATTTCGCGTTTTATGAAGGACAAATAGGCTGAGTGGTCCATGTGTCCATGAGAGAGAAAAACTGCTTTAACTTCTGGAGCTTTCTCATCAAACTTGTAGATACCTTCTATTTTTGGCAAGATATCCAATTCTTGCAAACTTTTTTCAGTTCGAGGGGAAAGAAATGGGGGTGAATAATATCTTCTTTTCATTTTGAAGGACATGCCGAAATCGAAGAAAACTTTCACGTCACCGTCTTGAAGTAGAATTTTGTTTCCGCCTATTTCGTTTACTCCGCCATAAAATGTTAAAGAAGTCTTGTGTTTAGCCATTATCCTTCCTTCTTTTTGTCTACGTTTTTGCAAATGTTGGAGATAGCTAGTATTATGTGTGGAAATGTGAAGATGCTAAAAACTTTCGTGTATTTTGGATTTCCAGCTTTCTTAACAACTTTTGCGTCTCCTCCAGCCTTCAAGTAACTTTCAATGAAAGTTTTTGTGAGAATTTCTGCTGGGTGTGTGCCAATCCATGGCGGGATGTAGTGTCCAGCATAATACAGAAATTCTGCGATGTCCCATGTTTTGTCGCCATTTCTGGAAGCTTGTTCAAAATCTAAAAGGTAGATTTCGCCATCTTTTCCTATCATGATATTTTCTGGTTTTGTATCACCTAAAGAAACGTTAAGAGCGTGTGCCTTAGCGAATTTTTCGGCGACTCTACTTATAATGCTTAATTCTTTTTCCGTTCCACTTCTGGTTTTTGAATTCACGATGTTTCTTATTGTCTTCTCAAGACTTTCTCCTTCAACATACTCCATGAAAATTAATCGTTCACCAGGACTTACATGCAGTATTTTTGGAACGGCAAATCCGTTAGAATGTAGAAACTGGTTTATGGCACATTCTCTTTCAAGTCTTGAAAGACCGGAAACAGTGAAAGTTCGGGTTCCAACAGTCCATAGCGTGAGTGGAAACCACTTAAAATTAGATAAATCCTTGTAGCTTTTAACAACAATTTTTCTTTCTTGACGGTCTGTTATGGCTCTGATTAAATAGACATCATTTAGAACGCCGCCGATTTCTTCGATTTTGACTGTTGTATCTTTTTTGGCTGAGAGCATTCTTCTTGCGAATGCTTCGATGTCGATTCTGTTGGCTAATGGTACAAGTCCGCTGGCTGTAGGAACATATAGATATCTTTGTGGGTCTTCAATTTGATGGGCAGTTTTTGAATTTACTTCTGCGATTTTTGGAAGTTTGAAAAGTGTTTCCTTATTCTGTGAAATGAAACTCATGATGTTTGGAAAAATGTTGAGCAGAGACGTAAACAGCGTCCTCTGTGCTTTCTGGGCGGTTTTGAGAAGACTTACAAAGCGAACTTTTTTGTTTCTAACCGAGTCAGCGAATTTTCTTGAAATTTTAACGTAACCTTCCGAAAAGTTGATTGCATTTTCTTTTTCTAATTCTTCTAACGCTTCCAAATATCCTTTCAGAACACTTTCTAAATTCTTTTTCTTGGCACTTCTCTGCATAAACCCTAACACGTCTTGAATCATTGGAGGGAAAAGTCGCGCTCGGCTTAACAAAGTTTCATACATGAAATATTCAGGTTTTATGTGAATTTCGTAGGAAAGTTCAGGAAAATTTAAGACGAGGCTTTCCAGAAGTTCAGTGATTAGGCGTTTTTTCAATTTGATTTCTTGTTCGTGTAAATAATTCTTGTTTAGTAAAGGCGTGTATGGAAAAGTTAACATGCTTGCTAAGGCTTCACCTAAAAATCCTCGGTCGACATCTCTTTCAAAAACCCACATGTCCGTTGCGGAAACCACGATGTTCTTATCATCAAAAATGTTCACATAATTCATTAGTCTCGGCTGAAAATCGCGAATTACAAGCAGCACTTTAACTTGTTTCCTTGCGCTAGTCAATCTGAACATGTAATCTCCGCATGTGCACGCTGCCGTTATCTCGCATGAACCAGCGACATGTCTACAAAAATTCAGAATTTCTCTTGATAGTTGCTCGCTTGGGTTTTTTGAACGTTGAGCCAACTTTTCACCTAATGCACGGCACGCAATCGCTACAAAATAGAATCTATTCGGCTTAGAGAGATATATTTAATGCTTCTCGAGAATCTTGCAGTAGGTTCTCAAAACTTTTAGAGCTTTTGCAGCTTTTTCCGGCAAGTTATACAATGGTATGCTAGTATTGCCTAAAACTTTGTATACAAGTGCAAAATCCTCTCCGCCTGCAGGCACATCCACAACAGGCTTGCCTGGATATTTTGCGGCTATTCTCGGTATTACCTTGGCGTCTTCTGGTTCAAAGAAGCAGGATTTGAGCATGTTTATTATTAGGACGCCATCCACATTTTTGTCTGCAAGGACTAGCTCAAGTACTTTCGCGTATCTTTCCGCTCTTGCGTCTGCTATCATGTCAATTGGGTTAGAGGCATCTACACCCGGGTATAGAGTCTCAATTTTCCTTTTAACTTTCTCTGATAATGTTGCAAGTTTAAGATTGTTTTTCGCAACGGCGTCTGCTGCCAAAATCGCTGGTCCACCAACGTTGCTTACGATTGCTACGTTGTCTCCGTGCATTGGTAGCTGTTTTGAAAGTGCTATGGCGGCGTTCATTAACTCCTCAACGTCGTCCACTCTTATTATTCCCGCTTTTTTTAGGGCAGCGTCAAAAATTTCGTCTTTCCCAGCAATTGAAGCCGTGTGTGATTTGGCTCTGTGTGCTGATTCTTGTGTGATTCCGCCTTTCAAGGCTAGTATTGGTTTTTTATTGACGATTTTTCTTGCTTCTTCTATGAATTTTCTTCCATCCTTTATTCCTTCCATGTACAAGCATATTACTTTCGTATTCGCGTCTTTGCCTAAATAGCGTAGCAGGTCAACGTCATCCACATCTATTTTGTCTCCCATGAAAGCAAATTTGCTTATGCCAACATCGTAGAAACATGCCCAATCAAGCATGCAAGCGCCTACTCCACCGCTTTGTGAAACTACTGCAATTTTTCCCCTTTTGGGCATGGTATCTCTTTCGAATGTGGTGTTTAAACCATTGGCTGTGTTTATTACGCCCATAATAGTGTTCGGTCCCAAAATTCTGATTTTGTACTTCTGTTTGAGCTTGAATAACTGCAAGCGTTGTTCATCCTTGTATCCTCCAGTAATCAAAACAAACGCTTTGGCACCTTTTTTGGCGCATTCTTCCACTTGGATGATTGACTGTTTCGGCGGAAGCATCACAACTGCAAGCTCAGGAACTTCGGGCAGTTTTTCTATTTCGTTATAGCCAGTTTTCCCATCTATATCTAAAGTGTAGGTTTTTCCTCTGAAAAATTTCTTCATGTTGTAAGTTACACTTTTGAAAAGTTGCGGAGAAGTCATGCCCACTTTTTCTTGGATTACGCTTGAGCCTATTAGGCCGACTTTTTGCGGTTCAAAGATAGCCGCCACTTCATCCATAGAGTTAACCTTCAAACCTTAGCTTTTAAGAGGGAAGGAAAGAAGATACGTTGTTCCCATTCATAAATTTAACTTTTACAAGTTAAGTGCGTTCTATTATTTTCATGTATGCAAATGCTGCTCCTAACGTGAAAATTGCTGAAAAAGCTAAAACGTTTATTATTGAAGTAAAAGCGAAGGGTGGATAGCCGAGAAGGAAATTGCGAATCATGTCTGAGGCATTGCTGAGAGGGTTAATTTCTGCAAGTGTTACCAATACCATTGGAAATTTGCCGTCTTGTCCAAGCTGTTGGATAAGCGAAAGAGGATAGAAAACGCTACTGCAGAAGAAGAGAGTGTAGTAAACCAGACCTCTCGCGGTTATGAATTTTTCAAGACTCGACGTGGAAACTGCAATTGCAATGCTTAACCCTGAAATTCCTACGGCTAACAAGAACAGAACCGCTAAGATTAGGAAGAACTGCCACACGTTCGGAAAACCAAGAAATATGAAGCATGTGAGTAGAAGCGGAGACATGTACAGCATCCCACGCAAACCGCCTGAAAGGACGCGTCCTATTGCCAGTTCTAGCCTGGTCATTGGCAAACTCAACATGTAATGGTGCACTTCTCTTCGGCGTTCCATGTTTATCTCGCGTCCAATCATAAAAGCGGAAGCAAACAAACCCGTCACAGCGAGTCCTGGCGCGAAAAAGTTGAAGTAGCTTTTGATCTCGCTCGCCACTGCACCGCTTATCATGTAGTTGTAAACGATTGCCATTATGAATAGGTCGGCTAAGTTCATGCTGATTAAGCCTACAAGCCACCATTTGTAGCGGAAAAAGTTTCTGAAATCATGTTCCAGCAAATATAGAATTGCCTTCATCATTGCCAACCGCCTCCTTCAATACGCTTGTCGTAGATTATTACGCCTACGAAAGTGAAAACTGCAAAGAAGATGATTATGCCTAGAAGTGGCAACAAAGGATTATCGATGGTTATTATCGACTCGATGCCTGTGCCCCAACGGAATAAGTCTGCAGCGAAAGTAACCGGGTTAAAGCTTGTAACGCTTCCGTAAAGAGGATTAGCTGCTTGCACAACTGCTAAGGGATACATGGCAGTGCTTAAGCGGACAATCAAAGCGTCCAAAACGCCCATTAAAATGTCGAAGCGGTCACTGGATTTTATTATCACAGCGATTGTAATGCTCATTCCAGAAACTCCGAAAGAGAACAGGAAAAGTGCAAACAAAGCTACGAGGAAATTAAGTGGGTTGATGGCGCCTATGACGTATAATGAGATCGCTATCATTGGTCCAACGTAAATGAATGATCTGAGTCCTCCGCCAATCGATCTTCCGAGAACAAGCTGTCCTCTTGAGACTGGAAGGCTTAGAAGGTATTCGAAGACGCCGTGTTCTGCTTCTTCGTAGATGTCAAATCCGATAAAAATGGCTGCAGAATAGAGAGTCATTACGGAGAGTCCAGCTACGTAATAGCGGAAGTAGTTCATGAGCTGGTATGCATAAAGTGTGAAGCTGCTGGTCTGAGTTCCACCCACAAATCTTACTTGCCACAAACCAGAAACGGGGTTGTCAAAGACAAAGTGAAATGAACCATCTGAAACATTAAAAAACTCATGGTTAGCCAAGGTTCCATTAGGGAAATATATGTAGATTTCTCCAACTTTTTGCGAAGATGATAAGTTAAGCGAAATGCCATTTAAACTATCTGTAACATTTACATAAAATACGTGCTCTTGGTAAGGAGCAAGGTTTGCAGTGTTCGTGGTTAAAAGAGACCCTGGAACATTTATCATGCGTGAGGCGATTAGCCCGAAGAGTGCGATTTGCGACGCGAACCATATTAGACGCATTATAATTAAAAATTTGTATTGGAAGAATATGCGGATGTCTCTCTCTATCACCAAGAGGACTTTATTCGTGTTTTCACTCTCCGCCTTTTTGGGCTTCTTCTATTGTCAAGCCCGTATAGTGTGCAAATACATCATCAAGGCTTGGTTCGCTCATGCGGATGGATGTTATTGACACGTTTTCTTTCATGAAAAGATTCATTATCTTTGGGACGACTTCCTCAACTTGGTTCAGATAAACGCGTAGGTTGGAAGGCTTAACTTGTAAGACATTTACGACTTCCTTAAACTTCTTGAGCTGTTCAACAATTTTCGGCGAAGTTTCCTTTTCTAGTTGTATGTCTACAACGTCGCCGCCTGGAATGTTGTCTTTTAGTTTTTTAGGCGTGTCAAGCACAAGCAGTTTGCCTTTGTGCATTATTGCTACGCGGTCTGATAGCACGTCTGCTTCGTAGAGTTCGTTTGTGGCGAGGATTATAGTTGTTCCTTCTTCACGCAGTTGACGAAGCATGTTCCATATACGATGTTTGCCCACCACGTCAATTTGGGCTGTTGGCTCGTCAACAATCGCGATTTTGGGACGTTGAATGAGAACTTTCGCTAATTCGACTCTTTTGCGCATTCCGCCGGAAAGTGCGTGAACGTTTTTGTGGCGGTGGTCCCACATGTCTAAGGCTTCTAGGACTTCTTTGACTCTGCGTTTGCGTTCTTCTGTGGATAATCCGCAGACTTTTGCGTGCCAGTTTACTATGTCCCATGGTGTGCTAACCCAGAGCATTTTTGGCTCTTGAAACACTATGCCTAGTAATCCGCGAACTTTGTCTGGGTTTTTTCTTATGTCATACGCGCCTACTGTTGCTGTGCCTTCTGTTGGGCGTATAACGGTTGCAAGCATGAGAATGGTTGTGGTTTTGCCTGCTCCGTTTGGTCCCAAAAGTCCAAGGATTTCTCCTTCTTCAATTTCTAGGTTTAAGTGGTCTACTGCTGTGATGTTTCCGAATTTCTTGGTAAGATTGTCTATCTTGATTATTGAGGGCACTCTTCACGTCATGCTCCGAAGCAGATACAATAAACGATACTTTTAGATAAGAGTTATCATGAAACTAAATCCAAAGCTATCTTTTGAGCATTTTCTATCACGGCATGTTCGTCGAGAGTTTTTACTTGTCGATTTTCCATCAAAATTTTTCCGTCAACAATAACCGTGTCTGCGTCGCTTCCATGTGCAGCGTAAACGAGACTTGCGTGAATGTTATGTAAGGGTTTAAGGTGAGGTTTTGAAAGGTCGACCAGAATCAAATCTGCCTTCTTGTCAACTTCGATAGAGCCTACTTCTTTCGTAAGTCCTAAGGCTTTGGTGCCATTTATTGTTGCCATTTTCAAAACTTCGTAGGCTGGCAACACTGCAGGGTCTCTGTAAGTGTGCTTCTGAAGCAAGGCCGCAGTTTTCATGCTTTCGAACATGTCAAGAGTGTTATTGCTTGCTGGTCCGTCAGTTCCTAAGCACACGTTCACGCCTAAATCCATTAAGTCCTTCACCTTTGCCGCGCCTTCTCCAAGTTTCATGTTAGCTACAGGAGCATGAACCACATTGACACCACGCTCAGAAAGAATATGCATGTCTTTTTCTGACAAATCTATGCAATGCGCAGCCAAAACTTTCTCATTCAAAAAGCCAATTTTGTCTAGAAACTCAACTTCGCTGAGTCCGTGCTTCTTCTCAAACTCCTTAAACATTGCCTTCGACTCAGCTAGGTGTATTTGCACGCCTATGTTCAATTCTGCAGATTTTTTCTTAATCTTTTTTAACAAATTTAAGCTGCAACTGTAAGCTGCGTGGGGACCTAACATTGTTCTAACGCGGCCATTGGCGTATCCATGAAATTTCTTAGCGAAACTTATGCTTTTTCTAAGCGTTATTGCGCCCAGAAGCTTATGTCCAGATTCAATTATGCCTTGCGCTAAAACGCCTCTCAGCCCACTTTTTTCCACAGCTTTTGCAACCATGTCCTCGTAAAAGTACATGTCTGCGAAACATGTCGTTCCATTCTTAATCATTTCTAAGCAGCCGAGAAGAGCTCCAGCGTAGACATCGTTTGGTTTGAGTTTAGCTTCTAAAGGCCAAATGGTTTCTTTCAGCCAAACGTCGAGTGGTTGGTCTTCAGCTATTCCGCGAAAAAGTGTCATCGGCAAGTGTGTGTGGCAGTTAATTAGTCCAGGTATGGCAACTTTTTCTTTCGCGTCTATTTCTTTTTCCGCTTTTATGCTGGTTGCTGCTGCAGATTTGCCTACAAAAGTTATTTTTCCATTTTTTATGGCTAGGGTACCGTTTTCTATTATTTCTTTCTTGTTCATTGGAAGAATGGTGCAATCGCGGATTAGAATGTCTGCTTTTTCCAAATTGCATCCTTAATTGAGATAGGGAAGGAAACGATAAAAAGGCTACGAAAACTTGACCGAAGAAGGCGTATGCTATTTGTTTTTCTTGTTGTGAAAATTAAGAGTGTTGGCGGTGGTGATTGTTAAATTAGTGATTTTGAGTGTTCGATTTTCTTTAGGAATGGGCGCAGTGCTGGTTGGATGATGTTCTCTTCGCTGAGGTCGCCTTTTGGCAGTCCTGGTGTTCCGATTTTTCTGCATATGAAGTTAAGTGAGTCTTCTGTGAAGTTCAGTAGGTTTTGTCCTTCTGTGGTTAGCTTATACACTTTTCTTGGTCTTTCGTTGTCCATGTTCCATTCGCTTTTTACGTATCCTTTCTTTTCTAATGTTCCTAGTAGGGGGTAAATTGTGCTTGGTCCGAAGTATACGCCGAAGGTTCTGCGGATTTTTGTGATTATTTGGTAGCCGTGCATGGGTTGTGAGCTTAGGAATTGTAGTACTATTAGGTCTAGGAGTCCTTTCATTAATTTGGTTTGGACTTCTCGTGAGTTGTTTACCATTTTTCCTTCCTCTTGTATTTGTGTTCGACGCGGATACAATATGTCTCTTTTAGGACATATCTCAAGTCTTTATAGTGCCTAAACGAAAATATAAAGGTTCATGCTTATAGCAAGCATATCAAAGCATAACAATGGCATATTGAACTATTCCGTTTCTTACATAACCTAAATAAGCCAAAACATGAACAAGTCCTAAATAGGACACTCTCAGAGAGTGAAAAATTGACCGAAGACTTCAGAAAAGAAATTGTTCAACGCATAACCAAAAACCTGCTCGACATCCAAATACTCAAACTAATAGATAGAGAACCAATGTGGGGTTACAGAATAAAAAAGCAAATGGAAGCTGAATTCGGCATAAAACTCAGACACGGCGCATTATACCCCCTCCTTAACACTTTAGAACAAAAAGGTTTCCTAACAAGCCAAAAACAGCAACAGGGAGGAAGAACAAGAAAAGTCTACGCAATAGCTAAAAACGGAAGAAGATACGTAGAAGCGTATAATGACGTATTGAAAGAGCAAATATCCGGATAAAACATGAAGCGACGAATTACCGCATTCTAATCCTAATCAAATCTTTTAAACAACTAGGCAGATAAGAATAGAGCATGGTAAAGAAATTAGGCAAAATTATAGTTGCCGATTTAAAGGAACGAAGTAAGAAAGGACTTGAATTTGCAAAACAGAAAATGCAAGCAGAGAGAATGAACCATCCAATACTACGCAAAGCACTTGAACATTACATTACACACTGGAACGATTTTACGCATCCAGGCTTGTTCTCGATGGCATGTGAAGCAGTGGGCGGCAACGTTGATGATGCTGTGTCGGCGCAAGCGGCAATAGCTATGATGGCTGCAGCGTTTGACATACACGACGACATAATAGACAAATCAAAAACTAAGCATAAGATACCAACTGTTTATGGAAAGTTTGGCGCTGAAATTGCTCTTCTTCTTGGCAACGCGTTCTTGATAGAGGGTTTCAAACTTTTTGTCGATTCAGCGATGGTATTGCCAAAAGAGAACGGAAAAGAAGCGCTTGAAACTCTCAAGAGATTAATGTTTGAAGTTGGCAACGGGCATGCTATTGAAGTTGGTTTAAAAGAAAGGAAAAAGGTTGCTCCAGATGATTACGTGAAGGTTATCCGAATGAAGGCTGCGGGAATTGAGTTGGACATGCATTTTGGGGCTTTGTTTGGCGGTGGAAAGGATGCGGAAGTTGAGTTATTAGCAAAGTTGGGAAGAATTGTCGGAATATTAGTTTTGCTTCGGGAAGAGTTTATAGATGTTTTTGAACTCGATGAGCTTCGCCAACGAGTTCTTGTTCAGGACTTGCCTTTGCCGCTCTTATTTGCGATGCGAGATCTAGAGGCAAAGGGAAAGGTTAGTGCGATTATTTCAAAATCCAAGATAACTCAAGATGATGTTGATGAACTAGTTGATTGTGCGCTTGACGCTTTGCCTGTTATGAAGCTTAAAGAGAAAATGCAGGCTTTAATCGAAGAAGGGTCAAAATTTGCTAATTGTTTACCTAATCCAAAACTAAGAAGTCAGCTTCAGACTTTTTTATCTTTTATGCTTGAAGATTTGTGATCTTCATCCAAGTATTCGAACAGGGACATCTCTCTTTTTTGCTCTTTTAACTGTTGCCTTCTTCATCTTATTCCCCTCAAGTATTATTGTAGAACACATCTACTTATTAAGGGTTGTTGTTGAACAAGAATACAGAATGGTGATTAAGAAGAGTTTTATCTTCAAAAACCACATTTTAAAGTGAGTTGTGCCATGGTTTCAATAAGCACTATTAGAGAGAAAACTGCGTGGAGAGAGGCTGCGCCATCGATCCATTTGGTGCTCAATACTTTTGTTTGGTATCTAATAACCTATGTGGTTTTCAGCACAATTTTGAATGGACTGGAGCTGATTGAAACAGAAAAATTGAGCTTGTTCGCCATGTACTTTTTAGGCGTTGCAGCATCAGCAATATTGGGTTCGAAATTTTTTCCACGAGCTCGTGTCAAATTTCTATATTTGTGGTTGTTTATGGGGGCAGTTACAACATCACTTTTGATTACAGTTTCTAGTAATGGTATGTTGGTCAATGTTTTATTTGCTCTTTTTTTGGGTATCTCAATTGGAATAGGCTTGCCTTCTTGTTTAAGCTTTTTTGCTGATTCGACATGTATTGAAAATCGTGGTTTCGTAGGAGGAATTATATGGTGCGGTGTCGGATTTATTGTTTTATTTTTACTCTTTTTAGTTAATGCGCTTGGAAGATGGGAAGCAATCATCGCGCTAACAATGTGGCGAGTTTTTGGAGGTTTTACTTTTATGTTTCTAACTAGACATCATGAAAAGTTTAGTGTGCAAAAATCTCCAAACTATCTAGAACTTGTTCGCAAAAGAGATGTACTATTGTATTTATTTCCATGGGTCATGTTTTCTCTCATAAATTTTGCAGAGGTGCCGATTTTGGAGAGGATGTTTGGTACGGAATCTTTTACATTTGCGGGATTTGCGGAGTATGCTTTTGCAGGTATTTTTGCGATTATAGGCGGAATTGTTGCGGATGTTGCGGGAAGAAAGCGTGTAGTTATTACAGGTTTTGTTATGCTTGGTATTGAATATGCAACATTGAGTGTTTTTTCTTCTTCGCCAGCTACTCTGTATTTGTTTATGGCTCTTGATGGCATAACGTGGGGGCTATTTTTTTCCGTGTTCTTTATGGCTATTTGGGGAGACCTTGGTGAAGGTTATGAGAAGGAGAAGTTTTATGCATTGGGTGGGCTTCCTTTTCTTCTTGCGAATTTCGTTTCTATATTAATTGGTCCTTATGCTAATGATATTCCTCAGACCGTAGCTTTTTCTTTTGCAAGTTTCTTTCTTTTTTTGGCAGTTATTCCCTTGATGTATGCTCCTGAGACTTTGCCTGAAAAGAAGATTAAAGAGAGAGAGCTTAAGGAGTACGTTGAGAAGGCAAAGAAGATTAAGGAAAAGTATGGTTAGGTTGGAGGAAAGCCTACGTTCTTTCATGTGATATTGACGAATGAGTGTAATCTTGAGTGTAGGTACTGTTTTGGCGAGGCGGTTGAGGATGTTGCTGATGATTTTTCTGGGTTTGAGGTTGACTATTGCTTGCCTAAAAAGATGAGTTATAGCGTGGATGTTTTGAAGAGTTTTTGCGAGAAAGACCCAGATTGCGTTTTGACTTTTTATGGTGGGGAACCGTTGCTTTGTGTTGATGGGATTAAACAAATAATGGACTGTGTGAAGGCTAAGCATTTTATGGTTCAGACGAACGGTTTGCTTTTAGATAAGTTAGAGTCTTCTTATTTTAATCGTTTTCACACTATTCTTGTTTCGGTAGATGGTGATGAGGCTTTAACGGATTTTTACAGGGGAAAGGGCGTTTTTAGGAAGGTTGTTGAAAATTTACGGTTGATTAGGCAGAATGGTTTTGCTGGCGAGTTGATTGCGCGTATGACTGTTATGGAGCAGACGGACATTTATAAGCAAGTCACGTGGCTTGTGGATAATGCGGAGTTTTCGTTTTCTTCTGTGCATTGGCAATTGAACGCGGGTTTTTGGAGCAGCGATTTTGCACGGAGAAGCTTCCAGAAATGGAGCGAGGAAAGCTATAATCCTGGGATTCGCAGGCTTGTTAAGTTTTGGGTTGATTACATAGAGAAGACTGGGTGTGTTTTGCGGCTTTATCCTTTTTTGGGCGTGGCAAATTCGTTTTTGTTCGATGAGAAGGAGAGTTTGCTGCGTTGTGGTGGAGGATGGATTAACTATGCTGTTCAAACTGATGGGTTTATTGTTCCTTGTCCGACGATGTGGGGAATGAAAGACTATTATTTAGGGCATATTAGCAGTGCGGAACCGTTGAAGTTGCCGCGGGTTTTTGTTGGTGAACCATGCACAAAGTGTGAGATTTACGGGGTCTGTGGTGGTCGTTGTTTGTATGCGAATGTTACGAAAAGGTGGAATGGTGAAGCTTATCGTTTAGTGTGTGGTACTGTGAAGAATTTGGTGGACGCGATAACTGATGAATTGCCAAGAATTAAAGGTCTTATTGAAAGTGGAAGAGTAAGCCTAAAAGACTTCGAATTCATGAAATACAACGGATGCGAAATAATACCCTAATTTTCTACATAATCCGTTAGCTTTTTGGTCATTTCCACTTTCTGAAGCATGTTTAAATTCTTTTTTCTCCGTTGCGTTTTAATCAGAAGTTGATTGTGCCGAATTTGTCGCATGAAAAACTGTGGAAACAATTTTAAGAATGTGTGGGTTTGTAACGGTATTGCAGCTCAGCTCGAGAGTGATTTAAGAGGAATGGACGATGGAGATGATGAAGAGTAAACACATAGAGAGGTTGAGTGCAAGCAAGGTTTCGAGCTGGGCTCTGCTAAGCACCGAAGAACTTCTAAGTCTACCGATTGACGAGCTTCTTGCCCGTTTAAACACTTCCTTGTCTGGGCTCTCTTCCGAAGAAGTGGAAGAACGCCTAAGAACATATGGTTACAACGAATTTGCAATGAAAAAGAAGAGAACAACTATTGTCAATTTTCTTTCTCACTTCCGGAGCCCCTTGATAATTATACTATTGATTGCAGGGGTAATTGCGGGTTTTCTTGGAGAGATTATAAACGTTGCAATTATATTTTCTATTGTTTTCGTCAGTGTGATACTTGACTTTTATCAAGAATCCAAAGCAGAAAAAGCTGCAGAAATGCTTAAAGAAAAAGTAACCACAACCGCGACAGTTCTCAGAGACGGCGCTAAACAAGAAGTGAAACTTTCAGAAATTGTTCCAGGCGACATCGTATATCTTGCAGCTGGAGACATTGTACCTGCAGATGCACGAGTCATCACTGCAAAAGACTTATTCCTGAATCAATCAGCGTTAACGGGAGAGTCATTTCCGGTAGAAAAAACATCTATGCCCGCAAAGGCAAAGGGAACAGTACCTACTGAATGGAATAACTGTCTTTTTATGGGGACTTCGGTTGTGAGTGGAACAGCCACAGCTGTAGTGCTGAAAACTGGGGGGTTCACGGAATATGGGAAAATCGCCAAGAGACTTGTAGAAAAAGAGCCTGAAACAGAATTTGAAAGGGGAATCAAGGGATTTGGTTTTCTGGTAATACAAGTCACCTTTCTTCTGGTGATGTTTGTTTTCTTCATAAACGCCCTTTACAAGCGTGACGTTTTGGAGTCCCTTCTTTTTGCTGTAGCTCTGGCTGTTGGTTTGACACCTGAGCTTCTGCCGATGATTATTACTGTAAACCTTTCCAAAGGAGCCCTTGCAATGTCTAAGAAGGGCGTTATCGTAAAGCGTCTCGCGTCTATCGAGAATTTTGGAAGTATGGATGTTTTATGTACCGATAAGACGGGTACGCTTACGGAGAACAAAATAAAGCTTGTACTGCACGTGGATATTGAAGGAAATGATGATGAAAAAGTACTGTTGTATTCATTTCTGAATAGTTATCACCAAACAGGGTTGATAAGTCCACTTGATGAGGCTATACTTGGATATAAAGACATCGACGTGAAAGATTACCAGAAAATCGATGAAGTTCCATTCGATTTCATAAGAAGGCGAGTTTCCGTCGTTGTTGAGCATGAAAAACAGCGATATTTTATTGCTAAAGGAGCCCCAGAGGAGATAGTCAAAGTATGTTCATACTGTGAACATAAAGACATGATTTTCGATTTAACAGATGATTTTCGCAGAAAAATTGAGCAGAAATACTATGATTTGAGTGCTGAAGGGTTCAGAGTCTTAGCAGTTTCCTACAAGAAACTTAGGGAAGAGAAGCCCGTATACTCTGTGAATGATGAGAGCGATATGGTGTTTTTGGGTTTTGTGGCGTTTCTTGACCCGCCTAAAGAAACAGCGCGGGAATCTCTGCAACTATTAAGCAAGGCTGGAGTGGAACTAAAAATTCTCACTGGTGACAATGAATTAGTCACGAGGAAGACATGTGAACACTTAGGTTTTGAAATCAAAGGCGTTGTTCTCGGAAACGAGATTGCTCAGATGCATGATGAAGCCCTCCAGAGAGTGGTTGAAGAAGCAAACGTTTTTGCAAGAGTGACGCCAGCCCAAAAGGACAGAATAATCACCGCGCTGAAAAACAATGGACATGTGGTTGGCTTCTTAGGAGACGGAATCAACGATGCACCTTCCATGAAGACAGCAGACATTGGCATATCTGTAGACAATGCTGTAGATGTAGCCAAGGAATCCGCTGACATCATATTGTTGCAAAAGAGCTTGCGAGTGCTGGAAGAAGGCGTTTTAGAAGGACGAAAAACTTTCGGCAACACTATGAAATACGTCATGATGGGTGTCAGCTCGAACTTCGGCAACATGTTCAGTGTCGCTGGAGCATCCTTGTTTCTGCCATTCTTGCCCATGCTTCCAATACAAATACTTTTAAACAATCTACTTTACGATTTCTCCCAATCCACAATAACAACCGACAATGTAGATTCAGAGTATGTTGAAAAACCCAAACGATGGGATATCTCCTTCATAAGGAAATTCATGATACTCTTAGGACCAATAAGCTCTATCTTTGACTTCCTAACATTCTTTATAATGCTACTTGTTTTCAACGCAACCGAGCCGCTGTTTCAAACAGCATGGTTTCTCGAGTCCCTATGTACACAAACCTTTATTATATTTGTTATAAGAACGAGAAGGACGCCTTTCTACAAGAGCAAACCAAGCAGACTTTTACTTTTAAGCAGCCTAAGTATCGTTGGCTTTGCATTAATACTGCCATTCACGCCCTTAGGCGAATTATTCCATTTTGTGCAGCCACCGTTCACGTTTTTCTTGGTCTTAGCGGCGTTGATTGGCGCTTACTTAGTGCTAACTGAAGCTGTCAAAAAGTGGTTCTATAAAAAATACGCCTACCGCTTGGAGCAAGTTCTGATTCCGACAAGACGCAGGGGACTTTACTTCAGCAAGACTGCGAGACTTGTCCAAGATATGGTGGCCATAATCTGTCTGCGTCCTGAAGACGAAATCTCAATCGATTCCTTGTTAGCCGATTTAACAAGAAGCGTGAGCTATCCTCTTGACCAAGACCAAGTAGGCCATAACATTCAACATTTAAGACGTGCAGGACTTGTCAGCATTAATTGGCGTCAGAGGACAATAAAACGAGAAAAGTCTATGAAAGAATATGTAACGAAGCAAGTGATGACTAGCCAGTTTTGGCCGCAAATAGCTGAAGATTGGCGGAAAATCAGTGACATTATTCAAGAGAAATACAAGAAAGTGAATACAGAATATCAGAACCTTTTACTATCATAGAAGTCATGGAAGTTTCTAACACAGTTTCAAGAAAAAAATTATCGAAGTACCTTTTATGCAAATTTTGCATGGATAAATCCTGAGGATTTAAACCTAACAAGCACTTTTTAAGAGGAGCATTTGCATTTTCTATAGACTTTGAAAAACGTGTTTTGGCAACTTTCTTTTAAAAAAGAGTGTGTGGGAGATGTCTCTATTTATGGCGAATTTGATTAGTTCTCATAAAGCAAATAGAATCGGATTTTAGTGCAAGGTCTACCACGGTTTCAACGTATTTATAAGGGGGGTATCTCTTCCGCAGAGAGCTTAAAAAACAAGCAAAACTCAAGGTATGATTTCGGATAGATATGAAATAGTCCTCTGAATCTTACCGATTATTCGTTTTGATTTTAATGTTTGTTTCTACTTGCGTGTCGTCTTTATCGAAAATTAGGTATGTTGCGACGTTTGTTTTATCTATTCCGTGCCAGTTGTACGTGTTTCCTATTGAAACCAACTTTTGTGTAGGTGCCACAACATTAAAGCCATCATAGTTAAAGTTGTTTTCGAATAATGCTCCGATTAACGTTATAGTTTCAGCACATGGGCTCAACTGACTGTAAATGTTTGGACTGTTGTCCGTGTAAAACATGCCACCTACCACAGTAAGCTTTGAAATCATCCGATTCCTTACGAGTATGTTGGGAACATCACCGCCCAAACCATTCTCCACCCAACAATTCGTCAACTCCAAAACTGGCAAAAGCGCATTCTCTCCAGTTCCACCTTCAACAATAATATGCGCTTCCAACTCATCACTCCACACTGTTTTGCTTGCCAAAAGACAATTCGCCAATTTCAACTCCGCCACATTCCTTGAATATACGTCTGCTTTTCTATGAAAACCAAACAAACAATGTATTAGGTTTACTTGACCACCAGTTCTGTAACCATCGCGTGCTTCGCCAATTTTGACGCCGTACTCCGTAATCGCATCTGAAACATCATTAGTTATTCTTCCATCAATCCAACAGTTAAAAAGCAAAGTGTCTTCACAACCCGTCAAATCTACATTCGCGAATTTGGCGCCCCAAATCTTGCAATTCCTAATTTGATGAACAGGCACTTGGCTTGACATGCGTATGGCATCTATGCATTTTTCAGCTAAACCATTACCATTAATGAACAAACCGTCTAAATGCGCATATCGTATATTGCGAATGTCAAAAACCGTAGACATCGGCTTAACAGCGACTATTTCAGCCCCGTCGCTTATTATGTGAAAATCTTCTTTAGGCGGCGTTATAGGCTCTGTAATGTGGAACCTTTGCTTTTTGAGATAAAGACACGAAAAACCAACATCCAAAGCATCTTGGATACTTTCATATTCTTCTCCAACTCCCACAACAACCCCAGCAGTCAACGAAGCGTTTACCGAAAATTCACCATATCGCTCATAACCTTCAAGCATCCAACCTTCATAATCTTCAAAGAACGTAAATACTGATTTGCGGTCGTCGCCGTTTGAGTTGTAGTTTGCTGTGGGCGCAGCATAGCTGATAAGCAACAGAAAAAGCATCGAAACCACTGCGAATACTGTGAGACGATAGCCTACCTTAGACTGCATCAGTCATTCCAAAACGCAATTCGCCTGCTAACATGGTAAGGTTTTGTATGTAAGCCACCTTCACTCACAGAAACCCGGCGACCAGCCAAAATCTTAATTTGCCCATTCCCAAATTGTGAATCGGTGAACGGCTTGTCTGTAACCCTACGTGACGCTCAACATCTCTGCTGGAAAAACTTCCGCAAAATTAACGATAAACTCGACCCAGAACGAGGCAAAAACTGGACACCCTTTGTAATGGTCACCGACTTACTGGAAGAAGCAGGCGAAGTGGCTGCTGTAGTTAAAGGTTTAGAAGGTTATAAGCCGCCAGAAAAGCCGAAGACTAAAGAAATGCTTGCCACGGAACTTTCAGATTTACTATACATTATCTTTGTCTTAGCTGAGCACTACGGCATAGAACTGGAAGAAGCTTTTCTGCAAACAGTGAACGATTACATGCTGCGCTTCATCAAATAGTGAAAAGCGCTCTATAAAGGTTTAAGCCCCAGAAAACTCCGCGACGAGTTTTTTGACTCTTCTTTCAATCTCGTCTCTAATTTCGCGAACCTTCTCTATAGGCTTCCCTTTCGGGTCCTCAAGCTCCCAATCAACCACTTTGTTGAGCAATGGCGCTGGACATATGCCTTCTGCACCACATCCCATAACAATTACCATGTCTGCCTCTTGAACCATTTTTGTGCTAAGCAGTTTCGGCTTGTTTCGTGATATGTCAATTCCTTTTTCACGCATGGCTTGCACAACAACTGGGTTAACATCTTTAGAAGGCATTGTGCCAGCGCTCATGGCTTCAATCTTGCCTTTACCGTAATAGTGCGCAAAAGCTTCAGCCATTTGACTTCTGCCAGCATTCTCAACACAAACAAAAAGAACCTTCCTCATTAACGTCATCCTACTTTGCTTTTACAATAATCATTGATTGAATAATTTATTATCGTTCCTATCTTTTGCTTTCGCAGTCCATGCAAGTGTCCGCGTCTCTGTTAGTCCAGAAAGTTTTGCCACACTTGACGCAAGTAGTTTTGCGCAGTAGCCCCTTATCTCCAGACTTAACCGCGGCAAAGGCAAACTCTCTTTTTGGAAAAGTTATCGCTTTTTTATGACATAACGGCTCACACGCTGTGCAACCGTTTACACATTTAAATGGATATGCAACAACAGCTTTTCCGCCTTCAAGAATGAAAACGCCATTTGGACAGAATTCTACACATTTAGGCTTACCAAAGCTGGCGCAACCATCGCATTTTTCCGGAAAAACTGTTGGATACCATGGTGCACAAGAGTTTGCCATTAAGATTTTCCCTCCTTACCTGATTTTCTTCGGCAGTCAAAGCAGTATTCAGTTTCAAAATTTGCCAAAAAAGTTTTTCCACATTCTTTACATTTTACTTCTTTAAGCATTCCTTCTTTTATCGGCGAAACTGACTTCAGAACGTCTGTTGCCGCTTGTGTGCACGCGCATGAGGCTTTCTTTTCTGTCTTTTCGTCCTTCATAGGCTACAGCGACCCACTTAAAAAGCCATATAATAAACCGAATATTACGCTGCCCGCCCAAGCAATTAACATGTATGTTAAAACAACTTTCCACTTAGCTATTCGCGAAACAGCCAAAGCATTTGCAACATCATACGGCTGTCCCATAAGCCAGCTGAGCAATGCACCTTTTGACATACCCAAAGCGTACATTCCTCTTCCGAGAACAATTTCGACTAATGTTGGCGTGTACAATGGTCCACCGATAACTGACGCAAGTAACACACCTGTTACGCCCGTCAGATAAGTGCCAACTATGTCTTCGGGCAAGTAGGCTTCCACGTAGCCAACCACAATTAAGCCCGCGAGAAAGAAGGGTAAAATTTGCTTTGCTAGATATGCTGCGAATTTTAATGATGCCCAAAGTCTCTCGTCCAAAGGCGGCTTAACCACCTCAACCGATGCCTGACCAGCGGGAACGTTTAGTTGATGCTCCTTCTCTATTGCCTTTCCCCACGGAGTCTTAGAAATTATTATGCCAGCAGATAAAGCAACAACAACTGAAACTATTATGCGCACTCCAGCAAGTTCCCAAGATATTAGCTCTCCAGTTAATAGAATGCTTAGTATGTTGGCTGCGGGTGCCATCAAAAGAAAAGTTATGGCTGGACCGATTCCTGCTCCAGCATAGAGCACGCCCGCAAACAGCGGAACCATTGTGCATGAACAAACAGTCAAGAAAGGCGCCATTCCAAGAGCAAGTCCATATCCAGCAACCTTTCCGCTGCCCATATACTTTGTAATCGCCTCTTTCGGCACAAACTCGTAAACCAACCCTGCAGCAACAAACGCAAAAAGTAAGCATATCCATCCGTGGCTAAAGTAGTCTATGAGATAGGCTATTGGGATTTCCCATACGGCGAGTCCATGAAAATCAGCTGGCTTCATTGTTGGCGCAAGCGAATAAGCCATTACGCGACTGTAAATTAGTAAGCCGATTACTGTGAATACAAAAAGCAAAAGTATTGCTGTTCGAATACTTCTGACTGTTTTCTCATCCATAATCTTTCAGGCTCTACTTTGCAGCTTCTCTTATCAACCTTTCAATTTCGTCTTCTTTCGGAACCCTTCCCATAATTTTGACAATGTTGTTTATGGCTATGGCAGGAGAAACCAGAACGCCATATTTGCCCACTATTTCTTTTGACATCACGTTAGCTTTTTGAATCTCCACCCTAATCTCCGACTGCTTCAGTCTCTCAGCAGCTTTCTCCACAGCCTTCTTTGCCGCTTGACACCGCATGCACGGCGGTTCAGGCCCAATGACTTCTACTTTTACTTCCTTCATGTTCTCACCTTGCTTGATTATTGAGAAATATAACAATATTTAAATATTGCTATTAACTTTGCTTTGAACATGCATCCAAAAATAAAAAACACAAACAAGTTCAAGGCTAAAATCTTCAATGCACTCGCTGACCCAATCAGGATTGAGATTCTGGAGTGCTTGCGTAGCGGCGAGAAATGCGTATGCGAGATTATTCCACACGTGAAAATCGCGCAGCCTCTTGTTTCTAGGCATTTGGCCATTCTGAAAAATTGCGGACTTGTAAAGCATAGAAAAGATGGGAACAGAAGGTTTTATTCAGTTACTGACCCTGAGGTCTTTCGAATAATTGACGCCGTTGATGTTGATTTGGTGGATGCGATTTCGAAACGTGTTATTGAACAAATTGTTTAGTAGGAGGCGAAAATGGGAGATGTCCAAAGAGGGAGAATGGCAAGAAGGAATGCCAACGCATGAGGCTATACTGTTCTCTTGTTTTGGCGGTTTATCAAACACTGGAATAACCAGCGCTTTGGCGTGCTTGGAAGCTGTTAAGGAGCTTGGCTTGGCAAAGGTGGCTATTGGTTGTTTGCCTTCTGTGCCGTTGGGTGTGAAACCAGTTATTGGAAAGGCTAAAGCTGCAAAGAAAATCATAACGGTGGATGGTTGTCCTTTTGAATGTGCACGAAAGACGATAGAGGCTGCTGGTTTCAAAATTGACAAGAGCATAGTGCTTGTCAGAGATATCGGTATGAAAAAAGTGGCTCTGCATACTGACATTGGCAAGGGCTTAGGTGTTGAAAAATACGTGTCTCAAGAAGACATACGCAAGGCTAAGGAACTAATCATAAAATCAATCCTAGAAAAATGATTTGTTAACTTAAAAAAGAGGTGAAATAATCGATATGTCTGAAGAAACAATTATTCAGCCAAAAATTCTTCCGCTTTGTTATAAGGTTGCAGAACATGAAAATGTAGTTTGGGTTTGTGATGGAGCGGCAAACGTGGGACAAATAGGGCATGCAGTTGGAGTTTTGCTCACTAACTTGGACAAAGCTCGAATGTGTTGCACAACGGCGGTTGCTGCAAATTCAAAACCACACTTGGAAATTGCGGAGAAAGCGAAAAAGAACATCGTCATAAACGGATGTGGCAACAAGTGTGCTTCAAAAGTTATGGAGAAAGCTGGAAAAAGAATAGACTATGAGATAGACATATCAAAGTATCTGCAAAAGGTGCCTATACTTGACATATATCAAGCAGATGTCAAGAAAATAGCTAAAATAGTCATAAACGAGGCAAGACTGTAACAGTAATGAGATTGGGGAATTAGAGCTGTGGAAAACAAGATTCTCAGCAGAAAAATTGGACAGATTTTGGGTTTAGATTCACCGGTGATAGCTGTTAAAATAGTTAAAACAGAAGAGCCGCATCCTAACATACAATCTCCACAGCAGAAATCTAGATATTGTCAGCTTCTCATGCTTGCAAGAAAAGGGCAAACTCTAATGTTGACTTCTGAAGATTTAGCTTGTCCAGCTGCAAAAGCAGCGTTAGGATTTGCACCATTGCCGGAAAAAATTTCTAGCGGTGAAATGCTTTGCACTCTAGGACTTTTCCAAGGTAAACAAGCAGCAGCAAAAACAATGAGTATGACACCAAAAATAAAGCTTGGAGCAACGAAGGCGGTGGTTGCTGGACCTTTGGAAAATTTTCCCTTAACTCCTGACGTCATCGTGGTTGAGGGGCTTCCTGAACAAATTATGTGGCTTTGCCTCGCCCGAAACTTCAAAGAAGGGGGACGCCTCAACTTTAGCTCTTCTATTTTCCAATGCTGTTGTGTTGATGTGACTGTTGTGCCATATTTAACTGATGAAATTAACATAAGCCCTGGCTGTTATGGTTGTCGAGAAGCTACAGATACACCGGCCGAGCACATGTTTATAGGAGTTCCACTTAAGCTTCTTGAAGAAATTGTTCAGTCTTTGGAATTCTTGTCGAAAAAAGCAATGAAAACTGTGAAAGAGAAAAGAGTATACAAACTCTACACAAGTCATAATCCAAATTAGCTTTAAAATTAAGGATGGGAAGTATGCCGACAAAACGAAAGAAAAGGGAAAGCTGGAAGGAAAAGCAGCGAAAAAGGCAAGTAAAACAGCAAAGGTCGCAAGAAGCATATCAGATAAGGAAAGAAAGAGAAACTGTTAAAAAACCACGAAAGTGGTTAAAATGGAAGATTCTTGGAGCATTTTGTCTGGCTATTATGATATTTGGAGTATATGGTTATTGGCAATATTATATTAGTCAACTTCCTCCGTCAATAGGTGGCGCTGCAAGCACTTCGGCATCAACGGGTTTAGCATCAGCATTCTCTATAAGGGACATAAATGGGACACAATTTACTTTAAATCAAGACAGCGAAAAAGTCATCATCGTTCATTTTATGGCGGTGGGTTGCAGTGGACAAATTTATGATATAAATAAACATCAACTCAGGCAGCTAAAGAGTCTCTGTAACACTTATTGCGTAGGTCACCCGTTCGTTATAGTGACTGTTGCCGTTGCAACATGCCCAAATAGTCAGCTTGCGAGTATCCGCAGTAGTTATGGCGTTACATGGATTTTGGGTAATGATTATGACGATCAGATATTGGACATAGTGAACACTTATACTGCTTACTCGATTCGTGATGGAAGTGTTATTTTAGTGGACAAATCATTCCATGTAGCTCAAGTATACACAGAGCAGATAGCGCCAGATATTGTGGCATCTAAAATAAATCAACTTCTAGAGGTTTGATAGAACATGTTTGAAGAAGCTTTTGGCTTGTTCCTTCTTGGACTCGCAACTTTCCTTTCACCTTGTTCCATTGCTCTTATCTCAGTTTATCTTACTTTTGCGGTAGGCGTCGGTAAAAATATTTTGAAAGGGGTAGTCATTGGAGTGAGTTTTACTCTGGCCATGTGTCTTGTCTTCTTTTTCCTTGGCTATGCTATAACCTCTCTTATTCCGTTAAGTATGGTAAATTATCCAATGTTCCTTGGAATTGCTGGTGCTATTCTCATAATTTTCGGAATTAACAATTTAGGGTATCTCAAAAAAACTAACATTGCAATCAATATTAGCAATTCTTTAAACGAGCGGATAAACGCCCTCAAACTGAATGCGTTAACAGGCTTTTCAAAGTATAATTATATAATTAGCTCCTTTCTTTTCGGACTAGTCATCTCTATAGCATTAGGGCCATGCTCACTGTCCATAGTATTACCCGCCATCCTGCTGACCATACTAACAGCGCCTACTCCTTTTCATGGCGGTTTTCTACTCTTTATGTTTGGGTTAGGTCATGCGTTACCAGTAATCTTGCTGAGTACTTTGCTCGCAACAGCTAGGAAGGCTATAAGCCAAAGAATATCTGAAAAAGGTGATTTGTTAACAAAAGGCTTTGGAATTGTTTTTCTCATAATTGGCATCGTAATGGTTGGATTCACACTGAGAGGTTTGATATGACTAAAAAAAGTAAGGTGAAGATTGAGGTCTTTGTGCCCTTCGGCTCTTGTGCTTGTGATTTTGCCCCTTTTATGGATAAAATCGGTAATGTAACCTCAAGATTCAAAGATTTCGTTGAAGTTCAAATGAAGTCGCTTAAGTCACCTGAGGCTTCTAAGTACGGAGTGCAAGGCTTATGCGTAGTAGTTGATGGTGCAGTTAAGCTTCCCGTGGATTTTGACGAGAAAGAACTTGAAGAAATTATTCTTGAGAGGAACAGAAATGAAGATTGATGATTTCATGGAACTTTTGTTTCCTGAGGTTTTAGTTAAAAAGATTGAGATAAAGGAGATAACGCCTTGCACTGCAGACCCTGAAAAGATTAAGTTTTTGGCTCACGCTGATAAGCCTCTTGAGGATGTGCTTCCTATTCTTTATCTTGCGATTCCAAACGCGAAATATTCTGAGAAACTAGGCGCTTTGAGCTATAGATACAAGCAGCATTTGATAACAATGTTTTCGACTGGAAGAATCGGAATGACCTACGTCAAAGATAGAAGCGAAGCGGAACAACTGATAGAAGAAGCAAAAAACCTCATAAACCATGCTTTCGTCTACCTCAAAATTCATGGAAAACCTGAACCCAAGTTGATAAAGGCAAAGAAGGAACTTGATCCAACAAAGATTTACGAAAAACTGCCGAAGACCAACTGCAAAGAATGCGGAGAGCAAGGATGCTTCGCTTTTGCGGCAAAACTCTTGAATGGCGAGAAATCGTTACATGACTGCTCCCCCTTGAGCTTGGAAGAAAATGTTGCGATTAGAATTCAAATTGAAAAGATGATGAGCCCTATTAAATTGAAGTAAAAACGCGAATTTAAAACATATTTAAATATTTTGTTTTGTTAAATTATCACGGTCAAAATGTCTAAGATAAAAATTGATAAAAGACTTAAGCGGCTTGTAAACACTGGAATATGTCCCCATGATGACCCACTGAAATACGCTGATGAGCTTAAAGAGCTTGCGGATGAAGTTGCAAATGCAGAAGAAGCTGGAAAACAAAGTAAATTTTTCAAGGCATTAAGTGACGCGACTAGAATAAGAATTTTGAAGCTTTTGGAAGTTAGGGAAATGTGTGTCTGCGAAATTATGATTGCGCTTGGCTTGACACAACCCACAACTTCTCATCACCTGGGAATATTAGAAAATGTGGGATTAGTAAGGAGTAGAAAGGAAGGGAAATGGGTTTACTACATGATAGCTGACCCGAAATTAATTCAAAACTTGCGCAGATTCCACATCATGCGATAAGCACATGCTTGGTTATTTATCTCTTGGAGAATTGTAACAATAGATTTAAATACTTTAATATGTTCCTTTTATAGCTCACGGTGAAACATCACTTGAAAAAGATATTGGTCGGTGTTGACGGTTCAGAGTATGCGGAAAAAGCTCTGAAACAAGCAATTCAAATTGCACAGAAGTTTTCTGCGCAGGTAACTGTAGTGAATGTTTATCACGCTCCTACTGGTCAGGAAGTAAGCCAAAAAATCTTAGATAAGGCTAAAGCCATTCTAGAAAACAATGATGTTAAGTTTAATCTTGTCTCCGTTTTGAACCCTAACACTCCTAAAGTCATCACGGACATGGCTGAAGACGAAAAGTTTGACTTAATCGTTGTTGGAAGCAGAGGAATAGGCGCAATACATGCCTATTTGATAGGAAGCGTGTGCAACAAAATATGCTATGACTCACCTGTTAGTGTACTCGTTGTAAAGTAATTTTGTCGAAGTGAGAAAAATTGAGTTCTGCTGAAGAGCCCACGTCAACCAGAAAAGTCGAACTTGGCATTTTCGAGAAATACCTAACGCTTTGGATAGCCATATGCATAGTGGCTGGACTGCTTGTTGGAAGATTTCTGCCACAATTCGGAGAATTTATGGAGTCTCTTAAGTTCGGGCAGTTGTCAATTCCGATAGGCATTCTCTTGTTCTTCATGATGTATCCAACCGTTGTGGGAATACGATTCAGCGATATCAAAAAGGCTGCCAAAAAACCGAAACCATTACTCGTTACAATAATTGCTAACTGGATCATAGCTCCACCATTAATGACACTTTACGCGAACACAATTTTGGCTGGAAATTCTCAATACATTGCAGGAGTCATCCTCTTAGGGTTGTCTCCTTGCACTGCTATGGTAATGTGGTGGATGTTTCTCGCGAAAGGTGATTTAGCACAAGGATTGATAAATACCGCAATCAATGCATTGTTAATGCTCTTTCTTTACGCTCCATTGGCGGCTCTGTATTTAGGTGTAAGCAGCATTCCCGTGCCGTGGGATCTGATTGCTATGAGTGTGCTGTTTTTTATAGCTTTACCAATAGTCTCAGGAGCAATTTCCCGAAAGCTGATATTAGATAAAAAAGGTGAAGAGTGGTTCACCAACGTTTACACGCCAATAATCGGAAAAATCTCCATTGTTGCTCTATTAACAACTTTAATAGTTTTATTCTCCTTTGAAGGGCAAACAATTCTGAATAATCCTCTCTTGGTTGCTTATCTTGCAGCTCCAAACCTATTGCATTATGCTACGATGATTACGTGGACATATCTTCTAGGCTATTTTGCTGGTTGGGCTTACGAAACCGCCATCGACACTACTCTTATAGGTTCAAGCAGTCACTTCGAAGTGGCGATTGCCGTTGCTACTACTCTTTATGGTATTGGTTCCGGAGCGGCATTGGCTACAGTTATAGGACCGTTAATGGAAGTGCCCTTGATGCTTTCGCTTGTCAAGCTTGGCTTGCGAACCCGAAAATATTTTCCACGAAAGAAACGTCAGATGGTCCAGTAAGAACAAATTGCCAATTTTTCTCCAAACTGATTTTTCAAGAATTGCATCACGTCTTTTTCGTCAATGTAGCGGTTTCCCGTCTTATCTCGGCGCAAAGATATGCCCGTTTCTTTCAGTCTGTCTCCTTTGCAAAAATCAATGAAAACGTAATACGATTCTTTGCATGGTATTATTAGTCTCAAGTTTGTAAGCTCTCTTGCCGGAGACAAACCGTTCTGTTCTATATTGTAAACAATGGAGTTAGGCTTTTTTTCCATAACTAAACGTTTGAATTCTTCCCAACTTTTGACTTTGACAACTTCACCGCTCATAATGAGTCTACTTATTCTACAAGTGCCGATTATTAAAGAATCTTTTGGATGATTTACCTTGACCACACGTGTTGTTGAGAGTAACACTTATATATGTAACACTGTTACATACATTATCCGAACGAAAAAGAGGCAAAAACAATGTGTGGTTCCAACCGATGCCATTGTCGACATGACTATCCAGAGCGAGGCTGGATACAATTCCTAATGCTAAGAATACTCTATGAAAAACCAATGCACGGCTACCAGCTCCTAGAAGAAATCGAAGAAAGAAGCTGCGGATGTCACAAACTCGAACCGGGCTCTATCTATACGCTTCTGAGAAGAATGGAAGAGAGAGGCTTGCTTGAATCCAAATGGGAGAAAACCGAAGGCGGTCCAGACAAACGCGTTTACAAAGTAACCAAAAACGGCGTGGAAGCTCTTAGAATGGGACTTAAATCAATTGTGCAGAGAAAACTGCTTTTCGACGACCTAGCACGTTTTTATAAAGAACATTTTGCGAAGGAAAAGGGAGGTGAAAAGTGAATGTGTGGAGAAAGTTGTTGTAGACCAGGGCATCATCATGAACATCACGGACATGGAATCTGTATGGGCTATCACATGCCACTAATGGATGTTAACGAAGAAGTCAAGATGCTTGAAGAATACAAAGAAGCATTAACCAAACGATTGGAAAAAGTTAACAAACGACTTGAGGCTCTAAAACGTTAGTTTGTTTGAAAATCCGCTTTTCCACTTTTACCTTTAATTTTAATGGTGGATATTTATGAAAGAAAATGAAAAAGAAATGAAAATAATAAACTTGAAAAAATTTGTGGAATTTTCGCCAGAAAAAGGCGTACTAAATACTATGGAAAAGCGCAAAAGTGTAAAGAAAGACTTGATGAAAACAGAAAATTATAATCTCGTGTTAATTTGCCTTAATGTTGGACAAGAAATCCCATCACGCCCTGAACCTTACGCTGTTTGCTTCCAAATCCTCGAATGCAGCGGAACGTTCACCGTAGGCAATGAAGAAGCTGATTTGTCTTCGGGTGAGATGCTTTTCGTTCCAGCAAATATGCCACGAGGAATAAAAAGCAAGGAACGACTAGTTTTGTTAGGCATCCAAGACCCCCATTAGAAGTTGAAACAATGAATTTTGCAATAGAAGTTAAGAATCTAACAAAACACTACGAGGATGTAACCGCAATTGACCATATAAATTTTGAAGTTAAAAAGGGCGAAATTTTCGGATTTCTTGGACCCAATGGAGCGGGCAAAACCACAACTATCCGAATTTTGACAGGACTAATAAAACCTGATACGGGAAAAGCATCTGTAGCCAATCATGACATTTTGAAAAACCCAATCGAAGCCAAACAACGTATTGGAATCGTCCCAGAAGTCTCAAACGCCTACATAGATCTCTCAGCGTGGGAAAACTTGACATTAATAGGAAAGCTTTATGGCGTTCCAAAATCAAAAATTCAAGAGAACACCATTCAACTTTTGAAAGAATTCGGATTATATGAAGTTAAGAACAAGCTTGTTAAAGGCTTCTCGAAAGGAATGAAGCAAAGGCTTTTGTTATGTATGGCTTTAGTAAACGACCCAGAGGTGCTTTTTCTAGACGAGCCTACTTCTGGGCTTGATGTTGAAAGTGCAAGAGTTTTGAGAGAGAAAATTACACAGTTTAACAAGGAAGGGAAGACTGTTTTCCTTTCAACTCACAACATGGAAGAAGCAAACCAGCTTTGCCATAGAATAGCGATAATCAACCATGGAAGAATAGCGGCTATAGACACGCCTGAGAACTTAAGAATTCAAAGTATGGAACTCCAATACATTGAGGTCATTTTAGATAAACCAGTAGACCTCCAAATATTTTCAGAAAATCCAAACGTAAAAAAAGCTTTTTTTGCAGGAAACAAATTACGAATCTCTACTGCCAACCCATCCGCTGTGATTGAATTTTTGGCGGATTTCGCCAAACAAAAAGGTATACGAATTTTGAGCTTAAATACTATGATGCCCTCGCTGGAGGACGTTTTCATAAAACTCATTAAAGAAAAGGAGGTTGCTTTAAAATAAGTCAATTCACAGAACAATTTAAGCGTTCTTTCGTCATAGCGAAAAAGAACATCAAAATTTACTATTCAAAAGGGCCAGTCATTATTTTCGGGCTTGTATTCCCACTGTTTTTGGCTTTGGCTTACGTTATCGGGCGAAACATACCTTTAAGAGAAGTTTTGCCTGGAATAATCGGTATGACCACGTTTTTTACAGCAACTTCTGTTGGGCCTTCTATTGTGCCTTGGGAAACCCGGTCAAAAACCCTCGAGAGGCTCTTATGCTGTCCTGTTGCCTTTTGGACGATAATAGTTGGAGATATGCTAGCGTCATTCATTTTTGGGCTCGTCATATCTATATTTCCGCTTATTCTCCTCTTGACTTTCAACGTGGGACTATTGAACTTTGTAGCTTTGCTTTTAGGATTAGTTACTGCAAACTTGTGTTTCTCAGCTTTAAGTGTTCTTCTCTCAGCTTATCCACCAACAGATATTCCAGCTACATCCATGATGTTGTCATCTCTAGTTAAATTTCCCTTAGTATTCATAAGTGGTGTCTTCATACCAATCGAGCAACTACCAGAGTGGGGAAGAATTATAGCTTCCTTTTCTCCTTTGACGTATTTCACAGACTTAGCCCGACAATTTATCATGGATAAGGGATACTATCCAATAATGCTGGATTACATAATGATTTTGATTTTTGCGTCCATATTCATGTTTGCTGCAATAAAATTACATGAAAGAACTTTAACCAAGAGATTAAGTTAATACGATATACAAAAATATGCCTTTCGACTTAGAATAATGCGCAGATGAAAACAATTGTAATATTCATTCGTCAACGAGAAATCAGCAAAGTCTTCCCCGATGGTCTTCGGCTTATTTTGGGTGATAATGCTTCCATAATCGATGTCATTAAGGCTGTTGATTTAGAAATAAAAGAGAAAGCAAGCAAGTTTCCAATCGAAAAGTACAAAAGTTTACTCCACATGGTCTATAACCCTCACAGGAACAGATTCTATAATCAAGTGGCAATTCACGCCTATGCTAAATCCACATTTTTAAACGTAAGAGAAAATCCTTTAATGCCATTGCCAAACGAAACAACAATCGTCTTAATTCCTGAGAATGGCTGCCAAACAGATTGGGAAGAACCTGTTGAATGAGAGATTAATGAATGGAAAAATAAGAGGAGAAATGCTAAAGTTTCTTGTATACCATGTCTTTTTCTCTGACTCGCTCTGCAACCTTCAAGCCTATACTCTGTCCTGCTTTGGCTTGCTGAACGTTTTTATGTTCAATCTGCATGGACTCCACAACTTGCTCGAAATCTGTTGTAGGTCCCTTAATGAGTATGGTATCGCCAACAGACAAGGGTTTAGTAAGCTCAATAACCGCCACGCTGATTTTTGGGAAGAAATGAGTTACACGCCCAACCTCAACAACCTCTTCTTCACTCAAGCATCGCATCTCCTAAAAACACAATAAGAGTAGTATTTACATAAATAATTTATTCAAAAATTTCGCCTTCCAAGTGCGTTGAAAAAGCTCTCACAACTTTAACGCGCAAGTTCTTTCCGAGCAGATTGCCATTGCCTTTTACGGCAACGGGTTTGTATGCAAAATTACGTCCCACCCAAGAACCAGCAACCTTACCCATCTCATTAACCAGAATTTCGCCCTCCCAGCCAACCCAGCGCTGATTTTTCTCAAAAGCAACTTTTCTCGCTACCTTAGCTGCTTCGCTACTTCTGCGTTTAATCTCCCCCAAAGACACAAAATCCGCTTGCATTTCAGCCGCCACCGTTCTGGGTCTTACAAAAAACTTTGAAACATTCACGATGTCAGGCTTAACCTCTTCAATTAACTGCAAGGTCTTCTCAAAAGCTTCTCCGCTTTCGCCTGGAAAACCACAAATCACATCAGTAGCTACAGTCATCTGTGGAAAACTTGCACGGAAAGCGTTTACAATTTTCTTGAACTCTTCGATTGAATAGAATCTTCGCATGCGCTTAAGGATTTGGTCGTCGCCGCTTTGTACTGGTATATGAGCAAACTTGTAGACTTTCTCGTTTTTGAAAGCGCGAATTAAATCTTCTAGCATGTCCATTGCCAGGTTGGGGGTCATCATGCCCACGCGAATTTTAAAGTCTCCCTCAACAGTGCATAAGGCTTCAAGAAGTTCTGCAAGATTCGTGCCAATGTCTCTTCCATAACAAGCCGTATCCTGCGAAGTAAGCCAAAACTCTCTAACTCCACTGGCGAGGTCTCTTTTCACTCTTTCAACAACCTCTTGAACACTATAACTCCTTAAGCGTCCTCTTGCAAAAACCACACAACAATAAGCGCATGAACCTAAACAGCCATAGTTTACTGGGATGATGCCTATGACCGGATTAATTCGTACACATGGAAGATTCAAGCTTGGTTTAGCCTTCAACGCATCTTCCAAGAAAACGGTTCTTTTACCATTTGAAACTTGCTTAACAACCTTAACGATTGCGTTGCCTGCTGCTGGTCCGACGACCCCGTCAAAAGGTACTTCTCTGCATAACCGTTCAAAATTAATTAATGGCAAGCATCCAGCAACAATCAGCTTCTTGCTTTTCGGGACTCTTCTTAGCATTTCAATCATGCGGCTTTCCGTGGGTCCTTTAACAGCGCAAGTGTTATAGACAATGATATCTGCCTCTGAGAAATCGCTCACCAACGCATAACCAGCTTCCGCTAAACAACCCGCCAAAACCTCACCGTCCGCTAAATTTGTTGAGCACCCGAAACTCTTAACGAAAACGCGCATGCCACTTCATCGCGATACATTAAATGCTTTAACAAGAAATAAAAACATAGAGGTTGCCAACTGCTGGAATTTACAGAAATCTGAAACAGGTCATAAAGAATGCTTAAATATAAAAGAACGAACATATTTAAGGCATATTTATATCATATTATGAAGAAGTATAACTTGTAACCCTAATTCTGTTGCTTACCCGGAGGGAGAAATGAATTGAAGTTAATCACACTGTATTTACCCGAACCCTATATTAAAGCTTTAGACCACCTCGTGAATGAAAAGTTTTACCCAAACCGTGCAGAAGCAATTCGCGTAGCTATCCGTGACTTAATTAACGATGAAGTTATGCGGTGGAAAAAGGTTGGCTAAAATGCAACCCGCAGAACATGCGCTTAAGTACGCGTGGCAAGGCATGACAGCTGAGGAGGTTCTGCAGTCTAGCAACTGCCGCATTGTAGTAGTCGGAGTTGGCGGAGCTGGAAATAACACTGTTTCGCGACTGATGGAGATGGGAATAACAGGCGCTGAATGCATAGCGATAAATACAGATGCGCTTCACCTCACTGCGTCAAGAGGACATCAAAAAATCCTGATAGGTGAAAAACTCACTAAGGGACTCGGTGTTGGTGGCGACCCAACGCTTGGAAGAGCAGCAATCGAAGAATCTAAGAAACGCATTGAAGATTTGCTTTCTGGCGCAGGCATAGTTTTCATAACTGCTGGTTTGGGAGGCGGAACTGGAACTGGCGCCGCGCCAGTTATCGCGGAAATTGCAAGGCGAAAAGGTGCAATAACTGTGGGCGTTGTAACTACGCCCTTCAGAATCGAGAAGGGTCGAATCGAATATGCCGCCGCGGCGTTAACTGAAATGCGCAGAAACTGCGACACCGTGGTCGTAATAGATAACAACAAGCTAATGCAACTCGTGCCACAGTTACCCATAAACGAAGCCTTCAGAATCGCAGACCAAGTTTTAGCAAACATGATTAAAGGCATCGTCGAAACAATCTCAGCCCCAAGCCTCATAAACCTTGACTTCGCAGACTTCAAAACCATTGTTAAACGAGGCGGAGTAGCCGTTGTAGGAGTAGGCGAATCTGACGCGCCCAACAGGGCAGAAGAAGCCGTGCGAAACGCTCTAAGAAGTCCACTGCTTGATGTGGATTATGCCGGCGCAACCGGAGCCTTAATTCACGTGACTGGCGACGCGCATATGACAATTGAAGAGGCAAACCGTGTAGGCGAAATCGTTACTGAAATGATGGACACTAATGCTTTGGTAATATGGGGAGCAAGAGTCAACCCAGAGCAAGACGGCAAACTGAAAGTCACGCTTGTGATGACTGGCGTGAACTCGCCGCATATTCTAAGCGGATTCGGAACAATCGCGCCTCAACTTTTCAATCTTGAACCCTACGCGGAGCCAGAAAAGAAACTTGGCTTGAATTTGAATCTCTATCAAATGGAAAACTTCCTCTGACTTTTCTCTCTTTTTATGAATACGCGCCCAAAAGGTATTCGGTAAATCCCATTTTTCCACGGAGACAAGAAATCTACAATTCTAAAGCTTGTTACAAAATATATGAGTAGAGAATAGAATATTCTCACTTATTAAAGAGCAGTGAATTATTAACGTAATTTTCTTTTCAAGGACAGAATCTCTCTTTTCAATCTCATTGTTAACGGTATTGCACTGCCCAAGGGTTCACATAACCCCTTTTTTATTGCTCTCATTATCTTATCAATCTGTAATTCAGCGTTAATAATCGTGTATGCGCAGCCGATTTCTGGAGCATAGTGGGCGTCGCTGCCAGCAACTTGGCTAATTCCTAGGCGCAAAGCAATTTCTTTACTATGTTTAACGGAATATTTGAATGGGAAGGCAGAAGCGTTAATCACTTCCACTGCGTCAAACTTTGAATTCGTGTGTTTCCCCAAGCTTCCTTTAAAGAAAGTTGCTGGGTGACATGCCACTGCAATGCCGCCAGTCTCATGTATCTTATCCACAGTTTCATCTACGCTGAGTTTTGATGGAATGAATTCTTGAACATTAAGCCCTAGGACGTGTCCGTTCAAACTTGAAATTTCAATTCCAGGAATAATTAAAAAGTCGGTTTCTTTGGCTATTTTTAGGGCGCCGTTGATTCTGTCGTGGTCTGTTATTGCTATGCCGTTTAATCCGCGTTTTTTAGCGTAGAAAACGAGCTGTTCTGGCGTGATTGAGGAGTCGTAGGAATAGTGTGTGTGAACGTGAAGGTCGATTTTTAACTGCAAAGTTTCACGCAGTCTTTCCTAGGCGTTCTCTGGCTTTCTCTAACATCTCATCCAGTTCTTTTTCGTCAGCCTCTATCTTTCTGAATAATGGTTTGGGTTTGGCTATTTCATGGTTTGTTGGTAAGGGTTTTAGGGTTTCATCCCAGTTTTGTTCATACACGTTTCCTGGTAGGTTAAGGGTTTTCCAGATTTCTTGTGCGGTGAATGGCATGAAAGGCGCTGAGGCTATGGATAAGGCTTTGACAATTTGCGCTGCAACGTAAAGGATGTTTGCAGCCTCTTCTTTGTTTTTCTTGATGAGGTTCCATGGTTCTTTCTCGTTAAGATACTGGTTTCCTATGCGGCTGATGCTTATTAGCGTGTTAGTGGCAGACTGCAGTTTACAGTCTTCGATTTCCTCTGCGAGTGTTTTGACTTTTTCTCTGAGAGTTTTCAGAATTTGTTGGTCATCTTGGCTTAAGGTTATTGGTTGTGGAATTTTTCCGTCGAATTGGGTGCGTATGAAAGTTAGGGTTCTGTGGATGAAGTTGCCGAATGTGTCGTTTAGGTCAGCATTTACTTTTTCAATGAATATTTCCCATGAGAAGTTTGAATCTTTGGTTTCTGGTCTTGTTGCCATTAGAAAGTAACGCCAGTAGTCTGCTGGGAAAAGCTCTAGGGCTTCGTCTATCCATATGCCGATTCTCTGGCTTTTTGAGGCTTTCTCGCCTTTGAACTGGAGGAATTCGGTTGCAGGCACATTCCATGGCAAGACATAGTCCTCTCCAGAAGCCAATAGCAATGCTGGAAAGATTATCACATGGAAGGGAATGTTGTCTTTTCCAATGAAATACAAGGTGCGCGTGTCCTTTTTGAACCAGTATTCCTTCCATTTTTCTGGTTCTCCACGCTTTTTGAAGTATTCTATCGTTGCTGAAATGTAGCCCAAAACATTCTCAAACCAGACGTAGAAGGTTTTGCCTTCTGCTCCTGGAAACGGCGCTGGGATTCCCCATTCAACGTCTCTTGTCATGGCTCTTGGTTTTAATCCTTCTTTTATGAGGTTTAGGCTGAAGTTTCTAGCGTTGAGTGGTAATTGTTTGTTTTTGCTGATGTAGTTGGCAAGTTTTTCTGAGAATTTTGGCAGGTCAAAATACCATTGTTTTGTCTTTTTTATGACTGGTTTGCTTTTGCATATTACGCAGTAGGGTTCGATTAGCAGTAGGGGTTCTAGTAGTCTTCCGCAGGAATCGCATTGGTCTCCGCGGGCTGGTTCGTATCCGCAGTATGGGCATTTTCCTTCGACGAATCTGTCTGGTAAGAAGCGACTGCATTTTGTGCAGTAGAGCATTTCTGTTTCTTGTGTGAAGATGTAACCGTTGTTGTAGACTTTTCTTTGGTGGTCTTGCACGAATTTTATGTGAACGGGATTTTCTGTTCGGGTGTAATTGTCGAATGAGAAGCCCCATTTCTTGAATAGTTCAACAACTTTCGCGTGCATTTTATCTGTTAATTGTTTCGGCGAAATTCCCTGTCTTATCGCTTCCACTTCTATTGGAGTTCCATGCTCGTCTGAACCGCTTACCATCACTACTTCTTCGCCTTTCAAGCGATAGTATCGAGCGGCAACGTCTGCTGATAAGACTTGCACTAGCGTGCCCAAGTGTGGGAGATAGTTCACGTAGGGCCAAGCGCATGTGACTACGACTTTTCCGAGTTTCACGGCACCTCCAAATTTTCATTTAAGCTGTTATCCTCTTGTTAATTCTATTACTTAAAGATAAATGGAGAAAAATGTTGGGGGAAGTTTGCTGTTGTTATTCTTCTGTTGTTTTCCATGTCACTTGTGGTTTGCGTGTTGATAGAAATATGGTGGAGGCTATTATTATTGTGCAGACGATTATTAACACGGTTAGTATTGTGAACAATGTTATCAGTTTATCCATGTCTTGAATGCTCATCGGAGCTGGCGTGCTTGCTATGCTGATTGGAATGTTCTTTGTTTCGGTTATCTTATCGGTCACTGTTCGCACTTTTATGTTTGAGATGCCGGAAGCGATTGCTCTGCCGTCTGTGGGCACAGTGAATGTTAGTGTAAAGCTTCGGTTTTCGCCTGCGTCGATGGTTGGGTATTGTATATCTTTGATTGTTTCGTTTCCTTCCCATACGTAAGCGTCGTGCCATGGATATTCCACAGTGATGCTTTTTATGGTGATGTCTTCTGTTCCGTCGTTGTATATCCAGATGCGCAAGTTTCCTTGTTCGCCTGGTTTGTATTGGGGTTTGTCCACGTAGCCGTAAATTTCTATGCTGGCGGCAGCTTTAACGGAAGACGCAAAAGATAATGCTATCAGTGTTGCCATTAAGGCTGATAACAAAAGTTTTTCTTTCAATTATGAACACCCTTTCAAACTTGATAATATTGTTGATATTTAAAATTTGTCACGTTGGAATCGGTGTCCGACTTGACGAGAGTCATTGTTATGGGCTGACTAAATTTTTCTAAAAAATTCTTCAACAATTTTCGTCAAAATTGAAGCGTTGGCGTTGGTTCGGATTCCTTTTGTGTTAAAATGGGTTGCCAACGCTTTGAATCCTTTTTCTTTTAGGGTTTCGATTATTTTTTCTGTTGATGGGACTGGAAGCGCCGTTTTGTCGCATATTTTGTCAAGAACATAGTATGTCGGTGGTGCGTCTGCTTCTTTGCTTATTAGATTTAGAATTTTTGCTATTTTTCCTCCTGTTTTCAAAACTTTGCGTCTGGCTTCGTTTTTCATTGTTTCGCAGAATTGCTGGTCTGCTAGTTTTCCTAGCCATAATGGTCCCGCGAAGTTCATTTTTGAGCCGCATTCACTGCATTTAAGCTGGTCTGTTTTGAATAGTCCTTTTGTGGTTTCTCTGTGGAAGCATTTGGAGCAGTGGAGTATGTAGCCCATTTTTTCTATGCTTTCGTCAGCTTTTTTTGCGCTGTAGTTTATTGTTGCGTATACGCGTACGTAGTGGTTTGCGCTGTGGCTGAAAATTACTTGCATGCCTATGTCGTGTTTTGCGGCTATCGTGGCTAAGCATCCAGCTAACAGTCTAACGGCTAGTTCGTGGCAGTATTCTGTGCGTAGTGGTTTTCCGCCGTATTTGCGTATGCAGGCTTTTGGGTGGACTCCGCAGAGTGGCGCCATGTCTGTTGCTGTTAAGGCTAAGAGTCCGTTGTTGCGTAAGGCGCGGATTGCAGGGTCTAGGTAGGGCACTGGCGAGCCAAACGGGTCTATGTCTATGGCGTCGAATCTTTTGTGTGGTTCGGAGTAATGTGCGAGGAGAAAGTTTGCATCTTCGTTTTTGACTGTGATGCGTTTGTCTAGTTTGTTTTTTTGCACGTTGATTTTGGCGAGTTGGGCGGCTTTGTCGTTGATGTCGTTTATCAGAACTTTTTTTACGCCTTTGACTTCTTTTGCGAAGCGTATTCCTCTTATGCCGCAGCCGGTTAAAGGTTCGCAAACGGAGATTTCTCGGTTTGCTATTTTCTGGTAGGCTTGTAAGGCTAGGACTGCTATGTCGCGGTTGAGTTCCATGATTGGGTTGTAGAAGACTGGAGCTTTTGAGGGTGCGTAGTCTGAGGGTTGTTTTATGAAGGCTTTGAGTTTTGGAACGGTGATTTTGGTTTTGCCTTCTTGGATTGTTTCTGTTGGAAAGTCTATGGTGGCGTTTGTTTTTTTCATGTTCTTGTTTTTCTCCGAGAGTATTTGGGGATCGAAATATTTTAATGCGTTTTGTGTAGATGTGTAGCGCGTGAGAGTGAGTGTATGAAAGCGTTTGTTTCGGTTGATATGGAAGGCATGCCGTATGTTGTTGTTCCGGGGCATTTGAATTTGAAGGGTAGTTTGTATGGGGAGGCTAGGAAGATTGCTACTAAAGTTACGCTTGTGGTTGTTGATGAGTTGCATAAGGAGGGTTTTGACGAGGTTGTTGTTGCTGACAGTCATGGTCCGATGGTTAATGTTCATGTTGAGGATTTGCCGGAGTATGTGGAGATTATCCGGGGTTTTCCGCGTCCGTTGAGTATGGTTGCGGGTGTTGAAGGGTGTGATGTTGCTGTTTTTCTTGGTTATCATTCTAAGTTTGGAACGGCGAAGTCTTCGTTTGACCATACTTACAGTGGCGGAAGTATTAACAAGTTAGAGATTAATGGTGTTGAGGTTAGTGAGTTTCTCTTTAATGCTTACGCTGCGGGTGACTTTAAGGTTCCAGTAATACTGGTTGCAGGTGACGCTCAACTGTTAGAGGATGATGTTAAGAAGTATGCGCCTTGGGTTGAAACTGTGGCTTTGAAGCGTTCTCTGAGTAGAGTTTCCGCTAAAAGTCCAGGAATGGCGAAAATTGAGAGTGAATTGAGAAAGGCTGTTGATAAGGCTGTAGCTAACTTTAAGCGTAAGAAGGTTAAGTTGTTGGTTGCTGGTAAGCCTGTGAAGTCGCGTGTTACTTTTTTGGCGAGTCACTTTGCGGATGTAGCAGGGTTGTTGCCTTCAGTTAAGCGGGTTGACGGGTTGAGTGTGGAATACACGGCGAAGAGTATGGTTGACGCGTATAAGACGTTTGAGTTGTTGGTGCTTGCTGCTGCGGGCATGTCATCTTTGCTTACGAATCTTTCTTAAGGTGTTTTGAAGCTGGTTAAGTTGCAGAAACGAGTTTTGCTTTTAACTGGCAGTCCGGGTGTTGGTAAGTCAAGTGTTCTTTTGAAGATTGTTGAGGCGTTGAAAGCTAGAGGCTACCGTGTCGGTGGAATGTTAAGTCGTGAAGTTCGCTCTTGCGGTACACGGGTTGGTTTTGAAATTTTGGATTTGAGCAGTGGCGAGCGTGGGTGGCTTGCGCATGTTAATCAGCCTAGTGGTCCAAGGGTTGGCAAGTACCGCGTGAACTTGGAAGACCTTGACGGTGTGGGCGTTGCTGCGATTTTGAGGGCTGTTGAGGGTTTGGATGTGGTTGCTGTTGATGAGGTTGGACCGATGGAGTTGTTTTCTGAACGGTTTAGGGAAGCGGTTAAGCGGGCTACTGAAAGTAAAAAGCTTGTGGTTGGCATAATTCATTGGAAGGCACGGGACAAACTGATAAATGAGATTAGAAGCAGAGAAGACGCAGAAGTGCATGTGGTCACTTTTGAGAACAGAGGAAACCTACACGAGGTAATACTTGAAAAAGCAGTCAAATTTCTAGAAAATACCTAAAATCAAGTTTCCGATTAGCAAGACATAAAAATTGAGACAATGCATTAACAATGAGGTGCGATATTATGGCGAACCTTAAGCCGTCAGATTATAGGCTTCTGTTAGAGTTAATGAGAGATTCTAAACGCAGTGACCGACAGTTAGCTAAAGTTTTGGGAATATCTCAGCCGACCGTCACGCGGAAAAGAGCCATTCTAGAAAAAGAGTTTATTGATGGTTACACTGCGATTCCGAAATGGAATAAGCTTGGCTTTGAAATTTTCGCGATTACCCTAGTCAAGATTAAGTCTGCTATCGCATCAAAAGAACACTATGAAGCCACTCGAAAAAGAGCTTTGGATTGGCTTAAGAATCAAAACAACATTATCATGGCTGGCGCTTGCAGAGGCATGGGCGTTGATTCCTTCATGATTTCTCTTCACAAGAGTTACCCAGAATATGACGAGTTCATGCGGGATTATAGGCTTGAAATGGGAGAGTTCACCGAGGACATTCAATCCGTTCTTGTGAATCTTCGGGGAAAAGAACTGGTGAAACCCTTTCACTTGAAATATTTAGCAGAAATGCAGCAACAAGAAAAATAAAAAATGTTTTTAGTAGTTTTCTGTCCAAAGCTCATAGTAGCTTTTCGGGTGGTCGCAAACCGGACATTTTTCTGGCGCTTCTTTGCCTTCCATCACGTATCCACAGTTTCGACACTTCCACATCACTGGCTTTTCTCTTTTGAAAACTCTGCCAAGCTCAACATTTTCCAACAATTTTCTATATCGTCTCTCATGATACTCTTCAACCTTCGCAACATTCCGAAAAGTTCTTGCAACCTCTGGAAAACCTTCCTCTTCGGCAATCTCTGCAAAATTAGGATAAAGCGTGCCCCACTCGTATTTTTCGCCTTCAGCCGCAGCCCGCAAATTTTCCGCTGTCGAGGCAATAACGCCTGCTGGATAGGCTGCAGTAATCTCCACCAAGCCGCCTTTTAAGAACTTAAAGAAAAGCTCAGCGTGTTCTTTCTCGTTGTCCGCGGTTTCTGTGAAAATCGCCGAAATCTGCTCGTAACCTTCCTTCTTCGCAACGCTGGCGAAGAAGGTGTAGCGCATTCTAGCCTGCGACTCGCCAGCGAAAGCCGCCAACAAATTCTTCTCCGTTCTGCTACCTTTCAATTCCATCTAATGCCTAACCTCCATTATGACTCATATAATTTACACGCAACACTCATAAAAGAGTTCCCCAAAACCGCCCAAAATCAACCAAAAATTCAACCTATAAATAAGGGGGGTATAGCTGCGCAGAGCACACAAACAAAAACTCAAGGAACAACATTCAACCCAAAACCGCCAAAACACGACCAATACCTACGCAACAACCTCTTCAACTCATCAACTGTCCTCTCAACCACCCTAATACAATATGGCGGTTCTTTCGGTAGCGGAAAAGAATCTTCCACGCAAATCTCCTTCAAACCAACCACTCCAGCAACAAGCGCATACCAACACATCGGCAAAACCTGCGGGTTATAACCACTTCCAGGAATCAAAACAACCTTTCCACCACAAACCTTGTCCGCCGTTTCCCTAATCAACTGCGAAATTCTAAAAAAACCCTTCACAGTCAAATTCAAATCTCCAAGCATATCAGCAAAGTGCGGGTCGTTTCCGCCATTTGCAATTATTATTTCAGGCTCAAACTCCTCTGCTAACGGCACAAAAACTTCATTCAACGCATAAAGGTATGTGTTGTCACTTGTCCTCGGCGGTAAAGGCACGTTAATATTGTAACCCTCCCCAGCATATTCTCCAATCTGTTCAACAAAACCTGTTCCCGGATAAATCGTCCTTGGGTCTTGGTGCAAAGAAATGTACAGCACGCTTGGGTCATGATAGTAAATGTCGCTTGTGCCATTTCCAAAATGCACATCATAATCCAATATTAAAAAACGCTTAACATTATAATTAGCTCTCAAATGCTCAACCAAAACAGCCACGTCATTAAATATGCAGAAACCACCGCCATAATTGCGTCCTGCATGATGATAACCGCCACCCACGGAAATTGCACGTTTCACTTCACCATCAAAAACAGCTCTTCCACAACGAATCGCACCACCAACAATTAACAGTGCAGCCTCCAAAATCTCCGGCGAAACAGGCGTCTCAACATCATAAGGCGTGTTCTCCGTTGCCAAACGAAAAATCAAATCCACATAACCCTTATCATGAACCCTTAACAACTCTTCCCTCGATGCTGGTTGAGGTTCAACTAGAACAATTTCCGAAAGCTTAAACAAACCTTGATTCTCAAAAAACTTCATAGCATTGGCGAATCTGTCACCTCTAAAAGGATGCCCTTCGCCCAAATCATACTGCCTAAATTTCTCGTGAAAAGTCATCATCACTTTGTCAATCAACCATTATGCACTCTCGGAAAAATAAACACACGTTAAAATATATAAAAAACTCTGAAATTCCAAGCTAACTAGATAGAAAAAAGGAGCGAAGTTATCTATTAGTTTATTACGCTTCTTGTTTTTCTTCAGTTTGTGATTGAGTTTCTGTAGGTTGTGCTTGCTCTTGCGCAGGCTCGGAAGTTGTTATCTCTTTGATTTCCACAACTGGCGGAGTTTCTTCGGCAACTTTGATTTCAGCTTGGGGTACATCAATATTTTGTGAAGATTGTGGCTCAATTTTTTCTTGCACACTCACATCCGCTGTTAGGTTCAACGTGTTTGTCGAAAGTTGATTTATGGCTTCTTTAACCGCGCCTAACTCGTTCCTTGCAGTATCAAGCCCAACAGACAGAAGGTTGATTTCACGCTGATAAGTCTCATCGTCAACCTCACCTGTCACATGCTGAATTTCAAAGTTTGCAAGAAACATCTCCAACGTTTTGATTTGCTCTTCAAGCTCCATCATTTTAGTGTTCATTTTCTCCAGCAAAGCCCTCTGCTGCTTCTCAATTTCTTCCACCGTCGCGTCGATTTCCTTGTTGAAAAGTTCATGTGTAGGCGGCGAAATTTTGCCAGTGTTCAATAAATTGTCTAAAGCTTGCTTCTTTTTCTTCGCCATCTCATATTCTTCGCTTAATCGCTTAAACGAGTGTTTCCACGAAATCAATTATTAGCACCGTTCAGTTTTAGCCGCGAAAGAAAGAGATAACGTTTGTTAACATGCAGATATATCGCTGACTGTTAAAAAGGGAAGATTTTCTCTTTTAAGTGAAAAATTGCGTTAAAAAAAATCGATTGTTGCTGGCTGTCTTTTATAATTGATTATTGAAACATTTCTTTACGATTTTTTATGGCATAAACTCTCAATCGAAACCAGCTTTTTCGGAACAGCAGCCCTTACGCCTTTTTTCGGGTCAACAACCTGATTAACCTTCACATCAACAACAAGGCTAGCGAACATGTAGGCATTCTCAAAAGACCACCCATACTCACGCATTAACCCTTCCACAGCCGCTTCAACAGCCAACTCTGAAGCCTCATCAAGCGAATCACCGCAAACAAGAAAAGCATAACTATCACGCGTTTCAAGAACAGGCCAAGAAGGACATTTTCCCTTTAGAACGTCAAAGCTTAAGATTACTTCTCCAGAAATCTCAATCGCTGAAACGCAGACTTCGCCATCAGCCTGAACCGCATGAAGGTCTCCAGCCGCGAAAAGAGCACCTTCCACGAAAACGGGCAAATAGAGCCTTGCACCTGCAGTTATTTCTTTTACATCCATGTTTCCGCCGTGTTTGCCCGAGGTTCCTGTTGGGATTTCGCCGGTTTTGGGCGCTACACCTATCGTGCCTATCATAGGCTCTGCTTTAACTTTGATTCCGTTTTCAAAATGTACTTGTCCGTTCTGGATTGGGACGATTTTTATTGTTGGTTTGATATGTTTATTTCTTAATGCTCCTTGTTTCGGTATCGTTGCGATTACGCCTTTTTCCGGCATCCTTATTTCTTCAATCTTCACAATTAGCGTGTCGCCGGGTTTTGCACCGTTGATGTAGAGTGGTCCTGTTGCACCGTTCACTTTCGTCCAGTCAAGCTTTTCTATTGATGCATTTTCGCTTTTTACTTGGTTTCCAAACGCATCTTGGGTTTCGAGAAGAATTTTCTCTTTAAGGTCGATGTGTGCTACTGGTTTGTGTTTCGGTGAGAAGCTGTAGATGACCTTGCGGTTTGATATTCTTTTCATGGTGTTAACCTTTTATTTAGGGTAAACATGCAGTTTTTATAAAAGGTTTATGGACTCTGCTGTTTAAATTTGTTTTATTCTGTTTCAACTTCTTATTCGGAATTCGAATAAAATTTAAATATTTATATCTAACCTAAAATGTTAAAATGTGAATAAACATGACTGCCCTGACAATCATTGTTGGCGGTGAAAGATTGGAAGGAAAAATTTTGAAAAAAATGCACGAAAGAATAATCAAAAACTTCATGGACATAATCATTTTGGCTGAGCTGAGAAACGGACCCTTAAGCGGCTACGACGTAATTTCCTTCATCCACAACAGATTCCACCTCCTCGTAAGCTCAGGCACCGTTTACTCGCTCTTATACTCTCTCGAAAGAAACGGACTAATCGAAGGTACATGGAACGAAAGAAAAAGAGTTTACAAACTCACAGACAAAGGCAGAAAAACAATCGACACCGTACTCAACGCAAACGACAAAATCAAAAACTTCATAACAGGCTTGTTAAAAGTTCAATCTACCGCTTAATTTTTTACACCAAAACAATCGAAATGCTAAAAAACATCTTCAATCATCTTCTAAAAGCTTGGCGGGCCCGTAGCTCAGTAAGGATTAGAGCACCGGGCTTTTAACCCGGGGGTCCCGGGTTCAAACTTGGAAGATTCGTGCCTTTCAGGGGACAGTTCCCGGCGGGCCCGTCTAAAGGCGTGTTGACATTATTTTTTAAATTTTTGTGGTTGTGACTTTTGGAAAACGCATCCTTTATAGTAATATTCATGATTGCGGAATATTTGTTAAAGTATTCACTATTAATTATATGCATGATTGGAGATGGACTTTAAGATAAGAAAGTTAGCTGTGGTGCTTACAATTACAGTATTTCTTTTTGGATTAATACCCATGAACACGAAAATTACTTTTTCAGAAAGCGGCGAAAGAAAAATTGATGTCTTTACAGACAAGGCGCCATTTGATGGAAGAGGACTAAACCAATCAAGTGATGCATATCAACCGCAAGAATTGCTTATTCTTTACGCTCTAGTAACTTACAATGAAAATCCATTATCCAACAAACTTGTTGGTTTTCAAGTTAGGAATCCAATAAACGCGTTTCAAAACATAACGATAACTGGTACTTGCGCCTCAAATGAGAGCGGTATAGCAACTTTCTTGTTTAGAATTCCATGGCCCTCTGAAAATGGTGAAGAGATAATTTTTGGTGTATGGTCAGTAATAGCTACTGTGGATATAGCAGGAAGCATGGTATTAGATACTTTAACCTTCAAGGTTGGCTGGATAATTGAAATAACGGAAATATCCACTTTAAATACAAGATTGGAACCCATAACGTCATGTTCTCAAGGAGAAACAATAGTTTTCAATCTAACAATCCAAAATATTGCCCTAACACCAAAAATCGCCACAATTGCTGTGGATATGCAAGACATAGCGAACTATCCAATATTGCATATTCAAAACGATGACGTTTTTGAACATGGAAAAAGTTACACATATGTAACTTCGCACGTTCCGCTAACTGCGATGATCGGAGAAGCAACAATTTATGCAGTCGCATTCACTGCTCCACTTGATATTGGTGGGGTTCCCTATTGTCCTACTATATCAACAAAATTAACTATCACTCCACAAAAGCAGTATTATTTAGCTGTGAGAACTAATCCTCCTAACATAGTTACAATTTCTGGCGAAGGCTGGTATAATGAAGGGTCTAACGTCAACTTAGTTGCTCCTGAACATGTTTCCATAACCACTAATACGCGTTACAAGTTTGTATGCTGGGATGTCGATGGGATATTTAACGCAACAAATTCGATCACTGTGATTATGAATTCAAATCATACAGTTACAGCACATTATATTGTACAGTATTATTTGACTGTCAACATGGTTCCTTCAGGTATTGTGATGATTCTTGGGGAAGGTTGGTATGATCAATTTGAAAATGTCAGCTTAACAGCTCCGGTTGTTGAAGGATACGACTTTGACTATTGGAAAGTTGACGAAACCACTCAAATCGCTGGAACACGCACAATAACAGTTTTCATGAACGCCCCTCACAACGCGACAGCCTACTATCATTCTATAGCGGCGGGTGCATATTTCCCATGGTGGGCACTCTTCTGGTATCTGCTCTTCCCACTCGCATTAATACTTATCATCCTTCTCGCTCTGCTTTACCGCAGAAGAAAAAAGAAGAAAGAAGACACGTTCTACAGAGGCTGGACCGCTTGGTATTACTGTTACGATCTGCGAAAGAGAATCCGTTGATTTCTAGAACAGAAGAAGAAAGAAGTGATGAGGGAAGCCTTCTCCTTTCCCGCTTAGGCTGAATACCTTATAAATGCTCTTTTTTATAAAACCCTTGCTATATGCACAAGCATATATCATTTCTCAAAATATACCCTATTACACACTCATTTCAGCTTTGGAAACTTTGCTTTTAGGCAGTAAAGCGAAAAGTATTGGTGGGAAGGCTTAAGAAAATGTTCGAGGAAATTGCTGCAGATGCGGTTAAAATGTTGATGTTTCTCTTCTTTGTTACCTTAGCCTTTATAATAGTCTCAGGCGCTCTCTGGTTGCGTGCATCAAAAAACAATGCATAAACATTTACCTTACTAAATGTTAATGACTAAAAATAAAACAAGATTCTTCTACGCCTGACTTCTATATTCTTAAGCGGCTTCACTTTTCAACTAAGTGACAAGCAACAAAGTGATCAGGCGAAACCTCAATCAATTCTGGTTCTTTCTCTCTACACCTTTTTTCTTCATGTGGACAACGCGGGTGAAAACGACATCCAGAAGGTATGTTTATCGCTGAGGGCACTTCACCCTTTAACGCGATTGGTTTTCGTTTTCTTTCCGGGTTTGGAACTGGTATAGCAGCAAGCAAAGCTTGTGTGTAGGGGTGAAAGGGATTGAAGAAAATCTCTTTTTTATCTCCCATTTCCACAATTTTTCCAAGGTACATTATTGCTATTCTGTCTGAAATATATTTAGCGATTGCCAAATCGTGAGTTATAAAAAGGTAAGTAAGGTTTAATTCCTTTCTTAATTTCAACATCAAATCGATGATTGTTGTTCTCAAAGAAACGTCAATCATGGAGACTGGTTCGTCTGCAACTATAAATTCTGGGTCTAAAATCAAAGAGCGCGCTATTGCCGCCCGTTGTCTCTGTCCTCCACTTAACTGGTGCGGGTACAAGTCTGCAAACTGCTCCGGCGGAGTAAGGTCAACGCGTTCAAGCATTTCCAAGACTTTTTTTCTTTTCTCTTGATGTTTTGCTAATCCATGAATCTCAAGTGGATGTCCCACGGCATCTCCAATTTTCATTCGAGGATTAAATGATGCATAGGGGTCTTGAAATATGATTTGCATTTTTCTCCTAAGTATTCTAAGTTTCTCTGGATTAAGCGTCGTGGTTTCTGTGTTGTTGAAGAAAATTTTTCCAGAACTAGGCGGTATTAACCGTACGACTAATTTGCCTGTTGTCGTTTTTCCACAACCGCTCTCTCCAGCAAGCGTAAAAACTTCTCCTCTACGAATTGAAAAACTTACGTCATCAACTGCTTTAACAAAACTTTTTGTGCGTGCTAAAAGTTTTTCAAGAAAGCTTTTCTCAACTGGAAAATACTTTTTTAGATGTTCAACTTTTAGAATGTCACTTTGGCTCACGCTTTTTCACTCCTTCATAAGCATAACATCGAACGTAATGTTCAGCGTTAGTCTCCACTAGCGGAGGTTCTTGCGTGCGACATCTTTCTTTTGCGCGATAACATCTTGGCCAGAAACGGCAGCCTTTTGGAAGATTAAGCATGTCAGGTGGGGAACCTGCTATGGCTTCAAGTTTTTGTTCGGCGAGCTCAATATTTGGAATTGACTTCAAGAGTCCCTGCGTGTAGGGATGCTGAGGATTAGAGTAGATGTCTACACTGCGGGCGTACTCAACCATGTGTCCAGCGTACATAACAAGGATTTTGTCGCTTCTTTCTAAGACTAGGCTCAAATCATGCGTTATTATGATAAGAGTCAAACCGTAAGCTTTTCTTAGAGCATCGAGAAGGTCTAGAATTTTGGCTTGGACTATCACGTCAAGAGCAGTTGTTGGTTCGTCAGCGACTATTAAGCTTGGATTAAGCGCCATTGCTAATGCTATCATTACTCGTTGTCTCATTCCTCCACTGAGCTGATGAGGATAATCGTTTACGCGTTCTGGCTGAATCCCAACATCTGCAAGAAATTTTTTTGTTCGTTCCAGTGCCTCTTTGCTGCTTATTTTTGGCTCATGAGTTTGGATAAGTTCAACAAAATGGGCGCCGATTCTTTTGACTGGATTTAAAGAGGTCATGGGGTCTTGGAATACATAGGAGATTTCTTTTCCTCTAAGGTTCCGCAACTCGTTCTTTTTAAGTTTCAAAATATCCTTGTCCTTAAGAATTATTCGCCCTTTTGTTATTCTACCCGGGTAGGGAACCAGCAAGCCCAAAGATAAACTTAACGTGGATTTTCCACATCCCGACTCGCCTACCACGCCTAGTGTTTCCGCTTTTCCTACCGAAAAAGAAACATCCTCTACCGCGCGTATTCTTCCCCGCTTAGCCCAGTATTCCACGGTTAATGCGTCCACGTTCAACAATTCTTGAGCCACCGTTCTCACCCTAATCTTCAAGTCTCGGATTCAAAAGCTCACTAAGTCCTTCTCCCATGAACGTGAAGCCTAAAGCCAAAAGAATTATCATTAAACCCGGAAATGTTATCACCCACCATGCACCGCTATTCAGAAGTCTTCGTCCATTTGTTAAGTCCCATCCCCAGTCTGGAACATCTACGGGAACGCCTAAACCTATGAAGGTTAGTCCAGCAGCCGTTAGAATGGCGTCTGCAAAATTTACTGTCAAAATCACAACTATGGATGGAACAACATTTGGAAGAATGTAACGAAACAATACAGTGCCACTTTTAGCTCCAGCCGCCCTTGCTGCTTCTACATAGGGCATTTCCTTTATACTGAGCACCTGACTTCGAATAACTCTGAAATAAGAAGGGACATAAACCACGGCTATTGAAAGAGCCATGTTAACAACACCCTTTCCCAGCATCGCCGCTATCGCAATAGCCAAAACCAAGCTTGGAAACGCATAAACACTATCCATTACAAGGCAGAAGACACGGTCTGTTATACCTCCAACGTACGATGAAAACAGACCAAGCGGAGCACCAGCCGCCAAACAGATAATCACAGACAATACAGCAACTTGAAGCATTATTCCACCACCTGAAATGACTCTGCTGAGCATGTCTCCTCCCATGTCAGTAGTTCCAAAAGGAAACTGCGAGCTAGGCGGAGACAAAGGCGGACCAACCTCAATAGCAGAAGGATCGTGAGGTCTTACCCAAGGGGCAATGAGCGTCATCACAATGATAGATGTAACTATGATTGCACCAAAAAGTACAAGCCACCCAGCTAAGCCCCTCTTACTTAGTGAAGTTAAGCCTGGAATTACTCTTGAAAGCATGCTTTTCTTAATTTCAGGCGTTTTCATTTCTGCACCTCAAAGGCGTATTCGAGGGTCAAGGTAAGCATAAAGCAAATCAACAACCAAACTGACTATGGAGACGAAAATTCCAAAAACAACAACTGCGCCTTGAATGGCTGTGTAATCGCGGAAGTTTATTCGGTCAACGATGTATCTGCCAAGGCCAGGCCAAGAGAAAGTGGTTTCCGTTAATATTGCTCCGCCGAGGAGCGTTGCAAATTGTAGTCCCATCATGGTCAGCACGGGAAGAAAAGCGTTTCTTAAAGCATAGCCGTAGGTTACGACCCTTTCTTTTAGCCCTCTTGCTCTTGCAGCTGTTACAAAGTCAAGCCGCAAGGTTTCTAGCATGTTACTTCTTGTTAACCTAATGAAAACTCCCGAAAGCACCAAACCCAGGGTTAATGAAGGTAGAAAAAGATACCGGAGACTTTCCACAAACTTGTAAATGTTTCCCTCTAAAAGACTGTCAATAGTGTATAAACCCGTAGAGAGATTAACACCGCCTATGTTTAATCCAAAAGGAGCATCCATTGCAGGGCTTTTTCTCTCATAATTTCACCGCAGATATATAGGTCAATTTAATGAGTATATAAGATTTTAACCCAACAATGCTGCTGTGAGAGTCAACGATGACAATAATAAAGGTTTGCAAGCTTTACACAGACTACGAAATGCATAAATCTCTTTATTTGCATCTTAAAATTTCGGTCGGGCGGTAGCTCAGCTTGGTAGAGCTTCCGAGCTTGCTAACACGTGTAGCAGGCGGAGACGCTGTAGATGCCTACTTAAGGTGGGTGTCATCCAGCCTATCAAGCATACAGAAACCGGAGTGTCGCAGGTTCAAATCCCGCCCGCCCGACCAAGTCTCTTTTTCGCTAAAATTTGGTTTCTTTGAGTAACTGTTTTATTTTTTCTATGTCTTCGCTTAACACTTTGTCTTGTTTGAGCATTGGCACGCTCTCTCTTATGAGACCGTATGCTTTCTTGGTTCCTTTTCCGAGTTTTTCTGGTCCACGAAAATCTGCTGCTTGAGCCGCGCATAATAGTTCTATGGCTATAATGTATTCTGTGTTTTCCAAAATCTGCATGGCTTTTTCTGCTGCTATTACTCCCATACTAACAAAATCTTCATAATTCGCCGACGTTGGAATAGAATCTACACAGGCGGGATGCGCTAGAATCTTGTTTTCCGAGGCTAAAGCTGCAGCAGTGTACTGCAAAGTCATAAAACCGCTATTCACGCCTGCTTTTGCTTCTGGTGCGATTAAGAAAGCCGGTAAACCATTGTTCAATTTGTCGTCAAGTAGCCTTGCAATTCTTCTTTCAGAAATATTGCCAACCATTGCTAATGCTATTCCAAGCAAGTCCATTGCAAGGGATACTGGTTGTCCATGAAAGTTTCCGCCTGAGAGACAAGCTTTTTCTTTGGGAAAGATTAGAGGGTTGTCTGTTGCAGAGTTAATTTCGGTTTCCACAATCTTTTTTGCATAGGCTATTGCGTCTCTTGCGGCGCCCAAAACTTGTGGTGCACACCTTAAACTGTAAGGGTCATGGGGACGCTGCCTCTTTTGCATTGCTTCGTTTCCTGTTTGGACAAGCTGACTTTCAGCAATTAGCTTTCTAATGTTTTTTGCCGTCAACATTTGGCCGATGTGCAGTCTGACATTATGGATTTTTTCGTCAAAAGCGTCTGAGACTCCAAGCAAAGCCTCAAGCGATAAGGCGGTTGCAACTTCCGCTGTTTTAATTAAGTTTTCAGCATCGTGAACTATTAATGCTGCAATGGCTGTCATCAATTGTGTGCCATTGTTAAGCGCTATTCCTTCCTTGAAATCAAGCTGGACTGGCTTTATTCCAGCCCTTTGCATAGCTTCTTTTCCGCTTAATGTTTTGCCCTGGTATTCGGCTTTTCCTTCGCCTATGAGCACAAGAATCATGTGGGATAAAGGCGCGAGGTCGCCGCTGGCGCCAACTGAACCTTTAGCTGGAACTATAGGATGCACACCTTTGTTAAGCATTTCAACAAGCGTTTCTAAAGTTTCTAGGCGCACGCCTGAGTGCCCCTTAGCTAAGGTGTTTGCACGTAAGAGCATTAAAGCGCGCACCACATCGGTGCTTAAAGGTTTTCCCACGCCAGATGCGTGGCTTCTGATGAGGTTAATTTGTAACTGTTTTATGTTGTCTGGTTGAATTGTTATGTTGCTTAATGCTCCAAAACCTGTGTTCACGCCGTAGATGACGCGTTTTTCTTTGACCAGTTTTTCCAGAACCATGCGGCTTTTCTTTACTCGCTTTTTCGTTTCTTCTAGAATTACTACTTTGGCGTTTTCTCGTGCAACCTTGACGATATCCTCAATTGTTAATGTTTCCCCGTCAACTTGCACTTTATGCATAATAATTATCTCCGATTACGAATAGGAACTTTCTAAACTTTAATTCTTTAGGGTATAAATCTTCTTTCTTATTCAATCATGAAAACTTGATTTATTTTTTGAAAAAACTGAAAAATCTTCGCGTATGACTAAATTGCCTTCAAATTTGGAATTGGTTTTTCATAAAACTTTTATATCTGAGGGATTTGGATATGAGTAAATAATTAGTCTGTTAAGGTGCTTGCATGGAACCCAGCAAAAAACCGCTGAACGTGTTGGTTAAGCAACTGAACGCTTACATTGCAGTTGTGCTGAAGAACGGTTGCGAATACAAGGGAAAAATGATCAAATGTGATGGGCACATGAATATTCTTTTGGAAGGCGCAGCCGAGAGCAAGGATGATCAGCTCATTGCTAACTATGGAAATCTTTTGTTGCGTGGGAACAACATACTTTATATAATGTTGGATGTGCATTAGAAAGCGGTTAGTTTTCGTTTTCCTGTCACGTATTCCAGAGTTTCTTTAAGCGTGATTTTCAACATGAATTTGCGTTTGAAATACTGCAGAACGTTCGTTACGTCTCGGGTTAGTAGTTGTTGGGCGTTTGGGTGTTTGCTTGTGACGTATTGTGGCCAGTCAATTATGAGTATTTGCATGTTCGGCTTCAGTATGATGTTGTATTCGCTTAGGTCAGCGTGGATTACGCCGGCTTGCGAGTAAGCTTTTCGAATGTTACGCAGTATTCGTTTCAATATCTTTTCTGGTTCTGGAATTTCCTTCCATTCTGCAAGTTCTGCTCCTTCAATCATTCCCATGGCTATGGCGTGACGGTTTTGACTTATCGGTTCTGGAACTGCCACTTTATGAGAAAAAACGAGTTTTAAGGCTTGGAATTCTTTTTCTGCCGCGAGTCTTGATTGGAAAAGCCAGTTGGCGTGTTCAGTTGTGTAGGTTCTTTTCCGCGTTGTTTGGCGGAAACTTATTCTTCCAAGTCTGTGAAATTTTACGGCTATTTTTTCTCCTTCTGGGTTTAGGGCGTCGTATACGTCTGCTTCTTTGCCTACGCCTAAGGGTTTTCCGAAGGCTTCAAGCACGTTGGCTTTGACGAAAGCGTTTATTGCTAGGCAGTCGTAACCGGCATAATTTAGAGTGTAGCCTACGTATGCTCCATTTGGCGTATTAAACGTAATTTGTGGAGTCGCTTTAGTCGATAGTCGGTTTCTTCAAGGTTGAATTTGGCGAATTTTGCGATTAGTTCTTTTGGGACGAATTCGTGTTTGCTCATTGCTACTTCTATGACTTGCAGTACTCTGAAATCTTCATTTTCTAAAGTGCGGAACACTTTTACTGCGGTTTCAGCTGACGACATAATTGTGCATAGAATAGTCTGTTTTGTTATTAAAAGCTAAAGCAAAAATTGTTGATAAAGAAGTCAGTATTCTATGTTGATTATTTCGATTTTTTCGAGACATTCCTCTATAGCGTCTTTCAGGTTCAGTCTTTTTTCGATTGATTCCACAATTTCTAAGTTAGCTTTTGTTGTGGGGTGTTTTGCCATGAAAATTGAGCAGCAGTCTTTGTAGGGCTGGATGGAAATTTCGAAAGTACCAATTTGCTTGGCTAACTGGACGATTTCGTTTTTCTCGTAAGTTAAGAGCGGTCTAAGTATGGGTATATTTGTTGCTTTGCTGATTACTGCCATGTTTTCTAATGTTTGCGAGGAGACTTGTGCCAAGTTTTCGCCGCTTCCTAGAGCATTTATGCTGTGTTTTTTGGCTATTTCTTCTGCAACTTTAACCATGAACCTGCGGAACAAAACAAGTCTGTATCTCGATGGTGCCTCTACGGCTTCGGCTTCGAAGGGATAAAAAGGAACAAAAAATGTGCGTGTTTTGAAACTGTACTGTGTCAAGACTTTCGCCAAATTCAGAATTTTGGCAAGCTTTGCTTCGTCAAACTGTTCAAAAGCGTGGAAATGTAGAAAGTCAACAGTGCATCCACGTTTCATTAGGAGCCATGCTGCTACTGGCGAGTCTATTCCGCCAGACAACAAGTGTAGAACTTTTCCGGAAACGCCAGAAGGCAAACCGTACAGTCCCTTAACTTTCCTGTCGAAAATGTATGCTTTTCCTCTGACAATCTCAACAAAAATGGTTGTTTCTGGTTCTTCCAAGGAGATTTTAGCCTTAAATTGTTTCACGAGATAGGCGCCTAATTCACGGTTAACTTCCATTGAAGTGTAGGGTAAGGTTTTGTCTGCTCTGTTCGCTGAGACTCTCGTTTTTGTGCCTGCAGTTATCGAAAAATTGTTTCTTACAAGTTCTTTTATTTTGTCTATGCTGGAGGCGTCTGTGGTTTTGCAAGGGGCGAACCATGCTATGCCGAAAACTTTCTTAAGCGTTTCTTCAATTATTTTTACGTTTGATTTTTCGTTTAATTCTAGAATTATTCGCCCTTGAACTTTTCTAATTGTTTCATACTCTACATTTTTCAAAGCGTTTTCTATGTTCTCAATTAGCTTTTTCTCAAAGAATGGTCTATTCAATCCTTTAAGTCCGAGTTCTCCGTAGTGAATTAAAATGCAATTAAACACGAATAGGATATTTTTCGGCTTGATTTAAAAACTTTCATTTTTAGGTTCGGTAGCCTCCGATTGTAACAGCCAAAAATATGCTGTACATGAAAAGTAGAACTGCGCCCTCTCTCCAGCTTATTTTTTCGCTTGACAAGAAATACCATAAGAAAAGGTTTGTTATTAACGAGAACATAACCAAGTTAGAGAAAACAGTCATGTTAACTGTTAATGCTGAGGCTGCCAAGGTTACTCCAAGAATGCATGTTATGTTTATGAAGCAGCTTCCTACAATGTTGCCCAATGCCATGTCTAAATGTCCTTTTCTTGTCGCATCAATGCTGGTTGCCAGTTCCGGTATGCTTGTACCAAAAGCAACAACCGTAGCGCCGATAACAACTCGTGGCACGCCCACGCTGAGAGCTATGTAAGAGGCGGAGTCAACTATGAAGTAAGAGCTGGCTACTACGCCGGCGGCGCCGAGAAATGTCAGAAGTGCATATTTGCCTATTTTCTGTTTTTCTGAGCCTAGGGAGCTTTCTTCTTTTACTTTTTTTACTCTGGAAAGCTGGAAAAGATAGAAAACAAAAATTGTCAGTAAAATTATTCCTATGTATTGGCTTGCATATCCAATGTAAAGCAAAGTTAGCGGGATGACTGAAGCTATAAAAAGTCCGAAGTATAGGCTTCCTATTTCTTCTTTTGCCATGGTGGGATACATGCAAGTGTATCCTGGGCATTTAAGAACCACAATCAAAAAGCAGATGCCGAGTATTAAGCAAATGTTTACGATGTTTGAACCCAAAACGTTTCCTATGGCGACACCCACATTCTCTCCTGATACTGCAGCAAAAATGGCTACACTGAGTTCGGGTAAAGACGTGGAAAATGCAACTAGTATAAATCCTACGGTTGTTTTTCCTATACCTGTTATTTCTGCAACCCTAGCGGAGTTTGTGATTGTCCAGTCGCTGGCTTTGTCTAAAGTGACTAACGACACTATGAGAATTATAACATTAACCAGCAGCCCCTCAAACAAAGCAACCCGCTCCTTTTCCTAATTCCCTCTAAGTATTAGTTAAAAGTATTTCCCACATTTTTAATAGACACTAACAAAAACTTGCATAAAGCAAAAATCACGTAAACGCTATAAATTTACTCATGTCTTCGTTCAAAATAGTGTTTCTTGGAACTGGAGGCGGAAGATTCGCAACAATCACGCAGAAAAGACGCACTGCTGGAATACGCATAATAAGTGACAATTTAAATCTGCATTTGGACCCTGGACCTGGGGCTCTCGTATACTCCATTAATGAAGGATTAGACCCACAGAAAATTAACGCCGTTTTCGTTTCACACTGCCACCCCGACCATTATACGGACGCCGAAGTTTTGATTGAGGCTATGACTAGGGGTATGACTCGAAAGCGAGGTTTGCTTGCAGCTGCCAATAGCGTTTTGAATGGAAGCGACGTGTGTGAACCGTCAATATCGAAGTATCATCAGCAAATGCCGGGGCAGAAAATTGCGGCTTTGCCCGACGTGAAATTTCAAGTTGGAGATGTTAATGTCTTAGTCACTGAAGCGCGGCACACTGACCCAGACGCTGTGGGTTTCAGGTTTGAAACTCAAGAGTTCGGCGATTTCGCGTATACAAGTGACACTGAATATTTTGAGGGGATAAGTGAATACTACGAGGGTGTGAGGCTTCTGTTATTGTGTGTTATGCGACCAGCAGGAAAACCTTGGAAGGGACACATGACAACGAACGATGCCGTAAAGATAATTGAGGCTACGCGTCCTGAACAGGCGGTTTTGACGCATCTTGGAATGCAGATGATATTTAAGGGACCAGCGAATGAAGCGAAGCTAATCAAAGAAAAAACTGGAGTTCCCACCGTTGCCGCTACAGATGGTATGCTGATTGATTTTGGTGAAGCAATAAATGTTCAAGCGCCCAGAAAAACGCAGCAGGGCTTAAACAAGTTTTTCTAAAGAATTTTAACTAGAACCGCTTGTATAATAGGCTGAAGGATGTAAAAGCAATGCGTGTCGTGTTAAGAATTGGCGGTTCAGTTGTTGCTTCTCCGTTGAATTCCGACCTAATCAGCAAATACGTAGGTTTATTGAAAGACTTGCGTAAAAAGGGACATGAAGTGGCAGTTGTTGTTGGCGGCGGCACCTTAGCCAGAGAATTCATTAAAGCCGCAAAAGAGTTGGGCTTGAAAGAAGAGGCGCAGGACGAGGTTGCCATTTCCGTTTCACGGCTTTACGCGCAACTTTTCCTTAAGGCGCTTGGAAAGTTAGGCTGTGAAAATGTTCCCTTAACGGTTGAGGATGCTGTAGAATGCGTGAGCGAAGGGAAAATTGCGGTCATGGGCGGTTTGAAGCCCGGCATGACAACGGACACTGTTGCAGCTTTAATCGCCGAAAAAGCAAATGCGAGTTTGTTGGTTAAGGCTACCGACCAGGAGGGCGTGTATGATAAAGACCCGAGGAAATACGCAGACGCTGTTAAGCTTGAGCATTTAAAGTTTAAGGATTTGTCACATGTGCTTGCTGAAAATAAGCATAAGGCGGGGATACACCAAATCATTGACCCGGAAGCGATTAAGATTTTAGGGCGCAAGAAAATTAGGATGATTGTCTTGAACGGCTTTAAACCCGAAAATGTTTTGACTGCAATTAATGGTAAGCATATTGGAACGTTAATAGAGTAACATGTCTCGCGACAAGTTTAAATATCACTGTTGATATCGCTGTCGATATCAATGGTGATAAATACATGCGTCCCTTTGGAAGACACTGGATGAAACACACAGCACTTGTTCCAAAAGGCTTCATACGCTATCAAGTCCTTGAATTATTAAGCGAAAAACCCATGTCTGGTTCAGAAATAATGGACGAAATTGAAAAGAGGACGGATGGGCGTTGGAGACCGAGCCCCGGTTCGATTTATCCGCTTTTGTCATGGTTGCAGGATAACGGTTACGTGAAAGAGTTGTCAGTTGAAGAAAATGGCATGAAACGTTACACGCTTACTGATAAAGGCAAAAAACTCCTCGAAGAACAGCGACAGATAAAGATGAAATTCAGAAAAGAAGTGCGTTTTATGCCGCCGCCTTTCTTAGGTGCCTTATGGTTCCGCATTCCGCCGGAAAAAACCACTCAATTGCGCAAGTCTATGCATAGAGTTTTTTCCGCCTTCTTCGAGCTTGGAAGCAATTTAGAGACAAAGTTTTCTGAAAAAGCCTTGGAAGAAGTTCAGAAAATTTTGGATGAAACAGCAGAAAAAATTGAAGAGTTAAACAAAAAATTGGAGAGGAAACCCGATGAGTGAAAATGTAATCGAGACTGTAGGCTTGACGAAAGTTTTCAATAAGAGTTTAACAGCAGTTGACCACGTAAGCTTCAGTGTGAAGCAAGGCGAAATTTTCGGTTTTTTGGGCCCTAATGGTGCTGGAAAAACAACGACGATTAACATGTTGATAACAATTTTGAAGCCTACCGAAGGCAAAGCGTCAGTGCTAAGTTTTGATATCGTAAAACAGAACAATGAGGTTAGGAACGTGATTGGCGTTGTGCCGCAAGAATACACTGCTGACGAAGACTTGACTGGTTTAGAAAACATTCTCTTGTGCGCTTACCTTTATGGAATTCCACGAGACATCGCGAAAGAACGAGCTATGGAACTGCTTAAGCTTGTGGAGTTAACCGAGTTTAAAGACAAGAAGGTTCAAACCTATTCTGGTGGCATGCGTCGCAGGCTCGAGCTTGCATGCGGATTAATCAATAGGCCAAAAGTGCTTTTTTTGGATGAGCCTACATTAGGGTTGGATGTTCAAACTAGAGCTGCAACTTGGGACTACATTCGAAAGCTGAAGAAGGAATATGGGATGACGCTTTTTATGACTACCCATTATCTTGAAGAGGCTGACGCTCTCTGCGACCGCATTGCAATAATTGACCATGGAAAAATAGTTGTGATTGGCACGCCAGAAGAGCTTAAGCATAGCTTAGGCGGCGACATCATAACCTTGAGTATTAAGGAGAATACGGATGTAAGCGAACTTATCCGCTCTGTGGAGCATGTGAAGGAAGTTAAGAATGAAGATGGCTCATACAGAATTAAGGTTGAATATGGCGAAATAACCGCCCCATTTATAATTGAAGCTTTGCGAAGTAAAGGATACACGGTAACGAAGCTTTCAATGACAGAACCAACATTGAACGAGGTTTACTTGGAATACACTGGCAGGTCGATGCGTGATACTGAGGAGTCTCGTGAAACTTTTAGGGCGCATAGAATGACCATGAGGAGGGCAAGAGCATGAGCAAACAGAATGAGCATCATCCGAAGAAGCTTCATGGACTCTGGGCATTGACTAATCGAGAACTTAAAAAATGGCTAAACGAGCCCGTAATACTTCTAATGGCAATACTTCAACCGATAATATGGATGGGCTTGTTCGGAAAAGCAATGAACTTAGGCAGCATGTTCTCAAGCAGCAACATAAGCATATCCGATGTTGCTATTCCTGGCTTTGCTCTTATTCCTCCTCAAGCAGGAAGTGTAACTGTCTCTGGCACGGCACTTTCACAGATGTTTGCCAGCTTCGGTCCGACCATGATGGAGAAAATCTTTGGTGTCACGGATTACTTTAGCTACATGTCAGTGGGCATGATATCTTTCATCGTGTTGTTCACCACAATGTTCAGCGGTATGTCCATAGTTTGGGACAGACGCTTGGGGTTCTTGAACAAAGTGCTCAGCACGCCCGTATCAAGAGCAGCAATCATATTTTCAAAGGTTCTTAATGCGTCTTTAAGAGCTATGTTCCAAGCCACAATAATCCTAGTACTCGCAGTAATCTTTGGTTTGCAAGTCAGTTCAACATTTACGCCATTAAACATACTCTTATTATACGCTGCAATATTCCTTCTTTGTCTAGGGTTATCCTCCGTATTTCTGGCACTTGCTTTACGGTCTACTAAATGGGAAACGCAGATGGCAATTGTGAACCTTATTAACTTGCCATTGATGTTTGCGAGCAACACGTTCTTTCCAATATCTCAGATGCCAGACTGGATACAGGCAATAGCACGTGTGAATCCAATAAGCTACTTGACAGACGCTATTAGGCAACTGACAGTGTACAAATTAAACGCGGCATCGTTGATGTTTGACTTTGCTTTTCTCGGCATCTTCGCAATCCTGTTTTCCATAATTGGCATACTGCTCTCATGGAAGTATCTCACAAAGTAAAAGCTAAAGACAAAAATGGAGACTTGATATGACAACAATAGTTGAAGCGGCTAACCTTAAAAAAACTTACATGCTGGGCAAAGTTCCCGTCGAAGCTCTCCGCGGTGTTAATCTAAAGATTGAAAGCGGCGACTTCGTCGCCATCCTCGGGCCCTCTGGAAGCGGCAAATCAACACTGCTAAATTTGATAGGCGCTTTAGATAAGCCGACAGAAGGACGATTGCTGATTGAAGGGGTAGATGTCTCAACGCTTAATGACAATCAATTGGCAGACCTTAGACGCCGCATAGGCTTTGTGTTCCAGTTCTTCAATTTGATTCCTCGATTCACAGCAAGAGAAAACGTGGAGTTATCAATGTCTATAGTTGATGTAGGCAAAGCTGAAAGAAGAAAACATGCGGAAGAGCTTCTTGAAATTGTGGGATTGAAGGAGCGAATGAATCATAAGCCAGCCGAGCTCAGCGGTGGCCAACAGCAGCGTGTCGCAATTGCACGCGCCTTAGCGAATAACCCCCGATTTTTGTTGTTGGACGAGCCGACTGGAAATATCGATTCTAAGGCTGCAAGCGAAATAATGGGACTAGTCAAGAGGCTTAATGAAGAGAAAGGTGTAACCATAATAATGGTCACGCACGATCAGCGTTTAGCATCGCAAGCACAGAGAACACTGCAGATGTTTGATGGTTTAATAGTTAATGAAAGGATGAATCACAAATGAAAGCAAGCGACATTCTCTCCTACTCTTTCAGCGCAATAAGATTGAGGAAACTTCGCGCGGGCTTAACGACTCTAGGCGTCGTAATAGGCATCGCCGCCATAGTCGCCTTGCTTTCAATCACTCAAGGCTTACAAGAAACCATTACTACGCAGCTTCAGAGGGGATTTGCAACAGACACGTTGATTGTTTCTGCTGGTGGAGGCGGGGTCTTCGGCGGTGGTGATTCTGGCTTTAAATTGTTCATTAACGATACACAAACAATTAATGAATTAGAAAACGTTGAATTGTCGATTGCGATAATTCAAAGAGCGGGCCTTATTAATTTTGCCGCTGGGGCTCGAAATGTTACCATAGTAGGTGTTGACTTCACTGAATATGCAAGTGTTTACACAACTACTTTCGTGCCTGAAGAAGGAGGAAACATGCCAAGTAGCCCAGCAAATGACGCTATAGTGGTTGGCAAACGCGTAAGCGACCCATGGAAAAACGGAACAATACTATGCAACGCAAATGACACAGCAACAATCGTCTGGCTCAACGCAACCGCACGCCCACCAAAATATGAAAACTACACCGGCAACGTCACAGCTGTTCTCCAAGAAATAGGAGGCTTCAGCATAGGCGGGCCGTCAGACTTCAACGTTTACATTCCAATTTCTCAAGCTCAAAGCTTCTTTGGAACAGACGAATGCGATGTGATAATTGTAAAATTGACAAACGATGATAAGGATACAATTGAAAGTGTTTCCAAAGCCATAAAGGCTGCTCTTGGCGACCAAGTCTCAGTGACATCCGCCACGGCGGTGCTTAACACTCTTTCGAGCGTCTTTTCAATCATAGAGCTTTTCTTGGCTGGAATTGCCGCAATCTCGCTTTTAGTAGCCGGTATAGGCATAATGAACATTATGATTGTTTCGTTAATGGAGCGCACACGCGAAATAGGCATTCTTAAAGCGTTGGGCATGAAAAGTCGCACGGTGCTTCTTATTTTCTTGGGCGAATCCATAATAATTGGCTTGTTAGGCGCAGTGATTGGCGTAGTATCGGGTTGGGGTTTGGCGAATATAGTTGCATTTGCTTTGAGTGGCGGCGGCTTCGGAATGAGAAATCAAGTCTCTCAAACTGGCAATTTTAACGCAATGGCAATTAACCCGGTTTTAACTCCAATGGTGACTATGCTTGCGTTAGCCTTCGGCGTAGGAGTTAGTGTAATCTTTGCGCTTTATCCTGCATGGCGAGCTTCAAAACTTAAACCCGTAGAAGCTTTAAGGTATGAGTAAGATAATTTCTCTAAACATGTGAGGCTTCAGCTTTGGTGAAGAGGCTTTATCCTAAGCAACCAATCGTCGGTGTCGGCGCAGTCATAATCTGTGACGGCAAAATTCTGCTTGAGAAAAGAAAGGGTGAGCCTGGAAAGGGAAAATGGAGCATTCCTGGTGGTTTGGTGGAGCTAGGCGAGAGCGTAAAAACAACTGTTGTCAGAGAGGTTAAGGAAGAAACGGGCTTGGATGTTGAAAAGCCAGAACACATTGACGTAGTTGACAACATAACTAAAGATGCAAATGGAGAAATAAAATATCACTTTATAATACTTGATTATTTTGTGAAATTGAAAGGCGGAACACTCACTGTGGGAAGCGACGCGGGAGAATTAAAATGGGTCTCTCTAAATGAGGTAGAAGAATATGATTTGACAAAAACGTTTAGGGCGTTTTTCCAAAGAAATAAACAGAAACTGGAAAAACTTAATTCATGTATCTGAGCTGTGGAAACGTTTTAATTATTTTGAAACTTTAAAAAAAGGGAAGTTTAAATGAAAGAATTTGTTGGTGGATTCGCTGTTTGATACCATGTTAATCTTTTTGTTTTCTTAAAATCTAACAAAGCTACTGTTAAAGCAAAGAAACCTAGAAGTGCAGTTGCTGCCAAAATTAAGGGTGGGACTGAAGGAGAAGGGGGTGGAGCAGGAGGAGGTTCGCTTGGAATTTCTTTTCCGACAATCTCAATACTATAATTACCCTTATCATATTCAAAGTATAGCGAAGTGTGCGTAGCGTTTTCACTAACTGTATAAGATATGGGCGTTCCATTCAACTTAATCGTCCACTCCGATGGAATGCTACACATTAAGACCGATTTTGGCACATTAACTTGGCAGAACCAAGCGCTCTCGCTCATAATATCAAAACTTATTTCTTTTTCGTCCATGCTGAAGCTTGTGTCAAATACTCCCGAAACAGGCGGTTGTTCAGCATTCTGTAACCCTTTTAGATTATTCACAATCTCCACCGAGTGATATGTTCCACTTAGAAAAACATTCAAGCTCTCTACAACCTCAAACTCGATATCTTCTAACTTTGAATTTAACAATATTATATCAGTTAAGTGAAGCTCAGAAACACCTATCCCAACTGATTTAAAAGTCACGTACGCTAACTGCCCGCTTCCATTTACCCCCTGCACTGGTCCAAGAAGACAACAACCTCGGAAATACACTATTCCTAACGTGTTGTCCATGTCCTTGTAATGTTTCACAAAAATGGTTGAGGCCATGCTTCCATCCTTTAAGAAAGCGCCTTCGTAAAAGCCTGTGCATTCCAAAATGTTCGGATTAAATGTGATGCCCGCTTGCCATGCATAAAGGTCTACTACGTTAGATATGTTTATGTTCACATTGAAGTTCTGATTGAGTTCGGTTGGTTGAAGCACTAATGGGTCAGTGAAAATTGTTGTGGTTGGCGCCTCTTCTGCAGTGACTGTGCTTGTAATCACATGTGAAAAAATTACTAGAAAAGTGCAGAGGACTAAAGCGAATAATCTTCTCATCAACAGATTTGCCCTAACATGCCTTAACCTCTTTACCATTTTTCTCACGTTCTTCATTCTTCTAATTTCTTTTCAGAAATTTTAATCTACATATTCGAACGATTTTTCGCGGTTATCGAACGGTCATTTTTGAATGACGGCAAACTTAACCATGTTTTAACCGTGTCGTACCAAAAAATTCCTGAAGCCAAGACTCCTGGAAGTAAAGCAAGTATAACAGTTGGCGTAAGGAGATTCCAGAAGATTGACATATAGAGTAGACACATTATGGTGGTTATAGTTGCATAAATAAGTGGTTTAGGTAACAGGAAACCATGGATGACAAAGAAGCGATTGATTAATTCAACTTTTGCGCCATACTTGATTTTGTAATTTCCATATAAATCTCTGGTCAGAATGTCTTCTTGCACCAATTTTTCAAGATGATAATGAGCAGAGCTTGAGCTTGAAAAACCCAGTGCCCTTTGTATCTCTCTGACCCCGCAGTTCCGTCTTTTCTTGAGAAGATATAAATATACAAGTAGTGTGCTTTTTGAAATTTCTTCATACTTCTTTTCGCTATCAGAAGGCAACAGCGTACACCTTTTTGTTGAACTATACCTCCTCCAAAATGCTATAGTATTATTGGTTTATTAAAACGATACTTTCGAACGGTCATTTAAAATGTTCGAACACGCAAAAAACGTGCATATTAAGGCTTAAATATGCTGTTTTCAAGATTTTTGCGTTTTATTCACTAAATATTTTCTGGTTAATGTTCGAGGTTCGATTCGAAATTGCAGATTTTACTGATTCAAATTGTCGCTTCATAATCCTTTATAATCACTTTTTTGTTTAGCTTGATTTTGGAAACAATAGAGAACTTAAGAGTTGGAGAGGACACCCGCACCCAAAAATGCGCATCTGTGTCCTCTTTCACTCTTTTTAGGGAGATGAAAAGTTAAGTTTTTAATGTGCATTTTAGTCGGCGTTTTTGAAGAAAAGCCGTGTTTCTCCCATTGTTTTCACGTCTAAAGTCTTAACTTTTACGACCATTGGGAAATCTTTTACAACTTTTCCAAGCGTTAGGCAATAGTGTGGCGGCAAGTCTCTGGCGATGGATTTGACTGTTTCTGCGTCTACGCGGGCTGCTCGTGAAACCACTTCTAAGTCGTGTTCGTTTGTAAAGTTGAAGAGGAATATGTTGTCTGCTTGGCGGTAAATGTTTTCGCGGATTGTGTCCGGCTGGTTTGTTATGAAGGTTGTGAATATTCCGAAGTGGCGCATGCGTGTGACGATGTCGTCCCAGTAGGTTTCACGAAGGTAAAGATGTGCTTCTTCAGCAAATAGAAAAGCCGCTTTAAGTTTCCAACTTGTGAGCAGTTCTACGAGTTTTCCTAGGACGTATTCGACGACTATTTGGCGGTCGATTGTTGATGTATTGCGAAGATTTATTATGATGGCTCCGCCGTGTTCTTTGGCTTTGAATAGGCATTCCTCCAGTAGCATGGTTCCGCCTGTTTCGTCTGTGAAGAAGCCCGAGTTAACCAGCGCGTGGTAACGTGAGAAAAGAGCATCGCGAACATGTTGGTTGCAGTGCCAGTTGCGTATGGCTTCGCCGAGCTCATGCAAATTGAGCATGTCGCGTTCTTTGAGTGATTGCCATATGCGTCGGAACTCGCGAGCTGATGTGCCGGGCAGATGAAGTGCGTGGATGAGTATGCCTAGTAAGACTTGAAGGTTTAGCTGTTTTAGGGCTACTTTGAAGTTTTGTGCAGGCGTTAAAACATGAATTTTGTCGTAGTAAGTGTTTCTTTTTCCGTCTGATGTCATGCCTAGGCTGTGGTATTCGCCGTTTAGGTCGAAAACGACAATTGTGGCTCCGTAGCCAATTAGGTTTAGCATTAAAAGTTTGCTTAGGTGTGATTTGCCTGTTTCTTTTTTGCCTGTTATGATGTTTAGTCTTCCGTCTAGTGATGAAGCGTCAATTGTTAATGGCGAAGCATCTTTTGTGCTCCCCATGATTATTGGGAGTTTTCCGTCAACTTTCGTCAGTTTAAGCAGTGTTGGAATTGGGAGCTTTTTTATTGTTGACTGTGAACGTGACGGAAGCCAGCTGCTACTTGGTGTTAGGGTTTCGCCTTCTATTGTTGCGCGGATTTTGCAGATGAGTAAGCTTGCGTCTTGAATGTAGGTGATGTGTGGCGCGATTTCCAGCGGGTCGAAATCTTCGCCTTGGACGAGTTCTCCGCCGTCAGGCAGGCTACGCAATAGTTCTTCTAAAACGCCTGGGATACTTGCGAATTGCATGTCGATTACTTGCGCAATTAGGGCTTTTCCGGCGTCTGCGTCTTCGACAAGCAAGTAATCGCCTTTTTCGGCGGTTTCGTTTGGGAAGCTTAGGATTTGGAGAATGTTGCCTTCTTTTTTGTAGAGTTTCATGCGTTTAGGTCTCCTTTGCCGTATGGTCCGAATAGTAGGCGGTGCATGTCTGGGCGGTTGACTATTTTGAGGTTGTAGTGGCGTGTGGTGAAGTGTTGCATGGCTATAACTTCGTTAGCGGTGAAAGTGCAGAGTATATGGGCTAAGCGTAGTGTTTCTGGGTAGCTTTGTTGGAGGTGGTCGTTTCCCAGAAGTTTTTGGACGGATTCTATTTTTTGTTCATGTGGGATTTCTTTGTCTATGTCGAGTCTGAAGGCGTAGTTTCCGTTTGTTAGTTTTGCCACGTAAACTTCGCCTAATAGCACGGTTGGCGGTTTTGGTTTAAAGCCATAAGTTTCTAGTATGTAGGGCGGTGTGTGTGGTGGTAGGGCGTCTGTTATTAGGTAGCCATTTGCTCTTAGGTTTGTCATTTTTGAGAAGGCTAGGACTGTGTTGTTTCGTTTTCTCGCATTGATTAATGTTTCTTTCATTAGTGGCGTTGGCGTGTCTGGTGTTCCTGCAGTTAGTGAGCCGTCGAGGAGGATTAGGCTGTTTGTTAGGGTTTTTGTGAGTGTTGTTTGGAGCCATTTTTCGAGTAGGTTTGCGATGCGGTTTGGCATTTGTGTGAGGTTTAGTGGGTATGCATGTATTGTGTTGTTTGTGTCGAGGTAGGCGTTTGCGAGTGTTTGGTAGAGTTGGCGTTTGTTTTCTTCTGTTATGTGGAATATGAATGGTCCTAGGCGTGTGTAGTGGTAGTGCTTATTTTGTTTCCAGAGTGCTGCGCCTCTGACGGCGGCAATTATGCCTGTTGGAGTTTCGCCGATTTTTATGTTTGAGGTGTCGACTGCTGCGATTGTTGTTGGTGTACGGTTTGGCTTTAACGTGATGGGTTTTGGGCTTAATTGTATGGTATGTGTTTCCATGTTCGGTTGTTGAATGGTTTGTTGGTTTAGTTGAATAGTGTTGTTTTGGACGGTTTTTAGTGTGTGTAGGCTTAGTTGAATGAGGCGTTGGGGTAACATTGTGTCGGTGGTTGGGTGTGGAAAATTATATTTCTGTGTTGTTGTTATAGTGTGTTGTTGAATCACCTTGATTCACCAATACGCAATTGTTTGCGTAAGGTATATTTAAGTGTTGTGCATGAACAAGATGCACAATACAATAAGCAACAAGGTGAAAAATTGACAGAAACAAGCCAAAAACCGCCAATACGCGTAAAAATGAAGATAGGCGACGTGGAATTCGAAATAGAATGCCAAGAAGACCAGTTACAAGCAACAGTGGACAAAATTCTTTCCACAGTAACTGAAAAGCTGAAAGAAACGTCGCTGATAAGCGAGAGAGCTCAAGCGCAGCCAAGAGCAGAAACTTGCAAAACAGTTATTGAGAAACTCTGGAAGGAAGGGTGGTTCTCAACGCCTAAGGGCTTAAGTGAAGTGCACAGTGAAATGGCAAAGCGTGGTTTTCATTATGACCGAACTGCGGTGGCTCATGCGCTTATAGATTTGGTTAAGGACGGCGTGCTAACTAGGGAAGGTAAACCGCGGAGGTATCAGTATGCTCAGAAGAGACCTCCGCCTTAAAAGATGATGTACTATGGACTTTGATGAGGTTGTGGTTAAGAGGAGAAGTATTAGAAAGTTTAAGGCATCGCCCGTGCCCAAGGAAGCGTTAAGGAAGATTCTGGATGCTGGACGTTGGGCGCCTTCTGCTGGTAACACTCAGCCGTGGCGTTTTGTAGTTGTGACTGACACTGGTGTTAAGGAGAAGATTGCAAGGGTTTGTACGGAAGCTAGTCGTAAGGCTTGGGCGAAGTTTCCTCCAGAGCGTGCGCGTTACTTGGCTGCTCGTGGCGGGTCTTGGGACAAGTCGAGCATGGCGAAGATTCCAGTTTTGGTTGTTGTTTGTTATGAGATTCCCGGATGGATTAGGGAAGAACTTGCTTTGGGTTCAGCTTGGCTTGCTGTTGAAAACATGTTGTTGGCTGCTACCGCTGAGGGTTTGAGTAGTTGCATTTACACTTTTTATGATTTGGAAGAAGAGAATGCAGTAAAGGCGATTTTAGGTGTGCCTGAAAAATTCCGAATTGCCGCAATAGTTCAGTTGGGATATGCTACTGTTGAGCCGCCTGCGCCTTCGAGAAAAGCATTGGATGAATTTGTATCCTACGAGCATTTTTAAGGTTGGCAAGCTGTTTTCTAGGAAGGAAAATTTGCAGGTATTTATATTCTGAAAGGATTGCGATTGCGTTTTGTTGTTTATTTTTTGGTTTGTTTTTGTCCTTTGCATTCTTGGGCTATGACCATTGTGGATGTTAGGGTGATGCTTGGTACTTTCCTTATTTTTTCGGCTAGGAAGTCTTCTAGTGCGTGGAGTTCTGGAACGGTGACTCTTGCTATTAAGTCGTATTCGCCGTAGACTACGCTTGCTGTTGTGACTTCTTTTATTTTTGCGATTTGTTGGCAGGCTTCTCTTTCTCTGCCTGAGGCGACTTTGAATAGGATGTAGGCTTCTACTGTCATGCTCCTTTTCTTCCTCTATTGTTTTATTTTGTGGTTTGTGTTTATAAAACTTCAATGAATAGTTAAGGCATGGGTGGTTGAGCGTGCATGTGTTGTTTGTGTGTTCTGGTAACGCGCATAGAAGCCCCTTAGCTGAGGCTTTGTTACGAAAGTTTAAGCCTGATTGGAAGGTGGATTCTGCTGGTGTGCATGTGGCTATTCCTATTGCAGAAGAGGTTAGAGAATATTTAATGAAGGAAGGTGCAGAGCAGTATTTGAAGAGCAAGCCAGAAAGCGTAGGCAATAAACGGCTAATGGAGTATGACGTTATCGTGGCAATGGAAAATCGGCATAAAGATTACGTGTTGCGCCTATGCCCAGAATGCAAAGACAAAATAACAGTGTGGAACATCAAAGACCCATACTTCATGAACAAAGAAAACGCATGGAAAATCTACGAACAAATCAAAGAAAAAGTAACACAACTAGCCAAAACACAATAAAACTCAAAACACACGCTAGAAACCAGAAGTTCAACCTATTTATAAGGGGGGGCTATACTTTTCCAAAACCGCACTACATCTTATAGAAAACTGAAAGAATTAAGAAACTTTACAAAGCAAATTAATAGGAAAACTACACCTTAACTAGATGCAGTGAACTAATTGACCAAGATAAAAGCAGTTTTATTTGATTTGCATTGGACGCTGGCTTATGTTAGAAAAGAGGATGAAGTAACCAGCGAAGAGCTTTCAGATTACCTTTTCAGTCGAGGCTACGAAGTTTCTCCGCAACAGCTAAGAGCAGCGTGGATGTTTGTTGCTTTTGTAGACTACCCGAAACATGGCTACAAGAGCTGGCGTTCCTATTTCAGAAGGATTCTGTGGAGATTGAAAGTTAAAGTTGACCATGAAACACTAGAGACCATCGTTAAACGCCTTGAAAACAGACCATACCTATTACAGTGGGACGCTGCCGAAGCTGTGAAAAAAGCGAAGAAGCAAAGGTTCAAAACAGCCATAGTCACAACAATCGCTTACTTCCAATTTAAAAAGGCAATAGAGCCAATCAAAGAATATTTTGACTGTATAATGACTGGCTACGAAGCCGAATGCGACAAGACCAACCCAAAAATGTACAAAAAAGTCCTAGAAATTTTGAACGTAAAACCCGAAGAAACCGTCATGATAGGCGATGACGTGCAAGTAGATATACTTCTCCCTAAACGACTAGGCATTCGCGCCATACTCTTAGACAGAGATAAAAAGAAACCAGAATGTCCACAAGCGGATGCCATTGTAAACAACTTAAATGAAGCCATAGAAAATATAATAAGAAAATTCACTACGAACAAAAAACCAGAAGGGCATAAAAATGTTTGAAGATTACACATCAAAAACTCCCACCTCAAAAAAGTTACATGAACGCGCCAGAAAAGTTCTTCCCGCTGGAGTTTCATACGGAATAAGATTCTTCGAACCATACCCATTTTACACCGCAAAAGCAAAAGGAAGCAAACTCTACGACGTAGACGGAAACGAATACATCGACTTCTGGCTCGGACACACCGCACTCATACTTGGACACAGCCCACCCGCAATCACAAACGCAGTGAAAAAACAACTAGAAAACGGAACCCACTACGGAACATCCCACGAACTAGAAATCGCACTCGCAGAACAAATCGCAAAAATGGTTCCCAATGCCCAAATGACCCGCTTCACAAACTCCGGAACAGAAGCAAACATGTACGCCACACGACTGGCACGAGCATACACGGGCAAAAAGAAAATCGCAAAATTCGAAGGAGGATGGCACGGAGGCTACGACGCACTTCACGTAGGCGTAAAACACCCATTTGACATCCCAGAATCTGCAGGATTAACAGAAGGCGCATTAGAAGACACCATTTGCTTACCCTTTAACAACTTAGAAGGAGTAAAGAAAAAACTGAAAAACACAGAAGTCGCAGCCATAATCATCGAACCAATATTAGGCGCAGGTGGAGGAATTCCAGCGGAAAAAGAGTTTTTGAAAGGATTAAGAGAATTCTGCGACGAAAAAGGTACACTGTTAATTTTTGACGAAGTAATCACAGGATTCCGCTTGGCTCCTGGTGGTGCTCAACAATTTTACGGCGTAAAAGCAGACTTGACAGTTTTCGGGAAGATTCTTGGAGGAGGTTTTCCAGTCGGCGCCTTCTGTGGACCACGCGAAATCATGGAAAGAATAGATTCGCGCATTTATGAACGCCCACATTTCTCATTTCACGGCGGAACATTCACGGCAAATCCGATAACCATGACTGCTGGTTTAGCCACATTAAAAATCTTGGAAGATGGCCAATTAATAGACAAGCTGAACAAGTTGGGAAACAAAATACGAGAACAATTAAGAGAAATCTTTGAAGCGCATGGTATTGACGTGCAAGTTGTCGGCGCAAGCTCACTCTTTAACATTCAGTTCACACGAGAAACCGTCAAAGACGCCACCGCAGTTTTCAAAGCAGACAGAAAAAAACTTATCGATTATGATTTAAAATTGATAGCTAATGGCATTTTCTTCCTACCAACGCACACAGGAGCCCTTAGCACGGCACACTCAAAAGCTGACATAGAAAAACTCTTCGCAGAAACGGAAAAATACGCAAAACAAAACAAAGCCGCCTAAAAAGGTCAATTAAACTCTGCTCTTTCGCACTTTAAGAATGTTTTCAGCTTTCTTAAGGTCAAGCAGAGTGTTAACGTTAAAGAATGTTCTAAGTTCTGGGTCTAGTTGCTGCAATACAAGCGTAGAAACAAAACGCACACCCTTCAACTTATCCACCATAGACCGCATATTCACTTCACCCATTCTCAACGCACTTTCAGCAACTTCCAAAGCCATCCTCGTCTGATAAACCGCATGCAAAGGCTCTATGTAACCATTCGGCCATCTTGGAATCACAGCCGCTCTATTTATGCATAATTCAAAAAGAAGAGAAAGAACATCTTTTGAAAGAAAAGGCACGTCACATGGAAGAAGAAGAGAAAAATCTCCAGACGCCATTTTAAAACCTGTTTTTGCACCCACAAGCGGACCACGCAACTTTCCATCGTCAACGACAACCTTCGCACTCGAATCTAGCATTTTCCTATAGTTATCAGCTTGCGAGTTAGAACTAACAACAACTATCTGCTCATCAACAATGGAAGAAACAGCATCCAAAACATGATTTACAAGAGGTTTGTTTGCTAACTGCAGCAATCCCTTATCTTGTCCGAGTCTGCTTGAAAATCCGCCTGCGAGAATAATTGCTGACCTATTCAAAGGCGAGTCTCCAGTTTCAATGGAATGCTATGCTTACCGAGATTTTGTTAGCGACCTCACAGCTTCAGCAATTATGAACAAACCAATCAACACTATAATTGTTTGTAATAATGGCAGTTCATAACCCATCAATGCTGCTCCGCCAAATGCAAAGGCAATTATTCCAATAAACAAGCTAAACTTATTCAAACCCATACCTAACCCAGCCCTTGCAATGCACAACCCAATCAAAATAAGCCCCACTCCCAAAGCAACATACTCGGTCATACGGACTTGATAATATTCATAAACTGCCCAACTAACGCCGATGAGAACAAAAAACAAACCCCATGCCAACGCTGTTAAAGCTACGCTTTTGTTCAAACCTAAACACCACATCAGATGTTTACATTTAAAGCGGATATAAAATTATCGTGTATTTTGATTAAGCGTATGATGTTATATACGTTCAGTGTATGAAATATTACGAGAACGGAATACAGTATATTACCAAAAAATAGGACTTATTTATTCACTGAGAAGGGAGAAACAATGAACTCCGAAATCAGAGAGCTAAACCGTCTAATATGCAAGCAATGCAAAGAAAAAGAATACGAGAAGTGCAAAACCTGCAAAATCTATCAGTTAGTAAATAAAATAGCAGGACAATAATGCTTAAGGCATTTTATCTATTTTACCTGCTATTTCTCCCAAGATTTTAGTGAATGGATGCTCCGGTTTCTCTTGAGCAAAAATGATGTTTCCTTCTCCCCTTAAAATATCACAGAAACAAGGAATAACTCCTAACAAAGGAACCATATACAAATCTTTAACTTTGGCTTGCATCGTTTCTTTTCCAGACTTTGAAGTAACATCCTGCAAAACTTTGTTCAGCACAATTTCCGTCTTCTTCTCGAACAAGTCGTAAAGCTCCCGTAACATACGTCGAGTGCCATCAACATCAGACCTATCAAACGTTGTTGCCACAAGCACAATATCAGCGCCTACAATAGCGTTTATAGAAGAGTACTGCAAGCCAGGGCTCGTGTCAAAAATTAGATAGTCAAAGCCTTTGTCATTTAAAAGAGAAGTTCTGAGAGATAAGAGTCTTCCTAGAGCGCGCATTTCCCATTTTCTGTCTTTCGCGGTCATGTCTCTGATTGCTTCTGTTGCTGGATTAGCAAATCCCACAAAAAGCTTTCCGCCATTGTGGATTTTGTCGCTTAAGTCTACTAAGACCTTGTCGATTTCGCATGTTCCATTCAAATAATCATTTAACCAATGTTCAGTCTTCTCAATCTTCAAGAGCGTGACAAGGCTTGGGGCTCGGAAGTCAAGATCAAGTAGGCAAACTTTCTTTTCAAGCTTAACGAATGTTGCGGCTAAATTAACTGAAAGAAGAGTTTTTCCTGTTCCGCCCTTATAAGAATGAACCGCAATTATTTTTCCCAATGTTTACCCTCCTTGACTTTCTCTATCTACGTAGAAATACGCTTTTCGTCCTTTCCTTTCTTTTTTCAGATACCCCATAATAACAAGCTGATTAAGATATGCGCTTTCCACAGCTCTAGCCCTGTGCGTTTGTTGGGCTATTTCGTCGGCTGTAGCGCGTCCGAGCCTGCACACGGTCATTGCTGTTTTTCTTAAGTGGTCTGGCATAGAAAGCAGGGTCATGACATCCAAAGGCGTTTCTGGAAGAGGTTGAATGTCCTTTCTGCCATGCTTTTGCAACTCAATCATAACTTCCATTTTCTCGTTTAACCTCTCCAGATTTTCTCTGATTTTCTCTAGCACTTGTAAGGGTTTTTTTCCAAGAGATTCCTGTTTAGCCACGCTGATTCCCCTATGTGTTTTACATGTGTACAATAGTTTAGAGCGTAAAGCGTTTATTAAGTCTTGCGAAACATCCATAATGATTCTTAAAGTAAACGTTCACTACTTACGTTAAATGCCAGATTTTTTCAGCGTCTTTTTGAATTGAGATGTTGTATTGTATGCGTTTAGAAGTAAGATGGTTGTTTGTTTTTCGTCGCTTTTGGAAGTGATTAGAAAGCAGATTTTTTTGTGTTTTAAAAGTATATAATTTCGTGAAAGAGTGCTACGTTTAAAAAATTTAGATGGTTAGTATGGTACAGGTGCTCTGTTTCTTAATTCTTCAACGATTGGTAAGACTTGTTTGAGTTCGCGGAAGTACTTGAGGACTGTAATGCCTCTTTGTGTTATGGCGTAGACAACTCTGCGTTTTCCGATTGTGCGTTCTTCAACAAGTTGTTGTTTTATTAAAAAGTCTAAATATTGTTTCAGTACGCTGCAGTTAACATTAGCTTTATACATGATGTGGGTTAGCTTTAATGGACCACGGTGGGCAAGCACCTTAAGGATGTCAATATACATTTCAAGTTTGGATCGTCTCATTATCCTAAACCTCTTGGCGATATTTTCACCCTTTTTATATAAAGCTTTTATGGTTTCAAACTACGTCTTTTTCCTCTTTAGTCCCCATTAGTAGCTTCTTTTCGCTTGTGCTCTGTTTAACACGTTTATTCTATTTTGGAAGGCTGTGACCATGTCATCTACCAATATTTTTTGTAATTCTGTCTTGAGTCCTTTCATGTTTTCTTTGAAAACCTTGGTCATTTTTGTTTGCAGTTCTTTTCTTTGCTTTGGTGTTATGTCATGTTTCAAGGAGTTTCCTCCAACGATTATGCACACAAATAGGCTATGGGTATTTAACTGTCTTATGAACAGAAAATATGAATCTAAAATCCACATTTTTGACTATTCATTTGGTGCTTTTGGAAAAGTATAGTCCCCCTTATAAATAGGTTGAATCTTAGTTTGAAACCATTTAGAGAGTTGTAGAGAATTTTGGTGTTTTTCTTGCACCAGGATCTTTTTAGGGAGTTGCAGAATATTTCGGGCGATAAGTAAGCATGTTCAAGAGAGTTTTGATCGAGTGGAAAAAGAAAGAAATTGGATAGACTAAGTTGTATTGGTGTTTATGGGTATTTTTTTCCGAAAGCATCGATTACTATCATTATGTCGTCCATGTTAACCTTTCCGTCGCCGTTTATGTCGCCTATGGCAAAGCCGAGTTTGTATCCTTTGATTTCAATCATATGCCTTCCTTCTGAATAGTTAAAGCGGAGAATCAGATGGGTCGCATTTGCTATGATTAAGTCATAATTGTTGGGGTCAATTAAGGTGCCGTTGATTTTCAACTCGATTGGAACATCTAGCCTAGCTCTTGGAATGTTAAGTGAGCAGGATCCATTTGTGCTTGCTGTGATGTTGAAAGTTATTAAGCCATAGGCTTGTGTCCAATTTGGCTTGAATTTTCTCGATGCAGTAACATGGTCGCTATTTAAAACAACGAAGTATTGTTTGTCTCCTGGTGGGCTTAGTATATGCCATAATGTGACGTTAATTTCTCTAGTGGAGCTCCATGTTTCATTTAAAGGGTGATAGTCGACATTGTACGGATTAATCTGCTTTTTGCATGGAGGGTCAGTGATGCCATCTCCATCGTTGTCAACCAGAGAAAATCCTGTTATATCATCCCAGTAATTTCCTTCTCGTGTCAAGTTCCATGGATTCGTAGAAGTTGGCATAGACAAAACTCCTGCTGGGTTGTTGATGAAATTATTATGATAGAATAGAGTTCCGTTGCAACATAGAGATACACTATACCAGTTATCTATTATATTGTTGCCAACTACGAAATTGTTATCGCTTTCACTCAGAATAATGCCGGAACCATGGTTTATATACATGCTTTTTATTAAATTGTCGCTAATCGTATTATTTTGAGATGATGACAAGTATATTCCAGAGTATCCATCATGTAGAATATTACATTGGGTAATTGCGTTATTACTAGAAGATAGAAGACTAATACCTTCGTCACCATTGACTGAGATATTTTCCATCCGTGAGTCAGTAGTAGACTCAAACAAAACACCATAGTAATTGTTGATTAATTCTAAGTTACGTAGTGTAATATTCTTTGACCAGACAACCAAAACTCCTTGAATATTGTTTCTTAATAAGGCGCCCTCAACTATTATATTTGTGGAATTTATTATTGCTACATATCCAGCATCTGAAATTTTTCCGTATTGATGATTTATCCAGTAACGTATGGGTTTTCCTTCTATCGCGTTTGAAGCATCTATATCATGAATATAATGTTCTAGCGTATAACCGGAAACTCCGAAGTTTCTCTCATTAGCATTCAACTTGTTATTCTGTAATGTACAGTTGAAAGTTTGTTCGAGAAAAATGCCGTTTGTGTTATAGATGACGGTGTTGTTTATGATCCTAGTATTATCAGAGCGTAAATAAACGCCATATTGACCATTTCTAATTATAAAACCGTTGATCTCAACATTTAAAGAGGTCACATTAAACACTGGTTTTTGTTTATTTACGCCGTCGACAGTAGGATAGTATCCGGGCGGATCATATGAATAGCGTCTAATTACAAGAGATTTGTTGATCCTTATGCTCTCATAATAAGGTGTGTCTTTCCACTTTACCTCTATTATATCACCATCTAAGACAGATTCGTTGTTTATAGCCTCTTGTATACTGGTAAAGTCAGACGGAGGTGGACCTACATACCAAGTTTTACCGGTTGTCTGGTGTGCTTTGAATGTCGTCGCCAATGTTCCCATAAGCAACAGTGTGAGCGCTACACCGGAAATTGTTTTGTCTTTCATCCTTTTTCCTCCTTTCTCCTCCTTTATTCACTTAAGGAAGAAGGAGCAAACCTTTGAAAGAAATCAGTTCATCGACTTCTGAGAGGCTAGTCACAGAAGCCAATCAAGCCAACAATAGAAAGTATCCCTCTTCCTTACAAGAATAAAATTATCCTAACAATTATATTTATGATTTTTGTTAGTTGGTTCTAGACGCTAAAAACTACGCCCTAACTGACAATTGTCAGCTTAACCGAAGAATATTTTTATTTTCGATTTTCCTAATATTTTGTTGCCGGATGATGAGAAGGCATTAGCTTGACAATAATACACGGATGAAATCTCAGAGTTACTCGGACGGCACTCACTTAAATTTTACAATCATAAGAGAGATATCACGGGTAAGTTTTTCCGAAGTTGTCACATGCAATGATTATGTCGCCCATGTCTACTCTGCCGTTTCCGTCTACATCATAGTTTGGGTTATGAGGACATAATATGCAGGGTGGCGTGTGCCAGTACCACCCGTCTGCTTTAAGTATTGATCCGAAGGCTCCAACAATAAACATAATATCATCCATTTTAACCTTAAAATCGCCATCCACATCCCCAAGAAGCGTTATCAAAACAAGACCATTGAATGTGCAGTTGTTGTCTGTTGCAGAGGTTTCGTCTGGAAAAGGCCAAGCATAAGCCCGTATGGTATAATTGCCCTTTTCAAATTCTGTAGTGTTCCACGGGATAGCAACCGTAACTGAGGTTCCATTAGCGACAGCAATATTCACGATTGTTGCGATAATTGTAGCGTTTGCATACGCTGTAACATTTACATGTTCTATGTACCCTCCTTGATTCTCTATTGTTACTTTAATCTGCATCAAAGAGGATTGCCCTGAAACAGTTTTGCTAGGCACAACGTTTGTTAAGGCAATGTTACGAGGTGACGGAGGAACATTAGGTGAAATACGCACTGTTGTAAGCGCGGCTATTTGAATGTGCTTTTCAAGATCCACCGCTTCAACCCAGTCTAATGTTAACGTAGAAGTTGAATTGTCATATTCTGTGTGAATCCAGCCTGGACTGCCCATGTACCAAGCATCATTATAAAGAAGAGGAAATGAAATCAGCAAAGCACTAGATGGAATCGGCGTCGCATCAGAAATATTTGCATAAAGACCCCAATATTGATAATAAATGCTGTTGGCCCATGATGGGTTTCTAAATGTCTCTTGATCAGAACCACCAGGCGATTCCAACTCGCCAGATACACCAAGTTCCAAAGCAGCTTCTAACACAACTTGGTCTAAATCAAAACCGTTCACCGGCTCAGTTTCAGTAACTCGAAACTCATCACTACCTATGCAATCCAAACTAATGACAGCCTTAACGTTTACCATGTCGCTTTTGTGCTGTTTCACATAGTTTATTGAGCCTACCAGATAGAGCTCCTCACTTGCAAAGGCTACAAACAGAAGCGTATATGCAGGTTTATAGACGCCGTTTTCAACAGCATCAGAAAAAACTTTTGCAAGCTCTATTACCCCTGCCGTTCCTGCACCGTTGTCACAGAAGCCAGCACACATAACCGTGTCGTAATGACCGGAAATGATTATCATTTTATCTGGGTCTATGTAGCCTTTAATTCTTCCAACAACATTGTAATGAGTGCCTGTACCAATAACTGAACGGATAGACACATTAGCAGAGACATTCACGCTACTTTCTCTATTTCGAATCCACAAGCCATCTTCATAGTTTACAGAGCCCACTGGAATGCCCAAATCCCAATAGTAGTCTCCAAAGGAACTTATCGGGCGTCCACCAGCAGAACTGTACATGGGAGGTGTGAATGACATCCAATCATACCACCACGTGTGAACGATTGCGGCTGGCGGCTGCGCCATCAACTTATTTCTGTATGTACTATGCCAACTGGAACTCCAACGAACTTCTCTACCAATCAATACTATCTTACCTGTAGTGTTTATGGCATTCCATGCGGTTGTGTTAATTGGATTCATACCTATCTCAAAGTAACTCTCAGCATTAGGCAGAGGTAAAATCACGAGATCACCAAAGGCTCCATTTGGAGAAGTTGGCCAACTGTAATGCTCGCATTGAAAAGAGTTTATCACGTTTTGGTCATATGTTGTATTTGGATTTCCATCATCATCAATTACAAGAGAAGGCTTACTGATCAAGTCCCAAGTTGTAAATTCGAAAGGTTCAAGCCATGTTTCTAATCCAAAATTTTCAAATTGTTCTTTAATCCAATATGCAGTTTCATTTGCACCCGCAGAGCCGCCTGAACGAAACGCGTAATGTTCAAGTGCTATGTTCTCTAGCTCTAAGTCGTGGTTGTAAGCGCGTGTACCGTTAACAAGGGAAACTATTTGTTGTTCGCATGGGTCTCTGGGATAAACAAAAGGATAACGATCTATGTTGTTTTCGTCGATTACGCGTGGCGTGTCGCCTATTCCGTCGCTTCCAGTCTCATTTTGATAAGGACCACTGTACAAGTCTACGCCCCAATAATCACTCCACAAGTTGCCGCCGGATGGATAGCCGTCATCCCAGGCATTCGCTGAGTTGTAAATATTGACTTGATTATTATTGAATAAAAAGTTGTTGTGGTGAATTGAATTGTTGTAAGAGGATTGTAGGTAAATGCCTGTTGAGTGTTTTGTTACATTGTTTTCGCGAATAACATTATAGTTCGACGCGTAAAGTCCGATGCCTATCCAATTGTCTGTCAAGTTATTTCCAACTATAGTATTGTAGAATGAATCAACAAGATCAAGGTTAGCTTTGCCATACAGCATTGTTTGATGTAGGTTGTTTCCGATGATGCTGCAGTTTTGGCAAGTATCAAGGCGGATACCATAATAGAATTTCGTGATCTCCATGTTTGTGATTGTTACGTTGTATCTGGCAACAAGGAGAACTCCGGCTTTATAGACGTCGCCGTTTCCTTGAACCATGTAACCAGCCCCGTCTAACTTCATATTATCTTTTTCTATAACAATTCCGTCGGCATTGCTAGTGATATTGCCAATTAGAATATAGACATCTCCGTCACGTAATATTGGTGCATCAGCCGGTTCTATGGAGCCGTTTGCCTTAATGTAAACAGTTCCCGTCCATGCCCTCACTGAATGAAAATTTGTTGTCATAACAAACATGCCGGCTAATAATAACATGCACAAAATAACTGAAGGTGTCCTGTTAAACATGCTCCTCTCCCCTATTATCTAATGAGTAAATCGGTTAGATTAATGCTTCTCCTCAAACAATTTTATCGTTAAATGCGTTAGTTCTATTTTATCCTAATCCTTAGTACAGCATTCGAAAATCGCTCTAAAGAAGCTTTGATTAAGCTTTTAAACAGTCATCTTATAATGATTGTTGGTAACCGTTCATGTCAAATGTTTCGCACGAATTTGATCTAGCTTTTTTAGAATCCGAATTAAAGGGTAAAACTCTTCTCGTCTACTGGTATCTGTTGCAACAACCAACACACATGGTTGGCGTTCGAGAGGTTCAACGTGCTTTAGGCTTTTCCAGTCCCAGCATAGCAGTTCATCACCTTGAGAAACTGCAAGACTTAGGGCTTGTTAATAAAAAAGGAACCGGCGAATACGTATTAGAAGAAGAAGTGAAAGTGGGGATTTTGCGTTTCTTTACACGCATGGGCAGATTTCTCGTGCCCAGATACCTTTTCTATTCTGTCTTTTTCTCCACCATGCTTACTGCTTATTTAGTCATCTGCATAATAAGCCAAGTAACTCCCAGTTTTTACACCATAACGTTTGGTTTAGTTGCCACAGTGATTCTGTGGATCGAAACAGTTCGATTGTGGAGGGCTAGACCACTATGAGCGTTTACCATGCTGTTCTAAAATGTAGAATTAAAAGACTTAGAATGTATTACTGTTTGTGGAGGCCTCATAAGTGAGAAAAGTGCTGCTTTACGCAGTAACTGCAGTCATTCTTGGATTACTAATAACGTTGGTTCCGCTAGTTACGTTTGCGAAGATAACACCAGCACACACGGATGCAGAAGCGCATGTACTTTCCAAATCGTTGAGAGACCTTGAAGGCTTACGTGCAGATACACCTACATATTCTCATGCAGACATTGAAGTCTTAGCCATAAGTTTTGTAGTTGCACTGATTGCGTACATACTGCTTAAGCGAAGAACGCCTTACCGCGAACTCCCATCGCTTAGGCCACCGTACTAGATTTAGTACAATAATGTTCTGAAACGTAGCATTATAGCAATTTACCGTCTAATACAATTTTGGTGTTAAAAATGTTGATAAGAAAGAAGGAAATTGTTGCCGCAGTAGCCTTGTGCACGACTGTTTTGCTTTTGACTATCTACCTTAGTACGAGACATGAACAGCAGCATTCTGCGTCATTGTACATATGCAGTGAAAATAGTGGAAAGGATTTCAGAAGTATTCAGAGCATTTCCCCAACATCACAGGTGCAGTATCAAGTGATTACGGAAACCATTGAAGGCGAATTAGAAAAAGGCGCATTTGAAGACGCTGTTGATAGGCTTACTGTTCTTGCCGATGAAAAGGATGGTTACGTAAAATCCTTACATATGACTTACCAGAACGATGCGTGGAGTGGACAGATGCTTTGCAAAATTCCTCCCGCAAATGTGACATCCTTCACGTTCAACGCGAGGGCAATAATTGACTTGAATGGAACAGTAACTTACATAAACATCAGTGTTGAAACAGTAAATGCATCAGACATTACGCCAGAAGAAGAGTTTTCATCAATTACTATAAACTTGAAGGAGAAGAAACCTTCAGATGCTAGTGTAGACGCTTCGTTAGAGCCTGTTGTCAAGATTCTTTCTGCAAGCATTTTGTGGATTGCTCAAGGGCTAATAGTTGTCTTGCCGTTATGCTTTGTTTCGCTTGGAATAGTGCTGCTGTTTAACAGAGGAATTATACCAGTGTGGAGAAACGTGTTGAAAGGTTCAAAGCAAACGCCTAAAAAAGAAACTGCATAAAATCAAAAGAACCTCTTTTTCTTTTTTAATGAAGCGTTAGGTCAATAACAAGCAAATAGAAATTTAGCGGTAGGAATTTTTATTCTTTTGCTGAAGCGTCGAAACTGCGAATTGCTTTTCTGGCGAATGTTATGTATCCCGTGTGAGCTGTCATCAGAGTTTGCGGTCTTGTTTTGCCCCTTTCTATCTGCATTCCCCGCATTAGACATTCTATGGTTTCTGTGTCTACGAAGCAATTTTCCCTTAAAGCTTCAACGGTTTTGACTACTTGGTCAATTGTTGGGCTGAATGAGACTAGTGTTCCGCAAGGCTTCAATGCGTTGTACGTGTGGGGAATGACAAGCCATGGAGTGGCTAAATCGAGAATCACAGCGTCTACATCATTTTCGTCTATTCCAGCTGTTACATCTTTGTTTTTTAATTCCACAAAGTCGATTAAACCAGCACGTTTTAGGTTTTTCTCTGCAGTTTTTATGAATTCCTCTCGGATTTCGTAGCTGTAAACTTTGCCTTCTGGCTTGACATAATGCGCTAGGGCTGTTGTTAATGCACCAGTGCCGGTTCCAGCTTCGATGACACGACTCCCCGGTCCTATTCCACTGAACATTACTATTAGGGCGATGTCTTTTGGATAGGTTATCTGCGTTTGCCTAGTTGACTTCATTATGAAATCGCGGAGAAGAGGCTTCAACACCACGAATTCAATGCCCAGACTGCTGATAATTGCCGCGCCGTATTCTTTGCCGATTAAGTCGTCAAATTTTATGAAGCCCTTGTGTGTGTGGAAAATTTTGCCAGCTTCAACTTTTACCATGTAAGTTTTTCGTTGGTTCAAGTAGAGGAGTATGTAGTCGCCTTCGCGTATTTTTTGTTTTTTCAACTTAATTCACTATGGCGTGTATTTGAATGGGTGCTTCGAGCGGTCTTTGTTCTCTATTAACTCGTCAATGTTAGGTCTGCCTTCTATTGCCTTGCGGATTGCGTGACGCATGGCTTTGTAATTGTTTATGTACACTCTTTGTCTGTCAACTGCTGTGGGATGCACAAACACGTTTGCAATGATAATCAAGTCTTCAACTGCTTCTTTCGGAATAGTTCCATCTGCAACGCTGTCAACCACTGCCTTCGCAACTGCTGTTTGAGCTGGACCGTAAACCATGCTCGCTTGACGCATACTCGTAATAGTAACTGTTGGAACGATAAGTGTTACTGGTTTAACGGAGAGGTTGGGTTCCAAAATGGCTAATAGTGGCTCGTGTCCCGGTGTTGGTGCTGCTTTAGCCTTTGCGAAAGCTTCGCCGACTGGACCGTCGCTTTTTCCGATGATAAGGTCTATGTGGGCTACTTCTGCGCCTCCTCCAGCTAAGGCTTCGCCAACGCGTAGTTTGAAGTCTTTTATGATGTCTGGCGTTATGTTTACTGCCATGAAGCGCTGTTCTATTGTTTTTTCGGCGATTTCGAACGTTACTGCTTTAGGCTTTATTTTTCCTATTTTTTCCAAGTCTAAGCGTAATTCTTCTCTTGCCTCGTAGGTTAACTCGCCACCTACGCTTAATGGCTTTCGGACTGGTCCTACTTTGATTTTCATCATGTTTAACGCTTCTTTTGTGCCCACTGCTCCACTTCCAGCAATTATTCTGGCTATTTTCTGCACCTTATATTGGAGTTCGCGGGCTTTTTGCAACTCCCCGTTTTTAATGTGATTGTAGACTTGCACCCAAATGTCGGGTATCACGTTTGCGCTTGCAAGAATCGCGCCAGTGCATCCTGCAGCTAATGCTGCCACAACCACTTCGTCGTGTCCGCATAAGACGTTTATTTTGTCTCTTACTTTTTCCAACACTGCCAATATGAAGTTTAATTGTCCGCTGCTGTCTTTTACGCCTACTATGTTTGGAATTTGAGCCAAGTCTTCAACCATTTGCCAAGGCAACGGCAAACCTGTGCATTGAGGAATATTATAAAGAATTATTGGCATGTCAGCCTTACTGGCGATTGTATCGTAATGTTCGTATATTCCACGGTCTGCGGGTTTCAAATAGAATGGTGTCACGATTAAAACGGCGTCAGCACCCACATCTTTTGCATATTTTGTCATTTCTAAAGCTTGGTCTGTTCCGCTTGCGCCAGTTCCAGCGACAACTTTTACTCTTCCGTTGACTTCGTCGACTACAGTTTTTATGACTTGTTTTTTCTCTTCTGTTGTCATGTTTACAAATTCGCCTGTGGTGCCGCATGGCACAACTCCGTGAACGCCTAACTCAATGCAGTGGTTAACTAAAACGCGTAGTCTTTCTTCGTCAACTACTGTTCCATCGTCCGTGAATGGTGTGACTAAAGCGGGCAAGATTCCTTCGGGTCTATACATGGTTATCGTCACCTACTAGTTAACCATACATTTATATCATTTAAGCTTTGAAAAGAAGAGTATAACATTACAATTTGCCACTTTCTCTGCAAACTAATTTTTGGGTAAACTTTTTCTACACGGAAGAAGTAACGTTTTAATCAAGTTGAGATAAACATCAAATGTCTCGCAGTAAAATCTTCATATTCCTCATTATTCTTTCAGAAATTCTCATAGTAGTGTTTTTTCCCTACGCACTCGTCATAGGAAGGCAAACAGTGCCATTTCCGTTTTTGCGTGCTGAGTATTCTTACACGGTAAACATTCTAGGATATGGCTCTGTACAAGGGCAACTTGTGCTGAGTACTGCTGACATTATCAATGCAACATACATTAAAGTTACAGAAACGATTAGGACCGGAGGAATAGCTTCAACTTCAATGACCTTCTATGTAAGCTTAATCAACCGCTCAGCAATTTTTGCTGAAGAACTTTTGCCTACGCCGGAAATTCCGCCTCACGGTGAATACCTTGATTTGTGGATTGGCGAGGGCCATGCAGTTGGCGAGTCGCTAAAAATTTTGAATGGGACGGTTACTTTGGCTGGTTCTGGCTTGAGGTGTTATGGATGGATGTTCTTCAACACGTTGGCGGCGCATGATGTTGAATTTAATTGTTCCCAAAACGTTACACTCTACGGAAGTGTAATACCTGCTGATTATTATGGAAGGCTTGAGATAATATATGACCGTGAAACTGGGCTCATGTTGGAAGATAGGCAATGTTGGACTGTTAATTATGTGGAGTCGGGTTCTCCAAAAACGCTTTCTTACAATGTAATATTCATATATAGCACGTCAAATGTGCGTTTTACTTACTTCACTTACGCTTTAACAGTAGGCGTATACTCAGCAATCATCCTCGTAGTAGCTGCACTCGTATACCTTGCAGTCCACGTTTACCGAAAGAAGAAAGCAGAAAGACTAGCACTTGAAAAACCGCCAACCATAGGCGAGGAACCCTCGGCACCTCCACCACCTGCGCCGCCAACAGATACGCAATTTTTCCAGTTTTAGTGAAAATACTTAAATTGCGAGAGTCTCTGAAGACTAACGATTATGCGGAAGTGTCTATTTTGGATAAGATTCAGGAAAGATTGCGAATAAACGAGGAAAGCGTGAAAGAAATTAACGAGTTCTTACTTAGAAAAGATAATCCTCTCACGAACGGTCTGTTTGCGCTTGTTGAAAAATACGGCGGTGTGGAAGAGATTAACCGTAAGGCTAGGGAGTCCCGCAAGCTTGAAAACTTGATGAAGCGTCTTGAGAAAAAGAAGTCGCCTTTTGTTAAGGACCTTGAATGGTTAGTTAAGCAGCGCGACGAAAACTCCTTCATAAGCATATCTGACTATAGAAGAAAAATTTTGGGGAAGAAAGCCGATTCCATGCGGTTTGACGATTCTTTCGCGGTGACATTGGAAATTAGTGCCTTCAACTTTTTCCCATGGCTGATTGAAGAAGCAAAATATGCGATAAAGCAGCAAAACCTCATGCCAGGCAGATATATTCGTGTTCGTAACATGAAAGAGCAAGTGGAAGATGATGATTTGCTTGCAAGTATGGCGGCAATGCAAATTATAGGCGCTTCTTTCGTGGAAACGCTTGATACTAAAGGAACTATGCCAGGACCAGATGGCAAGCCAATAAATGTTCACTTGAGCGGACCGGAAACTATTACGGGTTATTTTGGTGGTGTTGGCGTTCCGAACGAGCACGCTTTGAAGTGGGTTGACGAATTACTTTATTACTATACAGAGTATGGCGTTCAGCAAGTTTTGAATGTAAATGCGGGAACTATTATGCTTGGATACTTGTTGCATAAGCTTGGAGTTGATATTGAATTCAAGATCTCGGTTTATGTAGGTAATGACAACCCCTATTTCATCTTTTGGACGCTGGCGACTGCAAAACTTTTTAGCCGAGATGATGGCACGACGCCGCTTATTGGCTTTAATCTTTCAAACTCTGCCAATAACGAGACAATTGAGCTTTCAGCTTATATTCGAAAAGCCTTCGACTTCGAGGACATTGTTCGCATCGAACACCACATAGTAGAAACCCAAAAAAGCATTGTAAGACAACCATACGATCGCCTTAATGAACTCCTAGAAATAGCAGACCACATCAAGAATATAAGCGCCAAACATGAAGGAGGCATCCCTGAAATTGACAAAAACAGAGAGCACCCATCAGACATTTTGGATTATTTCATTCCTAAAAAGGATATCCTTGAAAAAGGGTTAATGCCAAAACTACTTCGTAATTATTTGGACAAGCACGACGCTGTGAACCGAACAGCTGAGGCTTTAACAAAAAAGGGCTTGACATTCATCGCTGCGCAGAAACTGCACAAAAAATAAAATTAGAAAGATTAAGGCACTACCACGTCTGCTTTGGCTTTCGCACAATCAAGTAGACAGTTGTGGCTACAAAGAAAATGGTAACTACCGCCAAGGCGATTACCGCTTGTCGTGTGCTCTCAAGCTGACCCAGATTTTCTTGAAGTGAAGTATAATTCTGCTGAAGCTCCCAATAGGTAGTATTTAGCTGCTGATAAGCATCATTCAAACTTTCAAGTTGCTCTTTCATGTCTTTAAAGCGAACGTTTTCGATGTTTGTTAATGTGAAACCACATGTCAACGCTTCAAAATCCACGGTCACGATGTCATATTTTGCAGAGTAAGTTAATATGAGTTCACCATATGTCACTCCCCAAACATCCTCTGGTATCGTGAACGAGTGATTGTATTCTCGTGAATCATTGTCTAATGGGATGTTATTGTCGGTTATGTTGGTCATCAAAGTTTTTTCTGTGCCATTTATAAATCCAAATATGCTCAAGTTGAAATGCTTTAAATAAACGTCTGCCTGTCCTATCAGTTTCAATGTAATGTTAACGTAGTCTGCTGGTATAGCTTCTGCCGTTCCATTGACCTGTACCTTTATTCCAGGAACTTCCGAGTCAAAGAAAGTTGCCATTTCGCTAGGTGATTGTGCCTCAGCACTTTTCATGAGTGTTAAAGCGAGGCTAGGTATGATAAGGAATACAAACAACTGTTTGAGTTTTTTCATTTTTTCACAACCTAACAAAGAAACTAATGATTGAGTTTTATGGATGACAATTTAAGGTTTATCATCATTCTCTTGCAACCTTTTGCAGAAACTAGAGAAAAGCTCCAAAAATTAAGTTAAAACCGGTTCATCTTATTGAGCGTATAAAACGTTGGTATATGTATATGAAGTAGATAAGCGCAAACGCTGTTAGGATAATCTCGAACGTTAGTATTGCAGGGTTGTTTTCAACCGCCATGAAGTATCCGCGGTTTGCAATGTCTGCGAAAACGAGCACTTGTAGGAATATTGCGCCGCCTAAGCAGCTTAAGCCTAACGTGTGGAAGAGCATGCGAATTCGGCGGTTGATGATTGCGACGGCTTTCATTTTCTATCGTGAATATCAAGAGACTATACTTTAACTTATAACTTATGAATCACAACACACGACAAAACCTAATAATTAAACCTCAATACTCTAACATCAGAAAAGCATAACCGCAAGCCTTAAGAGTCAATTTAATGTTATGTGTTTTGTCAAAATATAAGGTGTTGAAAAAATTTGGCAGTTGAAGGTTTTTCAGGACCCAAACAACCTGTAGACGTGAAAGTAAGCGAATTAACCCCCGCCTCAAGAGCGGTAAACGTAACGGCAAAAGTTGTCTCCAAAAGCGAAATCAGAAACATCGCCGCAGGCAGAGACGGCGCACCACACCGCGTATGCGATGCGTTAGTCGGCGACGAAACAGGATGCGTATACTTGACATTATGGGATGACAACATTGAAAAAGTCAACGAAGGCGACACCATAACTGTTGGAAATGGCTACATCACACTTTTCAAAGGTAACATGCGACTAAACGTTGGCAGATATGGCACGTTGGAAGTTGCAAAAGAAGCATTAGCAAGCGAAGTCAACACAGAAAACAATCTATCAACAAAAGTCTATGAGCAGCCAAGACGCCCATTCAGAGGACGCGGCAGAAGAGACTTCGGCGGACGAGAAAGAAGAGGCGGCTACAGACAAAGACGATACTAGACGCGTTGTTTCGAGTGTAAAAAATTTCCCAAACGTTTTCTTCTCTCAACAATTACGTGTAAGTTTAGGTTTTCAGTGAAACAAGATGTCAACCAAATTGAAGACGGTTCAACTTGAAAAGTCGAATGAAGAAGAGTTCTTAAGGTTTCTTCAAAAAGACGAAATTCGACATGTCTTCACAATCTGCGACTTAAGATATGATAGAAACAAAACTCAAATATGGACCGCCACCGAAAATCATGAAATATACGGTTATCTCTTTGAATTTGACAAGAGAATTGTTCACACGTATGGAACGGCAGAAAGCATAACCCAACTCATACGCCATGTTGACTTGAGCGAGCCAACATTCGTTATAGAACCTCACCATCTCACAATCGTAAGAAAGTTCTTCGAACCAATAGAGCCAACTGACAAAGCAAGCAAAAGCAAAATCACCACGTATCTGATCATGAAGACAACGGCAAAAACTTTCAAACCGTTAATTCAGCATAGAATCAAAAAATTGGATATAGAAGACATTAAAGAAGTTGCAAAGAATTTTGGAGAAGAATGGGCAAACAGAATCAAAGATGCCATTGGAAAGGGAATAGCTTATGGTGCATACGACAACTACACGTTAGCATCTACAGCGACCACTTTAGAAATATTAGACACAATTGCGCTTATCAGAGGAGTATACACGGTTGATTCTTTAAGAGGAAAAGGACTCGCAACTTCAGTGGTCTCTGCCATCGTGAAAGAGATAATCAATTTAGACAAAGACGCCGTGCTTTGGGTTGCAAAGGACAACGTTCCAGCAAGGCGCGTATACGAGAAAATAGGCTTCCAACGAACGCAACATGTTCTTCTAGGATTTATGGCAAGAAAACTATGAATAGGCTATTCAAGAGAGAATTACGCTTGTATCGGAAACTTCCACAATCTCCGTGGGGCTTTTTTTTAACCGCGTTTTTTGCCTCGTTCAAGTATGTTGCAAAATCCCAATTTTTATTTTCTTTGTAATCCAAGCCAAGCTTGTCATAAAGACTTTTCAAAATTGCCTTCTCGATTACTCCAGCACCTATCCCAAAAATCTTTCTTAAACTTTTCACAAAAACATCAGGCTTTTCCAGAGCATCTTCTTTCTTCAGCGAATACAAACTTTGCAAATGAAAATAAACTGCGTTTCTCCCGCTTTTTCCAAGCACTAATAAGCCCTCATCGACAGCTTCGAACAGAAGACGTTTGAAATTTGTGCGGTTTTCAGTCAAGGTTATTTCTCCTAAAGCTCCTTTACGTGTACGTAGAATGCCAGTAAAAAGAACATGTATGAAACTGCATAGAGCAGTTCTATCGGATGCCCCGCATAATAGGTTCTTCGCAATTCTGTGTAGCTAAAAAGCACGTCAGCCCACGCGTTCAAAAGCACACCAGAACAGATAAACGCCCACGATTTGCCAAGGCTTCCTTTAAGAAAAATTAAGAGACCCAAAAAAGCCATAGATAACAACGCCATGTCCAATATGGGATAAAGAAAACCCATAGTTCGTGTAACTACGTCTTCTGTCCTAACCACTGGAGTTATCACGCTTATGGAGACGAAAAGAGCTAAGCCTAGAGTAACTGTCACAGAAGCAGCAAATATTTCGCGGGAAAGTACCGACTTGAAGATTTCAACATACAAGTATAACGCAATAAATAACGGTATGCAACCACCCAGCCAAAAAACATCCGCCAAAGACGGAAAAGGCATTTCCACATTCCACACAAGTGTGTAGCCAACTCGTATAGCTTCGCCAACAAACCAAAGAAATAATCCTAATGTGAAGAAAAGCCAAACGATTGAAAACTGCTCCTTGGCTCTGTGCCAATATTTTTGCAGAGAAAACCCTGAGCATATAACTGCTGCGCTTGCTATTATAGCGAGGAAACTGTTCGAAAAAACATGCATAAACGTTGGATAGTACGCTTGAAACGCATACAGCACTATTAAACTAGCAAGCAGTACTAGGATAATCTTGTAAACTGATGACACGAGGTACACCCAATGATTTATTCAGTTAGAGAATGTTAAAAAGCATGATGAGTTCAAAATTAAGTTTTATGACCTATAAATCCTTATTCAAAATAACCAGTGCACAGTAAAGACGCATAGGTAAATGCGTAATTTGTGTAATACTTCATTATAAAATCAACCGCAACCTTTAAAACCAATTTTAAAAACACAACAACATCTCATTCAAAGAGGATGATAAAATGTCTAAACCAAAAGAAGAAAAAAGAAAACCAACCGTGGAAGAACTGCTGGCTAAAGCCAAAAAACCCTCACAATTAGCTCCACCCTTACACAAATTCTACAGCGGAAAAGTCCAAATCATGCCAAAATGCGCTGTAGCAAGCCCAGACGACTTCGCAATATGGTACACGCCCGGCGTAGCAGCAGCATGCAGAGAAATCCAAGCTGACAAAGACAAGTCATTCGAGCTTACAAACCGCTGGAACTACGTGGCTGTAGTGTCCGATGGCACCCGCGTTTTAGGCTTAGGCGACATCGGTCCAGAAGCAGCCATGCCAGTAATGGAAGGCAAAGCTCTACTATTCAAATACCTAGGCGGCGTGGATGCTTTCCCAGTATGTCTAAAAACCAAAGACCCAGACGAGATAGTCCGCGCATGCGAACTCATCGAGCCAACTTTCGGCGGCATAAACCTGGAAGACATAGAGAAACCGAAATGTTTCTACGTTCTAGAAAAAGCTAGAGAACGTCTTCAAATTCCCGTCTGGCATGACGACCAGCAAGGCACAGCCACAGTAATATTGGCTGGCTTAATGAACGCCTTCAAAATAGTAGGCAAAAAACCAAAAGAAAGCCTCATAACCCTCGTGGGCGCTGGCGCAGCCAACCTCAGAACAGCCTACGTCCTCATAAGATGGGGAATCAAACCAGGCAACATTTTACTCGTCGACACCAAAGGCATAATCTACCCCGGCAGAAAGGACATAACAAAAGAAGAAGACCCATGGAAATACGAGCTATCCCAAAAAACAAACGCTGAAGGCAGAAAAGGTGACATAGCCGAAGCCTTCAAAGACGCAGACGCAGTGGTAGCCGCATCAAAACCAGGACCAAGCACAATAAAACCCGAATGGGTTAAGACCATGGCTGACGACGCAATAATTTTTGCGTGCGCAAACCCAATACCTGAAATATGGCCGTGGGAAGCAAAAGAAGCAGGAGCACGAATAATAGCCACAGGCAGAAGCGACTTTCCAAACCAAGTTAACAATAGCCTCGGTTTTCCAGCCATCTTCCGAGGCGTCTTAGACGTGAAAGCGAAAACAGTCACAGATGACATGTGCATTGCAGCAGCTCAAGAACTGGCAAAGTTTGCTGAAGAACGGGGAATGCATGAAGAAGACATTTTGCCACGAATGGAAGAATGGGAAGTTTTCCCAAGAGAGGCAGTGGCATGCGCGTTAAAATCCATTGAACAAGGTGTAGCACGAGTTAAACCTAGCAAGCAGGAACTCTACGAAAGAGCAGTTGCGATAATTCAAAATGCCAGAGAATCCGTGAAGTTGCTGATGAAGGAAGGATTAATAAGAAAACCGCCGCCAGAAGAAAAACTGCTTAAACAATGAGACTGAAACGGGCAGAAAGACACAAAAACAACAAAATTTCCATTTTTCACCTTTTAAAATTCAGAAAATTATTTAAACCAATCCATAGAACATAGAGGGTTAGGGAGAAGACTAGTATGCGTTCAGATTACGCCCTTTACGGAGTAGCAATAATATTGTTCGTTATAACTGCAATCTTTGTTACCTACCGCTTTGAATACTATGAACTTTCAGCAGTTACCACTACAGTTTTTGGTCTCTTATTCCTAGGTCTAGGCTACGCTCAAAGACCAAAGGCAAGAGCCGCGACCATTGAATCTCCACCACCACCGCCAGTATCGACTGCTACGGAGATTGTGCAAGAAGCAAAACCTGAAACAGTTGTCGAGGTGGCGCCGCCAAAAATTGAGCTTACAACGGTAAAAGGCATAAAAGAAAAGAGAGCTGCACAATTGAAGGCTCTAGGGATACACACTGTTGAAGACTTAGCTAAGGCTTCAGCAAACGATTTAGGCGCAAAACTGAAGATTTCGCCAAAAATCACTGAAAAATGGATTGCAAGTGCAAAGGAACTCTTGGAAAAATCCTAGAAAAGGGCTTTTCTAATAGTATTTAAGTTTACGGATGTTCAGAACTTCAAGATTCTTATTATATTCCTTCTTTCCAGTCGCTTGATTGCATCCAAAAATTCGTTCTTCTTTTTGCCAGTCACTTGGAAAGTTTGAAGCATGTCTTTCACGGGCATTTCAGGTTTTCCAAATCCCGCGGTTCTTTTGTGTAAGTGGTTGACTATTGAGCGTTCTAGTCTTCCGCAACGCCATGTTGTGTTGCGAAGTAAAACTACAATAGCCCTAACTAAGCCTTGCGTGTCGCTACTCTTTCTCCCAGTCAAATTGCCTTCACAACCAATAATCTTAGGCATTGGCTCTTTTAGAGTTTACGCTCAAAACCTTTAGAAACACCAAAACGCAAATGAAGACACAGAAATAAACATGATTAGAAATGGTGGAGAACATGTTGAAGGGACAAGTTGGAAAAATTTATTTTTCGCGCATACTGGAAAATGAGGATTTAGCTGAAGCCATAAAGAAGCGAGTGGAAGAAAGCGGCGTAACAGCTGGGGTTCTCATTTTTATTGGAAGCTTAAAAAATGCAGTGTTGGGATATTACAAAGAAGGACAATACAAGTCTATTCGATTGGATGGCCCATTAGAAATCGCCTCGGGTATGGGAAACATCGCTGTTAATGAAAAAGGCGAGATAATAGTTCATGCGCATCTGGTTGTTTCAGATGAGGAAGGCAGAGCTTATGGCGGACATTTGATGAAGGATTCTCATGTTGGCGCGACAGCGGAGCTTGTGATAATTGAGGGGGCTGGAGTGAACTTACAGAGAGTCTTTGACGAAAAAACAAAGCTGAATCTGCTGAAGTTAAGCTAAGTCCTTTCTTAAGTATATTCCATTTGCGTCTCTGTAATAGCCTTTGAGACGCGCAACTTTCTTGTATCCAAGTTTCTGGTAAAGCCTCAACGCGACAATGTTGTCTTCGCGTACTTCAAGATGGCATGTTTTAGCGCCTTTTTCCTTAAAGATTTTTTCAATTCCTTGTAGAAGTTTTTGTGCTATTCCTTTTTTTCGGTAGGCGGTTGAAACGTCTATTGTTAGAATATGGCCTGCCAATGCTGTTCTTTCTACGTATAACATGCCTATGACGAAGCCGACTATTTTGCCGCTTATTTTTGCAACTAAACCTACGGAATTATAATTTGTTAGTAAATTGGCAATTTGTTGTTTCGTGAAGGCTTCTTTGTCGAAGCATTCCATTTCGATTTCATATAGCCTATCTAGCTGTTGGATTGACGCGTCTTCGATTGTTACTTCCATTTAAGTCATCTTTTTCGTTGTTATTGCTTTAATTTCAAGCCACTGTTGCACGGCGAACCCTATGAAAAATCTAAGCCAAACAGTAAGAATACGTATTAGAATTGTTGCGGTTGCCGCAATGTCCATCGTCATATTCGGGGTTAGCCATTGAAAAAGTGACGCCATCGTTATTTCTGGAAGTCCAGCCTCAAACGGAATGCCTAAAGGAATTGATTGAATAGCGACAATTATTGAACACGTAACAACTATCACGCTCCAACTAATTGGGAAGCGCATGGACAAAAACACTAGATAGGCTACTCCGAAACTGAGAAGCCACGATAAGACATTAAAAACTAATGATAAAGAAAGACTTTTAGGCGCGTGACCGTATTCTTTGATTGACCCGTGAAACATTCTAGTCATTTTTATTACTTCATCCTTTATCCTTGTAAGTTTCCAGTGTCCACGAGTCAAAAACTCAATTAGCCTTATTCCGCCTTCAACAATCTTCAGCGTCCATGCCTCCTTGAAGCATAAGAGAATTAGCAGTACCAGAAAAACAGTAATTACAGCAGTTAACAGCAGTGTTAGGTTGATTAGGGTTCCACTGGCACGTTCTTGTAATATTAGGACGCTTACACCTAGAAGTAGACACATGACATTGATAGCCATCCCCATTAATCGTTGAACAACAACGGAAGCAACAACTTTTCCAGTCGTCCCAATTTGCTCTCTCTCGATTAAGTAGACTCTTGAAACTTCTCCACTTATCGACTCCGCCGGAATGATTATGTCAATGTAAATTCCATACCAAACATACATGAAAGCCCTCACAATGGAAAGCTTCACTGAAAGAAACGTGACCAAAAAATACCACGATAAAGAAAAGAAAAACGTCTCAAATAAAACGGTTATGATTGCCAAAAAATAAACAGAAACGTCAATGTGTTGAGCGATTGCAATTATTTCTGGAATATCTACATTAAAAAAGTAAAGATACAAGAAAAAAGCCACCAAGCCCACGACTGGCAAAACAACGCTTTTCCAAGTAATTTTAGGCTTCGTCACAGTCATTAATGCCTTGCACCTGACATTGAAAGCAAAAGGAATCCGACCACAATTATATATTTTACCTAATTCACCCACGCAATGTGCACTTTTCGGCAAGATTTAACTATTCTAGCATACTAAAATCTACTTGGTGCTCTTGTTGAGTTTAAAAGGGGTTCATTTTCTCCTCACTTACCGGTGCGACTTGGAATGTGACCACTGTTTTGTCTGGGGAAGCCCTAAAGCAAAAGGCACCTTCACACTTGAACAAATCAGAAACATTTTGGAAGAGGCAAGAAAGCTGCCAACTGTAGATTACATTGCCATAGAAGGTGGCGAACCTTTCCTATACTATCCCATAATGGTCAAAGCCGCTTCAGAAGCGGCAGAATTTGGTTTTCGTGTGGAAATTCTTTCAAACTGTTACTGGGCTACGTGTCCAGACGACGCTGTGGAATGGCTACGTCCCATAGCAGAAATCAAAAATGTTGAATTGACTTTAAGTAGCGATTTTTACCATGGAGAAAACTGGGAAACTGAAACAGTAAGGAACGCTGTGAAGGCGGCTCATGTACTGCAAATGAAAGCAGACATACTTGCCATCAAAGACCCACACGCTGCAAAACCGTGCCCAAAAGAAATTGAAGGAGCAAAGGTTGATTTATGCGAGTTAATGTATAAAGGCAGAGCCTTTTCGAAATTGCCACAAAGTGTAGCCAAAAAGCCTTGGCGTGAATTCACTAAATGCCCCTACGAAAACTTCGCTAACCAAGAAAGAGTTCACATAGACCCGCTCGGATATGTGCACGTTTGTCAAGGCATCTCAATCGGCAACGCTTGGCAAAAGCCCTTTGCAAAAATAATTGAAGAATACAATCCCTACGAAAATCCAATCCTTGAGCCTCTGGTTCGTAGTGGTCCTGTGGCTTTGGTTGAAAAGTTCTGTTTGTCACATGAGGAAGCCTATGCTGATGCGTGTCACATGTGTTATGCTGCACGTCTTCTATTAAGAAATAAATATCCAGACGTTCTTGCGCCTGACCAAATGTATGGTGAGTTTGAATAACATAACACCCTAACATTCTTAAGCTACACTGAAAAGTGCCAAGCAATGCCCGGATATTAACCTAGATATGAAACCGCAACAGCCAAAAGCATTAATAAAGCCCCAATAAGCATGCAGACTATTCCGAAGGCAACTTGTTTTTTACGTTGTTCCCTTAAATATTCCGTGTATCCACCAGGACTTGCGTACAGAGATTGCCAACGTTCTATGCGTAGCGCTGAATAGCCAGATGCAATCAAGGCGCCTATTCCGAAGATTATTATTCCCTCAAAGAAAAGCAAGTCGCTGAAAACAACTTTTGCGGGTTTGTTTCCCCAGAAAGGGCTTCCGCTTGTAAAAAGAACTATGAGAACGTCAAAAATGAATATGAATGGAACAACTATGCCTATTTTCTTCCATGGTTCAAAATTTAGGTCCATGTTCACTAATTTATGTGTATGTTCACAAAGAATATATCTTTATTGCATGACGCCTTTTGCTTGCTGTAGCCCAGAAAATCTGCAATCTCGTTATATAGTACTTTATGCTTCTTTTGAAACGATTAAGTTAAGGGTTCAGGTGATGTTATGTTAACTCGCAACGAAGCTATTAATCTAGTTAAAAATAATGTTTCAAAAAGGAATGTTTTCTTTCACATGCTTGCAGTTGAGGCTATAATGCGGAGTACAGCGAAATATTTGGGCGAAAACGAAGAGCAATGGGCGCTTATAGGATTGTTACATGACATTGACTATGAAAAGACTGAGGCGATACCGGAAAAGCATAGTCTGCTAACAGAACAAATCCTCAAAGGACTTATCCCAGAAGAGTTGGTTAGGGCTATTAAGGCGCACAACTTTCGTTATACTGGTGTTATGCCTGAAACAAGGATGGAGAAGGCGTTAATTGCCAGTGATGCAATTTCTGGGTTGCTGGTTGCATGTGCCTTAGTGATGCCGTCAAAGAAGTTGGCGGACGTGAAAGTGGAAACTGTTGCGAAGAAGTTTAAAGACAAGGATTTTGCAAGAGGAGCCGAGAGAGAACGCATACTTGTCTGCGAAGAAATTGGGATTCCAAGGGAGAAGTTTTTTGAAATTGCGCTTAACGGACTTAAAAATGTGGCAGCAGAGATAGGCTTATAATTTCTATCTATCCGCTTATGAGCATGTATTCCTGCTCGTTTTTAACGCCTAACTCAAGTTCCACGGCTCTGCGTATTTGTGTATAATTCCATGGGTCTTCTTTAAGACTAGCGCCTTCGTAACCTTCAATAATTTTTAATGTTTCTACATCAATGGCTACTCTGTCGCCAGAAGCAAGTATAACGTTTGGTTCTTGGAGTTCGCCGCATGCAGGTCCGCCATTTATGAAACACTTTCTTCCATCCATTATTATTAAGTTCGGATGCACAACGAGGTTTAAATCAGCGATTTTTTCTTCCAAATACCTCATGTGCAAAAGCATCCGCTCGCTCGGCTTCATAAAACCGACAGCCAATTTCAAGCTTAAAGTGAATTTTGCAAACTTGTGCGTTTTCATACAACAGACGTAAACAAGTTTCGCCGCATTCAACGCGGTCTCGGGTAAACTGACCTTTTTGAGGTAATTGCCGCCTGTGGAGATTTTAATCCATTTTCCTTCGTCGAAAAACACAAGTTCCGCGCCTGCTTCTTCAGCTTTGCTAATCATTCCAGTTTCCTTAAGCACATTTCTTGTGTGAAGTGAAAACATGGAAGACTCACCAATAACAACCTTTCCAGCACCATGCTCAAGCAACAATTCGATAACTGCTTTAACAAATTCTGGGTCGCTCGAAGCAGGCGGAGGGTCAGCAGTGTTAAAATTAGGCTTCAAAAGAAACTCATCACCTTTTTCAACGACTTTGTTAAAGCCACCAATCAAGTTTACTGCTTTTAAAATGCTTTCCTTAACATTTGCAGTACAGCTCACTTTGCTAACCAACACTTTGTTGTCTTTCACATACGGATTCATTTTAAACTTGCCAATCGCCATATGGCTCGCCAGATAACACTAACAAAACAAGCGCTGCTCGAGAATTTTAGTTTTTTTACAGAAAATTTGGTATGCGGCTGCTCTGGCTTGCTCGAACCTTGCGAATTGACGCTTAAATATTCTGTTTTTGTTTGAAAAACCTTTTTAACAAAACATCAACCTAATACTTTTCAAAATTCAAAAGGTGAAAACATTATGGAAGTTAAGAAAATTGCAGTTTTAGGTGCCGGCTTAATGGGACACGGCATATGCCAAGTAGCCGCACAATCCGGATACGAAGTAAACTTGCGTGACATCGAGCAACGCTTCGTAGACAACGGCATGCAAATGATAAAAACTAGCTTACAAAAGTTTCAAGCAAAAGGGCAACTGACAGAAACGCAAGTCAACGAAACCCTTGGCAGAATACACCCCACAATAGACTTGAAAGAAGCAGTCTCCAACGTAGACCTCATTATCGAAGCAGTAACAGAAAACGTTGAACTCAAAAAAGCCACATACCGCGAAGTAGACCAATACGCATCAGCCCACGCAATAATCGCTTCAAACACTTCATCAATAAGCATAACCGAATTGGGCTCAACAACCAAACGTCCAGAAAAAGTCTGCGGAATGCACTTCTTTAATCCGCCACAACTAATGAAACTCATCGAAGTCATCAAAGGCGCAAAAACTTCCGAGGAAACCATACAAACCGTGCTTGCAGTTGCGCAGAAAATGGGAAAAGAAACCGTTCTAGTCAAGAAAGACTGTCCTGGCTTCATCGTGAATCGCATATTAATTCCAGCCTTAAACGAAGCAGTTGCCTTGTACTGGGAAGGCGTGGCAGACAGAGACGACATAGACAAAGCCATAAAGCTGGGCTTAAACTGGCCTATGGGACCGCTTATGCTTTTGGACTACATAGGCGCGGACACAACATTAGCCATTGCGGAAATTTTGGAGAAAGAAATAGACCCGAAGTTTCATCCGCACACCGGATTGAAGCAGATGGTTAAGGCACAGTTGCTTGGAAGAAAAACTGGCAAGGGCTTCTATGACTGGACACAAAAATAGGAGCGCACGTAAAATGGAGTTTAAACTTATAATTTACGAGAAAAGCGAAGGCGTAGCCACAATCACTTTGAACCGTCCAGAAGCACTAAACGCGTTCAGCAAAGAAGTTGTAAAAGAGGTTTTGCAAGCTGTAGAAGACGCTCGAAATGATGAGAATGTGCGCGTTGTTGTATTAACTGGCGCTGGGGAAAAAGCGTTCTCAGCGGGCGCGGACATCAAAGCCATGAAAGGAATGAACGCGTTGAAAGCAAGAGAGCTCTCGTTGATGGGTGAAAAACTTTGTCTCGCATTTGAAAATTTGGAGAAACCTGCCATAGCGGCGATAAACGGTTACGCTTTGGGCGGCGGCTTAGAAGTTGCCATGTCATGCGACCTTCGTGTTGCTTCGGAAAACGCTAGGATGGGACAAACAGAAATCAATATTGGCTTGATTCCTGGTTGGGGTGGGACGCAGAGGCTTACGCGTTTGGTGGGTGTTGGAAAAGCTAAAGAGTTGGTCTATACGGGGAAGATGATTGACGCGAAAACGGCTGAGCAGCTTGGTATTGTGAACATGGTTGTCCCCGTTGACAAGTTTCGAGAAACTGTGAGGCAATTTGCTTTGGAGTTAGCGTCAAAAGCTCCTGTAGCGCTTAAAGTTGCTAAAGCATTAATCAATAAGGGCTCAGAGATAAGCTTGGATGCTGCGTTGGCTTTGGAACGTGAAGGCTTCGGCGTGGTTGCGTCAACAGAAGACCTGCAAGAAGGCGTCGCGGCGTTTACAGAGAAAAGAAAACCAACATTCAAAGGCAAATAAACAAAAAACTCTGAACTTCTTTCCTTTATTTTCTAGAGTTACATTAAAAAGAATAAAGTTGGAAAGAGTTTAGTGGTCGCCTATTTCTTTTTTGCATACTTCAGCTAGGTTTCTTCCCCAGTTGTCTAAGGCTTCTAGTTTTCCAAGGAAGAAACGCAACACTGGCGGTTCAAAAACGAATTTTAAGCCTTTCACCAAATTTCTGTGCTTGTAAAGCCAGTTTATCCTATCCACTGCATATTCAATGTGTGATATAGTGTAGACTCTTCTTGGAAGCGCAAGCCTAGTCAATTCCAAATCCGCGAAGACTTCCTTTCCATCTTTGTCTCTTTCCATTGAAATTGTGCCTCTTTCCATGCTTCGGATACCCGAAACAATGTAGAGTGCTGCTGTCAACGCGCCAGCTGGATATTCTGATTGGGGAATGTGTGGCAAAAACTTCTTTGCGTCCAAATGGCAAGCCAATCCGCCTGGCGGCGTAACCACTGGAATTCCAGTTTCCTTCAGTCTATTCACAAAGTATTTTATTTGTTCTATTGCGCAACCAGCCATATCAAAGTCTACCATCTCGCGCATTCCAACAGCCATAGCTGCGACTTCCCTTTGAGACATTCCGCCGTAAGTGAAGAAGCCTTCGTAAACTGGAAGCCAAGGCTGCAACTTTTCAAACAGTTCCTTGTTGTTTGTTGCTATGCAGCCGCCTCTGACGCACGTGTTTTTCCTTCCGCTCATGTAGAAAATATCAGCGTAACTGCACATTTCTTTGACTATTTCCGCGACTGTTTTGTTTTCGTAGCCTTTTTCGCGCTGCTTTATTAAATAGGCGTTTTCGCTGATTAGGCTTCCATCTAAAACGAGAATTAAGCCGTGCTCCTTACAGATTTGTTTGATTTCCTTGAGATTCTGCATTGAGAATGGTTGACCGCCAAGAAGGTTAGTTGTTGCTTCCATGCGCACGTAAGCTACTTTTTCTTTTCCATACTTTTTAATCACGTTTTTCAGTTTTTGTGGGTCCATGTTGCCCTTAAACGGGTTAATGCTTTCCGTTTTCAACGCTTCATCATAATAAATTTCTAAGCATGCAGCTCCACCAGTCAATTCAATGTGAACCTTAGTTGTAGTAAAATGATAGTTTGTCGGAACCACATCACCGGGTTTCGCGAACACTTTGGAGATTAAATGTTCTGCAGCTCTTCCTTGGTGAACATTCATTACATATTTGTATCCTAGAACGTCTTTTACTGCGTCTGCGAACTCGTAAAAGGTCATGCTGCCTGCGTAAGCGTCGTCAACCCGCATCATGGCAGCGTATTGGTTGTCGCTCATTGCGTTTACGCCGCTGTCTGTGAGCATGTCGAGAAACACGTCTTTAGTTTTAAGCTGGAAGGTGTTGTAGCCCGCTTCTTCTATGGCTTTGAGACGTTGGTCAACTGGTGGCAAAGAAATTTTCTGCACCATCCGCGCCTTGTGCATTTCAATTGGGATTTCTTTTCCATTAGACAGTTTTATGGACATTATTACAAACCTCACGAATGAAAGCTGTGTATCCTAACCGCGTTTTAATAATTCTTTCGGTTCAAGATTGCTTTTCGCGTTGAATCACCAAAAGTTATATTTGAAGCCGAAAGAATGAACGACTTCTACACGCGCTGAGGAGAAAATGTTTGCCTGATTCACGTTTACTATTACAAGATGCGCCAAATAAACGGGCGCTTTTGCTTGGCAACGAAGCAATAGCCAGAGGAATCTTAGAAGCGGGCATAAGCGTGGTAACCACTTATCCGGGCACGCCGGCGTCTGAAATAGCGGATTCCATCTCTGAAATTGCGGCTGAAGCGGGCGTTTATATGGAGTATTCAATTAACGAGATGGTTGCTGTGGAAGTTGCTGCGGCAACTGCAAACTGTGGTGTGCGGTCGCTTTCTGCAATGAAGCATGTAGGATTGAATGTTGCTGCAGACGCACTTATGACATTAGCGTACATGGGTGTAAAAGGCGGATGCGTAATCGTTACGGCTGATGACCCAGAATGTTACAGTTCCCAGAACGAGCAAGATAACCGTTTTTACGCTTTACTCGCAAATCTTCCATGCTTAGAGCCTTCAAACGCCCAAGAAGCCAAAGACATGACAGTTTCTGCTGTTGAAATTTCCGAAAAATTAGAGCTTCCAGTCTTGCTTAGGACTACAACTCGAGTGAGTCACACACGCGGACCAGTAACTTACGGCAAACTTACAAAACCTAGTCTCAAAGGCGAATTTGTCAGAGACATAAAACGCATGAATCTGGTTCCAGCGAATTCCAGACCAATGCACACTGTTCTATTGACAAAAGCGGAGAAAGCTAAAGAAATCAGCGAAACATCACCATACAACACCATAGTGCGCAGAAGCAAAAGTGGCAAGCTTGGCGTAATCTCCGCAAGCGCAGCCTTCAACTACGCCATGGAAGCTATAGATGCGTTAGATTTAGACGCCAGCATCCTCAAACTGGGCATGACTCATCCATTGCCAGAAAAACTGATAGGAACTTTTTTGAGAAAGCACAAGAAAATCGTTGTTGTTGAAGAGCTTGAGCCTTATCTGGAAATGCAAATTAAAGCCATAGCCAAGGATTACGCTCCAAACGTGAAGATTTATGGAAAAATGGGTACACTGTATTTTCCGAGAGACGGCGAACTTTCTACACGCGCGGTAGTGATTGGCTTAGCAAAGATAACAAGAAGAAAATTGCCAATAGACCTCAAAGAGATTGACAGAAAATACGCTGAAGTTTTGAAAGATTTGCCGCGCAGACCGCCAATATTATGCGCTGGATGCCCTCACAGAGCCACATTCTACGTGATAAGGAAAGCCACGGATGGCAAAGCAGTTTACCCAAACGACATAGGCTGTTACGCTTTGGGATTTGCGCCGCCATTAAGCATTGGTGATGGCTTCTTGTGTATGGGTTCAAGCGTGAGCATGGCCCAAGGCATAAGCAAAGTGACGGGAAGAGACACTATTGGAATTATTGGCGACTCTACATTTTTCCATGCAGCTATCCCAGGACTAATTAACGCCGTCTATAACAACCACAAAATAACCTTAGCCGTTCTAGACAACCAAGCAACCGCCATGACTGGACATCAACCACACCCAGGAACAGGCGTGACAGGCATGGGTGTTCCGACCGAGAAGGTGCTAATTGAAAAAGTTGCTGAGGGATGCGGTGTAAAATTCGTAAGAGTTGTTGACCCGTTCAAAGTTAAAGAGGCAACAGCAGTTTTGAAGGAAGCCTTACAGCATTCTGGTCCTTCTGTAGTTGTTTTCCGTTCTCCTTGTGCCTTAATGGTTGTTAGAGATAGACGACGAAAGGGCGCAAAAATAATGGTTTGCAAAATAACTGAGGAATGCACGAATTGTATGGCATGCATTAAATTGCTGGGTTGTCCAGCTTTGGTTTTGGTGGATGGAAAGGCAAGCATCAATGAAACACTTTGCATCGGATGTGGATTGTGCGCTTCAGTTTGTCCATACCAAGCTATAAAATGTGAGGAGATAGGTTAAGGAAGTGCTATGAATGAAGGGATTCAACATTGTTTTGACTGGAGTTGGCGGGCAAGGCATACTTTTAGCAGCGGAAATTCTTGGAACAGCGGCTCTTAAGGAAGGGTTGAACGTTCGAGTAAGCGAGATTCACGGAATGGCGCAGAGAGGCGGAGCAGTAGTTTCTAACGTGAGAATTGGAGAAAATGTTTTGGCGCCCACGTTTCTCGACGGTAAAGCAGATATACTCTTGGGATTTGAGCCATTAGAGACTCTGCGCAGTTTGAACTTCGCCTCAGAAAAGACAATCATTATAATGAGTGATGAAAGGATTACGCCAACCGAGCTCACTGCTAAAAAGATGGAATACCCAAGCTTGAAAGAAATAACCAACAAGATTTGCAGTTTCACAAAGAACATCATTATCGTGGAAGCTGCAAAACTTGCCAAAGAAGCTGGAAACATCCTAACAGAAAATGTTGTGTTAATCGGTGCTTTAGCTGCTACGAAAAAGATACCAGTAAAAGATGAAAGCATCCTAGAAGCTTTGAAGGAACTTGTGCCCACCAAACATTTAGGCACGAACATTAAAGCATTCAAACTTGGCTATGAATACGCACAAAAATATAAACTGAAACATTAAGTGCCTTCAACCATTTTATTTTTGCTCGTTTTCGTCTTTCAAAATCACCTCCAGAATGCTTTTGAAGATTTTCATGTCCGAAACGTTAACTATTGGAAGTTGAAGGCTCTTTTCCACTTCATAAATTTTCTCGTATTTCGGAAATTTCGCATAGCAGATTTGGCTTATTGGAAACTCTTTCTTTTTCAGCTCATGCTCGAAGGATTTCTCGTAAACTTCCAAGCATAAAACATACCCATCTATCCAGTAAAGCCTGTTCGCGCCGAATGTCGTAGCACACCATACGATATCGTTGACTGGACGCTTGTCTAACCCTAGTATGCTGACTTTTCGCGTCGGAGAAACTTCCACGTCCATATAGCTTTTTCACTCCTTGAAAGGGGTGTTCAGCACTTCTTTAACTTTGCCGCTTATTACCGGTCCAAGTCCATAAACTGTTTTGGGCCAGTCGTCCACGTTTATCAGCGCGTTCAGTGGTGTCTGGTAGGTTTTGAGGATGGATATGGCTTTTTCTCTACCAACCAATGGCAAACTTGCAATCAAGTATATCTGGGCATCTTCTATTGTTTCGCACTTTTTGATTGGGTGAATCGTTGGATGCCGTTTTTCAACTATTTGTTCTTGGCGAGCAGCCACGTAAAGAAAATCCACTGTTTCCTTGTATGAGGTTGTGTTGACCATTGCTATGCCGTTTTTTGCGAGGTTAAACATGGCGCCCCAAACCGAGACTGGTTGGATTCGGCTAAATTTGTAAATTATTGGCAGATAGCCTTCCAGAACGATTAACGATTTGGGATAAACCTCTTTCAGTTTGAAAAGTTGCTCGAAAAGGTAACGTCTAGTAAGCGTGTAGACAAAGTCTTGAACGGTTTTTCTTTCCACAGCACACATGTCAGATAAGATGTAGTCGCCTTTCTCTAAAGTTTCAATTTTAACATTGACGCCGCGTTCTCTGAGACCTTTAACAATTTTTGTAGCCGTATTCGCCTCGCGACTGTCAACAATTATTGTCGGCTGCTCTTGCTCTTCGGTTTTCTTTTCCTTCAAGTATGGAAGCAACGTTTCAGTTCCAGACATGACACCAACTCTATTTCTAATGGTTTTATATGAGAACTTAAGGCTATTTATTGATAAAACTTAAGCATAACACGCAGAACTCAAAAAACGTGGAATACAAATATAAAAATGGAAGAAAAGAAATTTTATGGTCCTTTCTTCGTGATCTCTTTAACCACACCCGCGGCAATCGTTGTTCCCATGTCTCTTACTGCGAATCTTCCAAGTTCAGGAAATTCAGTGTAAGTCTCGATGGCGATTGGATGCAAAGGCTCCATTCTTACCCAGGCTGCGTCGCCGGTTTTCAAGAATGTTGGTTTTTCTTCTACAACTTGCCCAGAACGTGGATCAATTTTCTTTATTAGCTCAGTGAACCGGCATGCAACTTGTCCTGTGTGGTAGTGCAGAACTGGTGTGTATCCTGCTGCAACAGCCGTGGGGTGATAGATGACAATTATTTGCCCGATGAATTCTTTGGCTACTGTTGGCGGATTTGTAACGTGTCCACAGACGTCTCCGCGGCGAATGTCTGTTTTTGCAATGCCTCTAACGTTGAATCCAATGTTGTCGCCTGGCTCAGCTTTCGGTATTCTTGTGTGGTGCATTTCTAAAGATTTCACTTCGCCTTGCTTGTTTGCTGGCATGAATATGACAACATCGTTTTCCTTCAATATTCCAGTTTCCACTCGACCCACTGGAACTGTGCCTACACCAGTAATGCTGTAAACATCTTGAATTGGAATGCGTAATGGTTTGCCTGTTGGTTTTGGAGGAACCTCAAAAGTGTCTAAAGCATCAATTAATGTTGGTCCAGTATACCAGGGCATTTTGTCGCTTTTCTTGACAAGGTTGTCGCCAGTCCAGCCGGATGTTGGCACGAACGGTATTTTCTCAACCTTATAACCAACCATCTTAAGCATTCTTGCAACTTCATTTTTGACTTCGTTGTATCTGTCTTGGCTCCAGTTAACAGAAACATCATCCATCTTGTTAATAGCTACAGTCAATTGGTTAACGCCCAAAGTAAAAGCCAAGAACGCGTGTTCTCGGGTTTGTCCGCCAGGTCCGATGCCAGCTTCGAATTCGCCTCTTTTGGCTGACACAAAGAGTATTGCACCGTCGGCTTGGCTTGCGCCGGTTATCATGTTTTTAACGAAGTCTCTGTGTCCTGGTGCGTCGATTACTGTGAAATAGTATTTTTTGGTTTCGAACTTTAAGAATCGAAGGTCAATTGTTAAGCCTCTTTCTCTTTCCTCTTTCAAGTTGTCGAGAACCCATGCGAACTTGAAGGTTTCTTTGCCCATTTTTTTGGCTTCTTCTTCGAACGCTTTTATTGTTCTGTCGTCTACGGCTCCTGCCAAGTATAGCAAGTGTCCTGTGGTTGTTGATTTTCCGTGGTCAACATGTCCCATGATTACTAGGTTTAAGTGCGGCTTTTCTGGTCTGCTCATTCTTTTTCCTCCTTATTTTTGATTTTTCTCCTCTAAATTTTAGTGAATTCGTTTACACAACTGTTCATTCAATTATTTTAATCTTTTTATGATACTGCAGCTTGACGAGTATGGTGTCGCGGAAACAAATATTAGAGTAAAATTTCGAAATCAGTATTGGAAGCGTTTAGTTTATGCCGACAAATTTGCCTCCTGATGCAAAAAAGAAATGGGCAGAAGTTGAAGCTACAAAAAATCCACGGGAAAGACTTCTGAGAATGCAAGAGTTCCTAAGTTTGGTTCCGAAACACAAGGGCACTTTGAAGCTTCGCGGTCAAATAAAAAAGCAGATTGCAGTGATGCGCAAGGAAATGGAAGAGAAAAAGCGAAAGCGCGCTGGAAAGGGAGGACCGAAATATTTCATAGAGAAGGAAGGCGCGGCTCAAATTGTGCTTTTGGGCGTGACGAATGTTGGGAGAAGCAGTTTGCTTGGAGCGGTTACAAACTCGAAAGTTGAAGTTTCATGGGCGCCTTACACCACGCGAGAGCCAGTTCCAGGCATAATGAATTTTGAAGATATTCAATTTCAGCTTTTAGAAGCTCCAGCGTTGATTGAAGGTTCTGCTGAAGGTAGAGCGTGGGGGCTTCAGACTTTGGCTTTGGCACGAAATGCTGATGGATTAGTTTTGATGGTGGATTTGTCGCAGAATTCCGTGGAACAGTTGTCTCTTATTTTAGACGAGTTAGAGAAAGCGCGAATTCTCGTTAGCAAACCTAAGGCGAAGGTGGAGGTTGAGCGTAAGTTTATGGGTGCCGGCTTGCGGATAATCGTGTTTGGTAGACTTGTTGACTGTAGTTTCCGTGATGTTGAGGACCTTCTGAAAAGCTATCGGATTGGAGATGCTGTGGTTAAGATTTCAGGCGAAGCTACACTTGACGAGGTTGAAGATGCCATTTTTGAGAATACTGTGTATAAGCCGGCGGTTGTTGTTGCGAACAAAATTGACTTGGCTGGTGCAGAGGGGAATTTTAAGTTGTTGAGGGCTTATGTGGGCGAAAAACTGCCAATTCTTGCAGTTTCATGCACCAGTGGATATGGCTTAGACAAGTTAGGTGAAACTTTATTCAAGACACTTGATATTATACGGGTTTACACTAAAGAGCCGAACATGAAAGATTATTCCAAGAAACCCTTCGTCTTAAAGAAAGGCGCAACGGTTTACGATTTAGCCAAAAACATTCATAGCGACTTCAAAGAAAACTTTTACTTTGCGAAAATTTGGGCTAAACGCTTTACTTTTAGTCCACAGAAAGTGGGAGCATCGTTTGTTTTGGAAGATGGAGACGTAGTTGAGATTCATCTAAAATAATTAAGAGTTTCTATGCCGCTATCTTGATGCTTGGGCTACTCTTTCTGTTTCGTGGCGTTTTGAAACTGCGTAGCTTTTCATGTCATGATTTGCAGCTAAAATAAGTTCCTCTGCAAGGCATTCTTCTATTGAACGTGGATTGTTTATTGATGCTTGTCTTGCTCCTTCGCAAATGTTTCTTAAGGCTAAGTCTACGCGTCTTTGTGGAGCAATGTCTACGGATAAGTGGTAAACTATACCGCCGTAGCTGATGCGTGTTGTGTCTTCGCAAGGCGCAGAATTCTCCACTGCTCTGACAAGCACTTCTATGGGGTTTTTGCCAGTTCGCAAATGGATAATTTCAAACGCGTGCTTTACAATGTTCATGGCTTTTGCTTTTTTACCCGCGTTTTTTCCGGGGCGCATCAGATTGTTCACTAAACGTTCGACTATGTTGACGTTTGCTTTGCGAAAACGCGCGTGTTCATGTCTTCCCATACTATGCGGAACAACAAGCGGTTTTAAAGAAATATACCCTTGTAAACCTAAATCTTTAACTTGAACGTCTTTGTAGCTCCATTTCTCAAAAAATTTAATTTCTTTCTCTTCTTGCTGCTTCTGGCTCAACATCATCACCGTGCAGGTTTCTGTTTTCTTCCGTAAACAAGCTCGTTCAACGAGACGCCGTTAACCATTATTACTTTCCAACGCACGCCGGGAATGTCTCCCATGCTTCTTCCACGTGAACCGCCGATGCCTTCAACAATTACTTCGTCATGTTCGTCGACAACATTTAATGCGCCGTCTCCAGGCAGAAAAGCGGTTATTGACCGTCCATTTTTTATGAGTTGGGTTCTTACGCACTTGCGTATGGCGCTGTTAGGCTGCTTGCTTTCCACGCCTACTTTTTCGAGAACTATGCCGCGTGCCATAGGTGCGCCTTCAAGCGGGTCTGCCTTCACATCCAGCATTAGCATTCGACGTTTATAGTACATGCTACTCCAACGGAACTTGTTCCGTTTTTCAGTGAGTTTTCTTGCGGCGAATTCGCCTTTAGGCGATTTTGAACCCATACTTAGTTTTTCCCTTCGCTACGAGTAATCACAACACTAATATTTAAACTGTAACATGCAAAATTGCCATGGCATCGAAAAATTTTGCGGAAAAAATTCATAATTAATTGAGAAGCCCAAATAGACAAACATAAAAATTAGTCACCGAAGCATTAGGGAAATAAAGCAGCGGAGACTTGCAAATGGACAAATGGCGGCTACTAAAACTCGAAACTCATGACGCGTTCATGAATATGGCTGTTGACGAGGCTATATTAACTGCAAGAATAAACAACGTGTCTCCGAATACTTTAAGGTTTTACTGTTGGAATCCCTCTGCTGTTTCGATAGGCAAATTTCAAGATGTTAACAATGAGGTTTACTTGGACAGTTGTAGAAAACATGGTGTCGGCTTGGTTAGGCGAATAACCGGAGGCGGCACAGTCTATCACGATGCTGAAGGCGAAATTACCTACAGCGTAATCGCCAAAAAAGACACTTTAAACGCCAAAGACATAACTGCTGTTTATGCGAAAGTCTACGAGGGCATAGTAGAAGCCTTAAAGATTCTTGGAGTAACCGCTGACTTTAACATGGGCAACGAGAAAACTTGCCCAAACCTTACTGTAAAAGGTAGGAAAATTTCTGGAAGCGCGCAGTCTCACAAAAGTGGAGTTGTTTTGCAGCATGGCACTTTGCTTTTGGATGTTGATTTGGAGAAAATGTTCACCTTTTTGCGTGTTCCTTGGGCAAGAACGTGCATGCAAGTTGTGGGTGTGGCGAAGAATAAGATAACATCGTTGAGGATGGAGCTTGGAAAGAGTGTTTCAGTAAGTGAAGCGTATCAAGCGTTGGTTGAGGGTTTCGAGAAGGCTTTGAAAGTTCCGCTTTTGGAAGGTGAATTGACATCTTATGAGCGTGAACTCGCAGAGAGGCTCTGTAAAGAAAAATATTCCACTGACGATTGGAATATTCACGCCCAAACTAAAGTTTAAAGTGTAATTGAGAAATGTAAGTTTAGCGTTTTTCGATTCTCCATTTCACGCCTTGAGGTGTGTCTTCAATAATCACGCCCATGGCTTTGAGTTGTTCTCGGATTTTGTCTGCTGTTTTCCAGTCTTTTGCTTTTCTGGCTTCTTCTCTTTTGTGGATGAGTTCTTCGGCTTCTTTTGGGAGTTTTTCTTCTTTTTTTGCTTCACCTATTACTCCTAAGACTTTGTCGAAACGTAGCATTAGGTTGTAGACTTCTTCTGCTTCTTTCTTGCTGAGTAGGTTATTGTCCATTAGCTTGTTGACTTCTCTGACAAAATCGAATAGTGCGGCTAGTGCGACGTTTATGTTTAAGTCGTCATCCATGGCTTCCTCGAAATTCTTTTGCACTTGAGCCATTAGCTGCGTTATTTTTTCTCCGCTTTCTTTTCCATCCGCATCTAAGAGCCTATGTGTGAAACTTTTTAGGCGGTCTACTGCGTTTTTTGCTGCTTCTAATCCTTCGAATGTGAAGTTTAACTGTTGTCGATAATGGGTTGACATTAGCAGGTAACGTATAGCTGTGGGATTGTAGCCCTTTGCTAGTAAGTCTCGTAGAGTGTAATAGTTGCCGTAGCGCTTAGCCATTCTTTTGCCTTCAACCAGCAAATGCTCGTTGTGAAGCCAATAGTTAACGAATTTTTTTCCTGTTGCTGCTTCGCTCTGGGCGATTTCGTTTTCGTGATGTGGAAACATGTTGTCCACGCCGCCGCAATGGATGTCAAATGTTTCGCCAAGGTATTTCATTGACATTGCCGAACATTCAATGTGCCATCCGGGTCTTCCTTTGCCAAGTTCTGTTTCCCAGAAAACGTCGCCGTCTTCTTCGTCCCATGCTTTCCATAGTGCGAAATCGCGGGCTTCTTCTTTCTCGTACTCGTCAACTTTCACTCTGGCGCCTGGTTTGAGTTCTTCAATTTTGATTTTTGAGAGTTTTCCGTAGTCTTTGAATTTTGTGATGCTGTAGTAGATTGAGCCGTCTTCGCCTTTGTAGGCGTAGCCTTTCTCCAAAAGCTTTTTGATTAGAGCTATCATTTCGGGGATATGCTCTGTAGCTTTTGGGTAAAGTGTTGCTTTTTGTATGTTTAGGGCTTCTATGTCTTCGAAGAAGGCTTTTGTGTAGTATTCTGTGTATTCTTTTATTGGCATTTGTTTTTTTCGTGAGCCTTTGATTGTTTTGTCGTCAACGTCTGTAATATTCATGATTTGGGTTACTTGGAAACCGCGGTATTCAAGCCACCGCCGTAGTAGGTCTTCAAAAACGAAAGCGCGGAAATTACCTATGTGTGCGTAATCGTAAACTGTGGGTCCGCACGTGTACATTTTCACTTTGCCTTTTTCTAAGGAAACGAATTTTTCTTTTTTCCGTGTTAAAGTGTTGAAAAAGTGCATGTTTTCAGCTGAAGTATTCATTGGGTTTTCCCAAAGAAATAACATGGAAGCCTATTTAAGCATTTTACCTTAACTTTTTTTAGTCGTATCGCTTGAGTTTCATCATTTTTCTGAAACTCTTGAGGTCTTGCGCTACGTTTCTGAGGAAGTGTAGTTCTTCCATTGTTTTTTCGAATTTTAGGAATTCTTCGCGAATTTTTCGTATTACGCGTTCGTTTTCGCTCATTAGCTTATTCGCCTTAACGTTTTTGTGGAGGGCTTTCATTGTTTGTCGGCAAGTCCAACCAGCCACTTTCCGTCATCGAGGAGAAAGGAGAAGGCTTCGAAAAACGGAAAAACCGATTTTCGGCTGATTGTGGCTTAGCCTTCAACCTTAGCCCTCCAATTGCATCGTAAGACTTAAGACACAAGCCAGCTATAAAAAGATTACTGAATAAAAAGAACATACAAACATTAACGCATAACTCAGCCGATAGCCAAAATACCTTCCAAAATCTTCTTTTCCGGCACATCCAACTGCTTCGCAAGCCACGTCTTCAAAAGCGAAGTATACTTCGGAAGCTCACCACTATAGGTTATTATCTGCCCGTTCTTCAAAGCATCCGCCTGAAAACTCTTCTCAGCTTCGCGATACAAGAAAGACAATGTTTCAGCTTGATAAGCGAGTGTCAAGAAATCTTCCCACTGCTTGCAACGCAGAATCACTGGCGGACCACGGGTTTCTCTTGCTTGACGCGTTTCAGTTTTCTGTTCCTGAAGCGTTTGGATTGGCAGTTGGGATGTCTCATGCGTGGTTGATAGGTAAGTGATTAAGTTTGCAATTTCATTCTGCAGCGTGGTTAATCTTTCTTCTACTTTCTCTATTTTTCCACTAAACTCGCCCGCAGTACCCAGTTTTTCAGCTATGTTTCCCAACTCGCTTATCAAGCGATCCAAGTCTTTCTCGTGCTCCTTCAGGACATTGACTATAAAGTCCAATGCTTCTAAGGCTTCGTCCTTCGATGGAGCTTTTCTAGACATCGCTCTTTCTCCCTTTTCTTCAACCTATAATGCCCATTCTTTATAAATAAACGTAGCGAATCCTCAAAACATATCCATAGGAAGACGTATCCATACTTATTAAGAATAAAGTGCATGATGCTTGGAGTTAGGCATGGTCTTTTTCCATGGTTTTATTCAAGTGGATACTGTTTCCATTTTCGTTTTTTGAATAGCTCTTTTCCGTTCATATCAATAGCATGTGCAAAAGAACATTTTTCAAACAATTTTTGAGGTTCGCTATCTTTCGCTGGTTAATTAGTGTGTTGTTTGGGTTAAAAACGAGAAAGAAAAAATGGAATATACTTATGGAAACTATTGGGTGGGAGGCTTTGGTGGAGGCGGTGCTTTCTTTCGAAGCATCAACGCTATTGTGGCTATGCCGAGGACGATGGCTACTATTATTGCCCCAAGAAGCGCGTATGTCATCATGTCAAGTTTCTGTGTTAAACCATTTATTTTATCAGTTAGGTCTGAGTTTTGCTGCTGCAATTCTTGATAAAGTGGGTCTTCAGTCGTTGGAACATTAACCGTAACAGTGGCTACTGCCTCATTTGACCATGCTCCTGAATTGTCTTTCACGCTGAAGTATATCGTGTGAGTTCCCTTTGACAAGGTTGAAGTTTTAAATGTTGCAGTATTGCCAATCACGCCGTCAATGGAGGATCTCCACTCGTAGGCAACAATTGAACCGTCGGAATCTGTGCCGTGCCCAGTGAATGTAATGTTTTCTCCTTCCACTATTGGATTTGGCGTTATCGAGTCAATGTAGGCTGTGGGGCGTATGTTTTCTGGTGTTATAATCGTTGCTTCTTCATTTGCTTGAAGATAAGCGCCGTTGCATCCGCCTATTGCGTAGATTTTTCCGTTTTTGCCGACAGCGGCGCCTAGTTCTTTTCTCCGTGTTGGCAGGTAGGACTCTTGCCATGTTGGCGTGCTCCATGTGTCAGTTTTTGGGTCATAAACTTCAACGCTGTCATAGAAGGGTGCCTCATTGTTACCATAGTTAGCTCCTCCACCTATGATATAAATTCTGTTGTCTAGTCCCAAGACTACTCCAAATTCTAGTTTGGGTTTAGGCATTGATGCTTTTTTAATCCATGTCCCTGCAGAAGGATTGTATGCTTCTACAACGGACAATGCAGTGTCATTGTATCCGCCAAAAGCATAAATTAATCCGTCTGGCCCTTTAACCACGCCCAATTCGCATCTTCCTGTGGGCATCTGAGTGCCGTTGGTCCACGTGTCAGTGGCAGGGTCATATATCTGTGTTAGGTTGCTGTAATAGAGTCCAACCTCATATGATTCACCGCCAATGACATAGATTTTTCCGTCGTTTCCAGTAGCTGCAGCGCCCATCCAAGTTTTAACTGGTATATCCGCTTTACTCGTCCATGAATTCGAGGTGGTGTTGTAGGCTTGAACGTTGCTCAAAGGATCCCATGCTGAATCGACTCCGCTGATTACATAGATTATTCCATCAGATCCTTTGGTAACAGCTGCTCCTCTGACTCCGTGAGGTATCGGTGCTCGGTTAGCCCATGTTTCTGTCATCGGGTCATATGCTTGAACAGTATTTAGTACATTGCTACCGTCCCAGCCGCCAATAACGTAGATTTTTCCATCGTCTCCAGCTATCACCGCGGCTTGTGACCTTGCAGTTGGCATGTTGGTCTTTACTCTCCATGACGGAGAGGGCATTGTTTCTGCAAGTCCTTGATTAAATGGAAATAATCCAAGCATTAGAAGACCAATAAGTATTCCAATACAAACAATTGTGTTTTTCAATTTCAAGTTATCTAACTCCTTTTTTCAAAGCGTATGATATCTGATGAAATCCTTATAATTTTTTGCAGTTCATAGATGCGAAAGCGCATGTATCCAAAATTGTTCTTTTGTTTTTTAAGCATGTTCTGCCATTTTTTCTCAAAAGCAAGGTGTCAAACTGATCCAGCATAAGTTTCAAAATTTGCTCTATTTTTGGCGAAAACGCGCGGACAGATTTAAGTTTAAAAGCGGCGTTTCATGATTTTCATGAAGTTCTATGAGAGGATTAAAATAGCGGTTTTCAAAAGAGTAAGGTACCTACGGAGAGAGTTCCATGCAAAGAGCATTACACTTCTCGGAAAAGAATGATGTAGTCAAGTTTGTCACAGAAAATAACATTAGAATAGTAAATTTGTGTCACATCCCCGAAGATGGACGATTAAAAACTTTAAGTTTTTCAGCAAGTGACACGAGTAGAATTTACGAAATTTTGGAATTTGGCGAGAGAGTTGATGGTTCAAACCTTTTCTCTTTCATTGAGCCTGGCAAGAGTGATATTTACATTGTGCCAAGACTTGACAAAGCATTTTTGAATCCTTTTTTGCCCGTGCCTGCATTAAATATTCTGTGTGACTATTTGGATGAGCATGGTAAACCTTTGGATGTTGCCCCCAAAAACGTTTTGGCTAGAGCGGAAGAAAAACTGCATTCTTCAAGGGGTGTTGCTCTAAAGGCTCTGGCTGAGCTAGAGTTTTACGTAATTTCCAAGGTGGAAAGCGACATGCTTTTTCCCGGAACGCCTGACAAAAATTATCATGAGTCTGCGCCTTTCGCGAAATTTGAAAGCCTAAGAAACGAGATTTTAGTAACGCTGGCTAACATTGGAATTAGCACAAAGTATGGTCACAGCGAAGTCGGCTGGATACTGAGTAAGGATAACACGCTCATGGAACAGCAGGAAATAGAATTTTTGCCACAGAATCTAACGGACATGGCTGAAACAATCGCCATTGCGAAATGGGTAATTCGTAACACATGCGCGAAATACAGCGCCTCTGCTTCATTCTCGCCGAAAATAGCCTTGGAACATGCAGGAAACGGATTGCACATTCACTTGTGCGGATTAAAAAATGGAGAAAACATAGTTGCTAATCCAAACGGAACTTTAAGCGCTGACGCATTGAAAATGATTGGTGGAATACTAAAGTTTGCACCAAGTCTTTCGGCATTTGGAAACCCAACACCAGCATCATACTTACGTTTTGTTGCGCACAAAGAGTCGCCTATGAACATTTGCTGGAGCGCCCGCAACCGCCTAGCTTTGATTCGCATTCCACTATGGTGGAGCTTCAAGAAAGGAATTGTAGAAAAAAACAATTGCCGAGAAACATTTGAGTACCGAGCGCCTGACCCATTTGCAAACGCTTACCTGCTTTTTGCTGGAGTAGCAGTTGCCATTAACTATGGACTGGAAAAATCCGAAGAAACGTTGAAAATTGCTGAGAACTTGCATGTTGAAACGGTAAGCGGCAAAAGAAAAAGACTTAAAGCCTTGCCACGCTCATGCAATGAATCCGCCCAACACCTACGAAAAGACAGACGCTTCTACGAAGCAAACGGCATTTTCCCAAAACAACTAATTGACAAAATAATAGAAAAGTTGAAGGCGTACAAGGACAAAGATTTATGGAAAAGCTTAGCAGACAAACCAAACAAAATCGAGAACATACTAAAACAGTATCTGCATTACGGCTGAGAAACGCTTATAGCATATCCAAAAATGTTACTCTAACATGGGCGGGTAGATCAGCCTGGTATGATCGCCACGTTGGCAACAATACGCCAAAGTCGTGGAGGCCGCGGGTTCGAATCCCGCCCCGTCCACCAAACGCATAAACAGAGTGAGAAGTTAAAGTTCAACCTATTTATAAGGGGCTATAGCTTCCGCAGAGCGCAAAAGAAAAGACAGTAAAAGGCATATCACAATCGTTTATTGCCTATTTTTCTCTTCCTTTGCGATTAAATGCTTTAGCTTCTTCTCCATCTTCAACTCGTAAACATGCTCTTTTGGCGGTGCCGGCAAACTTTTTCTTTTAAAAAGCAAGTTAGGAGCAACAATACGCCTTTCTCCAATCTTAACCTCCACTTTTTCACCATAAAACTTGTCCTCAAAAGATTCCAAAGCTTCCACAATCCAGTTTCCACGACTTTCCGTCAAAACCTTAACCCTATACTTTCCTTTATAATACCGAACTTCACTCACACGATTCACCGCCCTTTTTCTTAACACCAACTATCTACTTGACAAGCTTCATTGGTTTACCACAACAAACCAACGTGCCCTTACCAGCTTCCAAAACTTTAACTTTATTACCACATATTTCGCAGAGATAAACATCTCCAACCTTAGTCATACATGTTTCACCTCGCACACAACACCTATTGCCCTTTTAAGTATTTATTTTCTAACACAACCAACAAACGCGAATAATCGTAAGAAAAACAAACACAACACATATTAGCTCTCTAAACAACGTGATTATCATGAACTCATTAGGTTCAAAAGTAGCAGCAACAGTCATCATCGGCGTAGGTTGGCTAGCTTTTATAGTGCTCTATCTCGCGTTCTTCGCTGGTGGTCTTGACTTCTGGCAAAAACTAGCAATATTAATCTCTTCAGGAGCCATCGCATGCGGTGCAGTAGCGCTCATGTGGATAAAATGGATATTCAAATAACACACGCCAAAAAGCAATTCTTATTCAAAAAGGCGCAAGCTTATCACTGAATTTTCTAAAGATAGAATCCACGCATAAATTTGCAGGAATCTTAAGCTTGAAGCACTCTTTTCAATGCTGCTCTTATTCTTTCAACAACTTCATCATGTTCAATTATTATTCGCTGCGTTTCCGGCTTCGCATCCACAGTAACACTCATACGTCTATTGTAATCTTCAACGCCCTTATTCGTTGCTGCAATAACCTCTTTCACCCAATTTATCTTCTCCTCCATACCTTCAGGAGTCGCAACAAGCCTTAACGTGTCACCGATCAGGAAGAGTTTTCTATCCCACAAATGTCTGCTTGTTCTCCATTCTCTTTCAAAAATGTCTTGCCAAACGTGGTCTGGCTCTGAGTCTAAAGGAAAGTCAATAACATACGCTTTGGGAAAATAATGGTCTTTTCTAATAGTGATGCTGTCAATATTGACGGTTTTTAGAAGGTTAACTTTTTTGACTTGCACCATTTTTTTTCACCGACTGTTATATTAATAAAGGCTTAGTTCACTTAAATTTTATCGCTTAAAATTTAGTTGAGAATTCGGAAGGGGAGACGGTTTCACTTTGTGTTTAAAATTGTTCAGCAAATTTTATATGCATAGATATAAAATGCTTAATGAAAAAGGAGAGAATTGTTTGAAAATAAACTACATAGGAATAATAGCAGGCATATTGGCTTTCGTCAGCATCGCACTACCATGGTGGACAATGGCGCAGTCGGCGACAGGAATGTCAGGAGACGCTTCAATATACTTGTACCAAGCAAAAGCAACCTATACATCAGGGGGAACGACAATGACAATTGATCTTACTAATCCTCCAGCTCCAGCAACCGCATTGAATATTTGGTACAGTTGGACAGCTCTTGCACTAGTCATTATAGGTGGTGTGCTTCTGATTGTCGGCAGTGTAACAGCACTCGGAAAGAAACTGCTTTTAGGTGGTGGGGTTCTCGCATTGATTGCAATAATAGTCTTTGCCGTAGGCTTGCAAAATGAGCTTTCGAATCCTCTTCTAGGAACAGGACCAACAGTGGGTCTGTTTTCCAGCGGAAATTACTTGGGTATTGACTATTCGACCTATCTATCCTTCGGCTTCTGGATTGCATTAGTCGCAGCAATAATAGCCTTTGTCGCCTTCATGAAACATCCAACAGAAACTGCAGCGCCACCCAGTTAAAAACCAAATTCCCCTTTTTCTTATTTAAAAAATACTGTAAATATTAGAAGTTTTTAGTTTGTGTTTGTTAGCATTTATGATTTTTTAAGGTAGAGGTAGAAGATTGATATGACTGGAACGATTAAGCCGAGAGCTGCTGTGTATTGGAGTGTTATTCCCCAAATGTCAAAGGCTACAGTTGCAATGCTAACCATGATTATAGCCCAAAAGCCCCATTTTTGCTTTGCCAAGACACCAAAAGCGGCAATAATCCCGCAAACACCTAAGAAAAGAAACATAACAAACAATATTTGAGATGTTGTAGGAGAAATGGGCACATCTAAAAACTTACCCATTCCTTCGGGCGTACCAACGAAAGCAAAAGAAAGCCTACCAACCGATTGAAGCAGCCACAGCACACCCACAAGAATGATTCCTTGGGTTTGCAACCTTGAGCCTTCAACTTTCCCCTCAACCATGCTCCATCATCCACCTAGCTTAAGCTGAGCCGCTATCTTCCGTCCAAACTCTCTGCATCTAGGCAACTCGCCTTCCAAAATAGGTCCCTTCATCCCCTGAACTTTTATTGACAACCCGGAAATTATCTGTTTTAATCCCAGAACTTTTTCGTTTATTTGCTTCTCCATTTTCTTCGCGGCTTTCTCAAAATCTCCTCCCATATACGTGTCAAAAACAGCGAATTTTTTCCCTTGCAACTGTAACTCGCCAAACTTGTCAATAAAGCCCTTGATACCTCTTGTTGGTCCACCAAAATGGTTTGGAGAACCAATCAAAATAGCATCATACGCTGAGATTGCGTTAAGGTCAACCTCTTTGAGTTCCCTAATTGTAACTTCTACTTCTTCAGCTTCGTTCATTCCCTCAACAATTGCTTCTGCGACACGTTTAGTATTGCCATACTTCGACTCATAAACGACAAGCACTTTTACCATTACAATACCTACTATTACATCGTTCACATGAGCTTTAAGATTTATGGATACACCACGCAAAAACTAAAATAAACGTAATGCTTGGGTTTACATGCGTGTTTTTATATTCCACGTTTTTGGCGCATATAGAAACTAGCCGCAAGATTTTATTTTATAGTTGACAAGAAAACATTTTGGGTTGAACCTCTTTCAAGAGAGTTAATTACTTGACAGTCAAAGAAATGAAAATGATGCTCTACGTTAGCCATAATTTCTGACTTAGCAAAGCATCAGCTAAATTCTAAACGATAGTTCACTTTTCTAACAGCAAAATTTATGCGCGCATTGGTAAGTGCGGGGGATTAGGTTTACACTGTCATTTAAAACTGTCAAGCGATGCTGAGAAAATGATGTACGTGGTTAAACCATCGCATCAAACTTGTTCCCTGTTGTGTTGCATCAGAGTAGTATGTCAAGACGGAAAACCAAGTCTTTAACATCCCCGCCCACCATTCGGTAGTTTTCCATATGATTGATCTATAATTGCGTCTCTTGCCTATTCGGTCTCCAACAAAAACTCCTAATAGAACCGCTGTTGCCATGGTGATGGAGAAAGGTATCAGAAAGCCAGTAACTGGGCTTAGAGTCCTTATCAAAAGGAAGTTTAGAATCAGGAAGATAGGAAACCTAACTAAACACTTACGCCTACCATTATCCAGATTGCTCTCCAAAGCCCAAGCGAGGAAGTGGTCCGAATGTAATAAGCGAAGGCTATCAGTGAGGCTGTAACTATCATGTATTCAAAGAAAAAGTGTGTTTCCGCAAATCCCGTAGCGGCTAACACGCCCAAAATTATCAATATTACGAAATAGGGTAGCACAAAGAAAAGAACCCAGAAACTCTTAGCGGTTCTCTTCCACCACCGGAGTTTCTGCAACCTTTTCGCCCTCATGAGGTTTCAGGTTTTTCTTAAATGGCAGTCGGAAATTTCTTCTCTTTCCAAGACAGTATCCAAGAAGCCCACCGATGGTAGGGGCTATGACGGCAGTGAGGGTGATTACTGTCCACATGTCAAGAAGTTGAGGTAGCGGAGGTAAATTCAAAATCCGCAGTATAATGCTTACCAAGAAAATGATACCGATGGATGTCGTTACTCCGCCCCAAACGAACACTATTTTATATCGCTTTAATGGGTCTTTTTCCGAGAGTACTTTTATTGCAATGTATGCAAATGCATAAGAACAGAAGATGGAGAAAATTAAAGTTATACCACGTTGGAATACATACGAGTTGATGTAATTTGAGAAGTATAAAGTAAAAAGTATAACACACACCACAGACCCCATAGCTGCTTCAATCCAGAAGCGTCTCCACCACTTAGGCTTTCCAAGCCTTCCATGCTCATCTTCGCTCATATTAGTCCCTCATGTTTATGCTTGCTTGAAGACTGTTAAAAGCGTTGTCAGCACCATCCAATGTATTGACAAAAGAGGTCGCAACCTATGCCTCCAAGTTCCGGATACGTCGCCAGAAAATCACAAATCCAACAGGCAAAGCCTGCAGTAAAGATGCATACAAGAATGCAAACTTCACCAAGGAAAGCATTACAAAGAATTTCACAAACCAAGCAGCATGCTATACCACATCCCCCAGCTGGCGGTGGAGGTGGACCGGCTCCGCCTCCATCTTCCCCAGGAGTCAGCATGTCCATTATTATTGCTGAGCTATGGAGAATTTTATGGTTGTATTGTAGGAGTTGCTTCTCCACCAGTTTAGAGAGATGTTTGGCTTCTTCATTCATTCTGGAGTAGGCTTGAGCGAGAGGCATTACGCTGGCATCTTCGCTTTTCTCGTAGACTTTTCCTATTTCTTTGGCTGCTTTGCCCAACACTGCATATAATTGAGACAGTGTCAATGAAGAATTTATCTCGACGAATTCCAGCGTTTTGACTTCGGAATTTTCTATTGGGGCATAGTTAATGAACGTGAATGAGCCGTTATAGCTTTCTGTGTTGACGATTAAGAGTGTGGTGTGGGTTGTCAAATTGTAATTAACACTATTGACCAGATAGTCCAGACTATAGAATTGCATGGATGAATCATCTACAGTGAACTCGGTGAAAATAAAGGTGACTGTTCTGTTAGCTTCATCTGAAGATTCCTTATAACTCCATAGCATGGTTTCAGCAATAGTGATATTACGTTCGGTACCGTTAACTTCATACGTCACTAAGATTTTTGTGAAATTTTCTCTCTGCTCTAACACAGTAGACGTTATGTTCAAAGGATTGCTACAGCTTGGATACGTCTGATTCTGTGCACATGAAGCGCAAGATGAAAGACGGACAAGCAAAGGTTCTATCTTCAACAGAATTTCGTCGTCCACAAAGTTTACCGTGACATAATGCGATGTTGTCCAGATTGGGTAGCCAGCCTCTATCCAGGCAATGATGCCGCCAACCATGTTGTATACTTCTGTGAAGTTATACTCGGCGAGAATTTCGCAGGCTATTTGACTTCTGTACCCTGACCTGCAATAAATTATTATTTCGTGGTTTCGGTATTCCTCAAGCTCACCAATCCTCGCCTCAAGCTGATCATAGGGTACCAGAATTGCGCCGTATAAGTGCCCTATGTCATATTCGCATTGACATCGAACATCCAAGATAACGAGGTTTAGGAATGCACTGTTCATTATCATGCTGTGAGCTGTGTTTACACTTATGTTTTCATAACTTTGAACGGTTGAACCCTCGGACTGAGCGAAGGCGGGTGCTACATTGAAAGCAGTCAAGAACATAGCAATGAGAAGGACGCAAGAAACTACTTTGCGAGTGATGAAAGCTAAATGACAGTTTGCTTTCATTTATTCCCTCAAAGTCTATTTTAGTTTTTTTACAGATAAACTTTTCAATAAACGAAAAATGCCATAATTTGTTCTAATGTATGAACACTCCTCTTAAATGATACTTTAACCCTTAGTAACGATTCTCATTTCTGACGTTGACAGTCTTAAATCCTCAAGTAAGACTTGGTGCGGGGGGTGGGATTTGCACTCCCCACAGCTTGGAGAAATCACCCGCAAATCCCTCTTTTTTCTGTTTTTATCCTTTTTAATAATTACTGTTTTCCGTTAACAACAACTAAGAGAACATTGGTGGCCAACTAATGTAAAACTCTTTTTTATTCCAATATAATTAATCTTCGCTGTTTTTAGAGCGAGCGGATAATCGCCTAGAAAAACCAAGTGTCGCTTTTCTTTCTTTTCTTTTTGCGTTCTGTTTTTGGAAGGTTCCTGATTTCACGTTTAATTTGTGCTTCATTGAGTTCCTTAGCCAGAACGTTAACATATTGGCGCTTGGATGGGGGCAATTTGGTCTTGCTAAACCAATCTTCAGAAACTCTACCTTTAACTTTAATTCTGTGTTTTTGTGCGAGATACTTAAGTTCACGTAAACTCAGCTTTTGCAAAAGTTTCTTGCTTCTATCTTCCGGCGTTTCAGGCAAGCCAAGCTTTTTTCTAACTTGCTTCAATGAAAGTGTTTGCATTGACCTGTTACAGGTAGGGCAGAGCAGGATGGCGTTCTTTAAAGTCAATTTTCCACCCTTTGAATGAGCCCTATCATGACCAATTTCAAAATTGAAAGGGTCAACCTTCGCCCCACAGATGCGACATCTGCCCTTATCTCTCTCATAAACTATTTTTTTCAAGGTTTTCGTCGGCGTGGGTCTTCTTTCTTCTTCATCCCACAATTCTCTCACAATTAAAACTCCAAACTAAAGCTTAAAAAAATTGCCCCTAAAGTATTCGGTTAACAGCGACTAATGGAGGTCATAGGTTAGGTTTAAACATCGGTTTAAATTCTCGGAATTTTTGCAGACCAAACAAAGGATTTAGGAAGACACACTCCAAGTTCTAAATGGCAGGTTATGTCGTCTAAGAAATTCTGCCGAAGGGAATTGAGAATTTTAAGTTTTTCCAAGTTTATCGAGTTTTAGCTTCTTTTATGTTTAGTGAAGATTACTGCTGTTGCTACTATGACTATTGCTGCTACCACTGAGACGCTGATGGAGAGCATTTCTATTGGTAGGCTTGGAAGCGTTAGCGGGCTTGACGATGATGCTTGCCAAATATTTGTGCTGGTAGCTTTGAAAGTTGCCGATGTTGAGCCTTGTGTTAGGGTGATTTCAAGGAGGACTCCGGTTTGCTTATCCCAGCGATAACTAAATTGCATATCGTTCTGCGAGAAACTTGCATAAACTACCGTTCTGCTTACTCAGGCGTATGTTCCTGTAGTTTCTCCGGCAATAGTTAAGTCGCCATATCCAACTATTTTGATTGTGTCTCCAGTCTTTGAGTTTGCTGGTATAAGCATCTGGAAAGTTGAGTTTCCCGTGCCACTAACGACATCAAGCGTCACAATTTCGTTTTGTTCTGTTCCGCTGCTCATGTGACTGATCACTCTAAGAGTCGCAGTCGTTACTGTAACAGATAGGCATTCTACTTGGACCCATTGTGGTACATCTCCGGGAGGGGCACCGTTGCCAGTATAGTCACACCTTACCCATTCGCCTATTTTAATGCCAACTTGCGCTTCTGCATAAACAAAAGCTGTGCAAAGTAAGGTCAGTATAGTGGTTGCTACAAATACAGCGACTCTCCGCATTTGCCCCTCTCCTTATCATCTGTGTTTAACGATGATTACTGCTATTACAGCTGCTATGGCCACAATGGCAACGGACAGTATTAGCCACCAGTAGCTCATAAGGTCTGTTAAGTCTACGCCTCCCATGCCGCCGCCTTGCAGATGTGCCGTCAACTCGTGGAAGCTATGGTGATATTCCACGTAGATTTGGGCGTTGTTGCCTATCTTGTTTATCTGGAAGTCTATGGGGTGGTTGTCCAATGTTACCTTAACGGCTGAAAGTGAACTCACCATTTCTATTGGTATGGTTATGTTGGCTATGCCCGTTGTCCCATCTGGGCCGCCTACGGAAATGCTTAAAGCCATGCTGGTAGAGTTGAAGACCACTCCGAGAACAGAAGAGTTTGTCGTTACATACATGGTTTTATTTGACCATTCAAGCTGCATGCGAATCCAACCTTCAGGAAGAACAGAGACGAAGGCGCTTAAACCAGTTGCCGCAGCCTCAAGACCGTCGCTGACACCGTCACCATCCGTATCCGCCTTCAACGGGTCCGTTCTGAAAACCTTAACTTCAACGCCATCGCTGAGTCCATCATGATCAGTGTCGGGCAGATTCATCGCTGTTAATAAATTAATCTCTTCTAAATTTGTTAAACCGTCATTATCATAGTCTTCGTAGAGGTCTGTCGGATCACCTGGATTAAGGAAGGTGGAACTAATCTCTGTATAATCGTCTAATCCATCTCCATCACTGTCCGGTGCAGCATCTATTGGCTTACCCAGTCTCAAAAGGTATGGAGCGTGAGCTTTCAGATTTATAAATGCGATTAAAGAATCATCTATTGGTGACCACATGCCTGCATAGCCAACATTGTAAATTACATGCTTGTTGCCACCATCCACATCCACAACTGCGATGTTACTGCCCCACTCGTACAACCACCGCGTTTCTGGTGCAAATTCGCCACTTTGCCCATTAAGCTCAGAAAACATAAGCATAGTCCCGTTGTGAGACCAGTCGATCCACGCAGCAATGGTGTTATCTGCAACGCTGGTAACTTTGGTCAAATCCGCGCCATCTAAATTAACAATGTAAACGTCTCTACATGTTGTAAAAGCAAGCTTATCGTTGGCAGGCGAAACCCTTACACTAGTAATCATAGCACTGCCGCTATCGTTTTCAGATAACCGAACAACTAAGGATTTTTCCATACTACCTAAATCAACTTTCCAAATGTTGCTATGATATGGGGCTGGTTGAGTGTAGTTGATAAAGTATTCTGAGTAAACTAAGAATGCCCCGTCCCGCGACAAGTCAATGGCTGCAGGTGAACATGAAGAGCTGCTGTTAACTTCTGCAATTTGAGTTAAGCCGGAACCATCTAAATTAACCGAGAATACGCCACTGTGCGGCACGCTGAAATTTACAAAGAATATTTTTGATTCGTCCGTGGAGATGGCAAAACGGTTAAAGTATGTCGCGCCGTCAATATGGAAATTTGATAGCTTGTTGATTAGTTGCCCACTGCTTGTATTAACAGAAAGAAGACTTCCACCACCGTAAATTAAGAGAGATTCTCCAGACGGACCCCATGCAATGCTGTGTGCATCAACACGTGGGCAGTAAATAAAAAGCTGATCAAGCCAAGTCCATACTTCAGTAGGTGGCCAATAAACCAGCTGCGGATTAGCATTAACATTTTCCGAAGCTCCATAGCCAAGATTTAAACTGGAAACGCTGAATAGACCTAGCACAATCAGAAGGTTTATAGCAACAATACTTGAAAGACTCGTTTTTGTCATATCCGATCATCACACGTGTTTTTTCGTCTACTTTGGCGAATAAAACCTAAAAGATTTATGAAACATAATTATTTATTCGCGATTCTGATTATTCCTCGCAATTTCCTGCGTAAGCAAGAAGACAATCTAAAATACCTTCTTCTAAACTTGTTAATTTCCAATGCCATATTTATGGATAAGAATAACCATGAGACTCCAAAATAAACAAGTCTTATATTCTGTTAGCGATGATTTGAAGAACAATAATTTTCCTAAATGTGACCAACTTTCAAAAGCGTTATTGAAAAGTTAGGAGAATTCGTCGAAAAGTGCGGGGGATGGGATTTGAACCCACGAACCCCTACGGGATAGGCTCCTGAAGCCTACGCCTTTGGCCATGCTCGGCGACCCCCGCCTTCAAATGAAATGTTATACGAAAAGGTTTAAGAGTTACTGTAAGCTTTTGCTAGGAACGGTGAAGTTCGAATGCCTACGCACGGTTCGCTTTCAAAAGCTGGAAAAGTTAGGTCTCAAACTCCAAAGATTCAGCCTACACCGAAGAAAAGCCCCAGCCCACGCTTTAGAAATAAGCGTAATTATGAGAAAAGACTGGTTTTACAGAGAAAGCCTGGACAAAACTGGGTTTAGACAACAATTAAACCCCTATTCCAATGAGCCTTTAGAACACAAGTTTCAACCTATTTATAAGGGGGGCTATAGCCTCAGCACAGCACAAAAATAGGCAAATAATTCTCGTTAGCGAAAAAATAAACTTTTATTTTCTCTTCCAAACATACTTTGACGCATGTTGAAAGCTACACTTGCAATTTTAAACGCTAAAGTTATAACGTTGAACCAGAAACAGCCACGTGCAGAAGCAGTAGCCATTCATAACGAAAAAATTGTCGCAGTAGGTTCAAACAAGGAAATTCGCAGATACATAGGCAACAAAACAGAAGTAATCAACGCAAAAAACAAGACAGTCATTCCTGGGCTCGTTGACTGCCACGTGCACATGACAAGCTTCGGGCAGTTCCCGCAAACTTTAGACCTTCGCAATGTACAATCCATAAAAGCGATACAACAGAAACTCCGAGATTACGCATGTGAAAACTCTGAGAAAAGCTGGATTTTGGGTGGCAGATGGGACCAAGAAAAATTCGCTGAAAAACGCCTTCCAACACGCTGGGATTTAGACGCTGCAGTTGCAGACAAGCCTGTCTTTCTAACACGCGTTTGCGGTCACATAGCGGTTGCTAACACTAAAGCTTTGCAGTTGGCGGGGATAACTAAGGAAATTGTTGTTGAAGGTGGAAAAATAGACTTGGACAGAGCCAATGGAGAGCCTAATGGAATTTTGCGAGAAAGCGCGATGGAACTTGTCTGGAAATGCATTCCTAAACCAACTCGAAAAGAGCTTGAAGAAGCATGCGTTATGGCGTGTGAAAGAGCTGTTGAAGCTGGACTTACCGGTGTTCATTGGCTTCTGAATTCTGCCGAAGAAATGCGCATAATACAAAAGCTTTATGCTGAAGGAAAACTGCCTTTAAGAGTTTATTTAGGCTTTCCACTGAATCTTTTAGACGAATTAATCAGTTTAGGCTTGCTCTCAGGTTTTGGGAATGACATGATTAAAGTAGGATTTGTAAAGCTCTTCGCTGATGGTTCTTTGGGTGCACGGACTGCGGCTTTGAAGCAGCCTTATGCTGATAAGCCTGAAACGTGTGGTATTATGCTTTATTCGCAGAGGAAACTTAACAGGCTTGTTTTGAAAGGGCATAAGGCTGGTTTGCAGTTGGCTGTTCACGCTATAGGCGATTGCGCTGTGGAAGCGGTTTTGAAGGCTTATGGAAAGGCTTTGCGTGTTTTTCCGCGTGTGAATCATAGGCATAGGATTGAGCATTGTTCGGTTCTTAATCCACAACTGATTAGGCGCATGAAACGTTTAGGTTTAGTAGCATCTGTGCAGCCGCATTTTGTTGTTTCAGACTTTTGGGTTGTTGACCGTGTTGGCAATGCCAGAGCACGTTGGGTTTACCCGTTTAAGACTTTGGTGAAGGAAGGGTTGGTTGTTGTTGCTGGTTCGGATTGTCCTGTTGAGCCTATTAGTCCGTTGTTGGGGGTTTGGGCTGCTGTTGCGAGGAAGAGTTTTCCAGAGGAAAAGCTTAGTGTAGAAGAAGCGTTGAGGGCTTATACAGTAAATGCGGCTTTTGCTTCTTTTGACGAGGATAAGCGAGGGTTGATTGCGGTTGGAAAGTTTGCGGATTTGGTTGTTTTGTCGGATGATTTGTTTGAAGTTTCGCCTGACAAGATTAGGAATGTTGCGGTGGAAATGGTGATTGTTGCTGGAAAAGTGGTTTATGCGCGAAAGCAACTGCGTGTTTAGTGTGGTTTATTTGCTTCTTTTATGCATTTTAGTTTGGTTGTTGCGGGTTTGAGTGCGGGTAAAGCCTTAAGGGAACTTGTTGATGCTTTAATGCGGATTTCAAAGCCTACGAGCAGTGATGTTAATAGGGTTAAGATGCAGGTTGCTGCGAAGTATCAGCTTGATAGGGTGCCGTCGAATTCTGAAATTATTCGTTTGCTCAAGCCTGAAGAGAAGGGTAAGTTGTTGCCGGTTTTGCGGAGAAAAGCTACGCGAACTATTTCTGGCGTGACGGTTGTGGCTGTTATGACGAAGCCTTATGCGTGTCCGCAACCGCAACCTTGTGCTTATTGTCCTGGTGGTCCAGTTTTTGGTGTTCCGCAGAGCTATACGGGGTTTGAGCCTGCTGCGATGCGTGGTTTGCAGAGTGGGTTTGACCCGTTTTTGCAGGTTAAAAGCCGTATTGAGCAGTTGCGGGCGATTGGGCATGTTGTGGATAAGGTTGAGTTGATTGTGATGGGTGGGACTTTTCCTGCTATGCCTTTAGATTATCAGGAGTGGTTTGTGCGGCGGTGTTTGGATGCGGTTACGGAGAAGGAGTCTGCGAATCTTGAAGAAGCGAAAAGAAATGCGGAGACAAGTAGGGTTCGTAATGTTGGCATAACTGTGGAGACGCGTCCTGATTGGGCTAAGGAAGCGCATGTGGATAACATGCTTGGCATGGGTGTGACGCGTGTGGAGTTGGGCGTGCAAAATCCGGATGATAGTGTTTATCGTTTGGTTGGTAGAACGCATACGGTTGGGGATGTTGTGGATGCTACGCGGATAATGAAGGATGCTGGTTTGAAAGTAGCGTATCATTTGATGCCTGGAATGCCGGGTTCAGATTGGGAGAAGGATTTGGAGGTTTTTAGGAGGGTTTTTGTTGAACCAGCCTTTAAGCCTGATATGGTTAAGATTTATCCGTGTTTGGTTTTGAAGGGTACTAAGGCGTATGAGTGGTTTGTGAGGGGTGAGTATAAGCCTTATTCGAGTGAGGAAGCGGCTGAATTTATTGTTGAGGTTAAGAAGTTTGTTCCGCGTTGGGTTCGTGTTATGCGTGTTCAGCGTGATATTCCTGCTGGTTTGATTGTTGCTGGTGTTAAGCGTAGTAATTTGCGTCAGTTGGTTCTGGAGAAGCTTAAGGAGCGAGGCATAAGGTGTGATTGTATTCGTTGTAGGGAGGTTGGGCATAGATTGCTGGTTGATGGTGTTAAGCCAGACTCGGAGAATGTGGGTGTTTTTACTACGAAGTATGCTGCGTCTGAGGGCGAGGAAATTTTCATTTCAGCGGAGGATAGGGTGAATGATGTTTTGGTTGGGTATTTGCGGTTGCGTGTTCCTTCGGCGAAAGCGCATAGACCGGAAATAAAGGCAGAACCTTGCGCTATTGTGCGGGAGTTGCATGTTTATGGACCATTAGTGCCGGTTGGCAAACACTTAGCAAAAGCTTGGCAGCATAAGGGTTATGGAGGTATATTGTTGGGTGAAGCTGAGCGCATAGTGAGGGAAGAGTATGGTTTTGGGAAGATTTTGGTTATCAGCGCTTTGGGCACGAAGCGGTATTACATGCGGTTTGGTTATACGTATGACGGAGCATACATGTCAAAAAGGCTAAGTTAACTGAGAAGATTTGACTATCTTTTGCGCTTACAGAAGCTATAGCCCCCCTTATAAATAGGTTGAAACGAGATTTGACTAGCGGATTCGTTGCATGTTTGAATTTTCGTTTGTTAATCAACAATTTGCTGCATTTCTTAGAGAGAAGTAAATGATGTGCAAATTAAAACTTCATCAATCGCAAGTCATAATTATGGTTCTCACAGAACTAATAGATAACGATGTGGTGGACTTGACCAAGTCACATGTAGGGAAAGAGGCATCGGTTTCTGAGAAAATACAGATGATTAAGATTTTAGAACATGTTGGAAAGGTTCTTCAGCCTTTGGAACTTTCTCATATAATTAATAACTTACCAAAGGAATTACTCTCAGACAAAGAAAAATTAACAAGATTTCTACTATTAACAGCCTTTCTTGACCAACAAGCTGAATCACCTTCTGCACGAAAAACAATAGTGCGCACCTATAATGTCTTTGGAGACAATTCATTCTAACAATTGTTCAAAGTCCGTATTTTCCTTGCATAGAAGTGTTATGAGCCAGTTAAAACCTTCTGTTTTGATATTTCCTCTTCCAACCACGCTATTATAGTTCGACAGTCATCATCAGGAATCGGAAACATTGATGCCAGAAAAAAGCTTCTTCGAGCATCCCTAGACTTGTCTGTGAAAAATAGTAGTTCTTCGACCCGTTTGTCATCCAACTTAATCGGAGTTGGCGGAACCAATAAAGGGGTTATTCTGACTCTATAGGGGAATATTTTAGACCATCCTACGGGTTTCTCATTATAATACCATTTAGAGGACACTATGTAAACTCCAGTGATTGCTCCAACAGGTTGCTTAACATAAAATACGAAAACATCGCCTAATGTGAGTTTTTTCACAGTTATCTCATAACGGTCTTCAAGACCCCCAGAGCCTGTGTTCTTTGACTTTTCCCAATTTTCAGGACTTGTTACACAAAGCCAACATCGCATTTCAATCTTTGCTTAATCTATGTGGAAAGATTCAACTAATTTATGACCAAGAATTTACCAGTTAACAGCGTGATGGTAACCATCTGGCCATTAAGAATTAATTTCTTAAGATGACATTTGAGAAATAAGGTTACACATTCTTGGCGTGGGAAGAAGTTAGTTTCCTCATTGCGAGCTCTTATCGCAGAAAAATAGCAACATGTCTACTAGATGATCCAAAGACCCCCAGCGTTATTTCGAAACAGACGAATATTCGTATCGAACATGTTACACGAGCAATCCGAGAACTTGAACAGAAAAATTTAGTTAAGTGTTTAACCCCAAGGAGTAGACGCGGAAGGCTTTATGAAATAACCAAGCTGGGAAAGGAAACCCTAAACAAAATACCAGAAGCACTTACTTAAGAGCGTGTTACATATTTTAAAGATTGAATGGCAAAAATTTAAGTCTGCTCTCTATAAATGTTGAAATGTGATTCAAAATGAATAAGAGAGCAATAAGGGTAGAATTTAGAAAAAAGGAGCTCTCATACTTGCTTAATTATCTTGTCGAAGACCTTCGTACATGGAGTGAAAAGGGGTTTGAAAGTAAAGAGGAAGAAGAGCAATTTCAACATATACTTGGTGTGGTGGATAAACTACGTAAGGCAACCAGAGAACACATAACACTGTTTATTTAATTAAACCAAATCCAAAAAGCTAGCAGACCAATTACCTACGATAAAGTTAAAGACCACAATCCCTCATCTCTTCTAAATGAACCATTGGAGAACTAAAAATGGGTGGAGAACAGAAATTTTCAGGGTATAGGGGTAAGGCTTTAGAGGTTATTAAAAGGGCTGAAGTCCAGATAGGCGATTTAGTACGTATAACAAAAAACGGAGAAGTCTACGAAGGCATACTTATCCCGCGTTCTGAATATGGAGACGAAAAACACGTAGTTATAAAATTGAAAAGCGGCTACAACATTGGCGTCCGTATAACACCTGACACAAAAATAGAACGGATAGGCAAAGGTGCAAAACCCACATTCACCCCACCAGAGCCGCCAGAACAAAATCCCCAACTGCCCAAAGTCGTCATAATCAGCACTGGCGGAACAATCGCCAGCCGAGTGGACTACAGAACAGGCGCCGTACGCCCAGCACTAACAGCAAGCGACCTATACAGCGTAGTCCCAGAACTAGCCAACATAGCACGAATAGACGCACACATACTATTCAGCCTATTCAGCGAAAACATCACACCCGCCCATTGGACAGAAACCGCAGAAGCCACCGCCAAACAAATCTCCGCTGGCGTAGAGGGCGTCGTAATCGCACACGGAACAGACACAATGGGCTACACAGCCGCAGCCCTAAGCTTCGCCTTGCAAAACCTACCCGTACCCGTAATCCTCGTAGGCTCACAACGCTCAGCAGACCGCCCAAGCTCAGACGCAGCAACAAACCTAATAGGCGCAGTAACCGCAGCCGCAAAAGCTCCATTCGCCGAAGTCGCAATAGCCATGCACGAAACAACATCAGACACCACAATAATACTCCACAAAGGAACAAAAGTCAGAAAATGCCACACAAGCAGAAGAGACACCTTCAAAACAATCAACGCCACGCCACTAGCACGCGTACAAGACCAAAAAATAACCATGCTAACAGAAAATTACCAAAAACGCGACCCAACAAAAAAATTAATTCTAAAACCAAAATTCAACGAAAAAGTCGCACTAATCAAATTTTATCCAGGAATGAACCCCGCCTTAATCAATTATTATGTGGATAACGAATACAAAGGAATAATTCTTGAAGGAACAGGCTTAGGACATGTTGGAAAATACTGCTTCAACGCCATAAAAGACGCTGTAAAACACGATGTCATGGTTGCCATGACTTCCCAATGCATCTGGGGACGCGTAAACATGAACGTCTACGACTCAGGACGCGACCTACTCGCTTTAGGCGTGATTCCATTAGAAGACATGCTTCCAGAAACAGCCCTCGTCAAGCTAATGTGGATTTTCGGACAAACCCAAAACCTAGAAGAAGCCAAAAAACTACTAAAAACAAACATAGCAGGCGAATTTTCACCACGAACAATCCCAGAGAAAATAGGCGAAGAGTAAGGAGGCAACAACATATGGAAATCGACTACGAGAAAATCGGTTTGAAAGTAGGCTTAGAAATCCACCAGCAACTCGACACATCCGCAAAACTGTTCTGCCAATGCAAACCAGAACTCTTCAAAGAACAACCAGAAATCACATTCATACGCAGACTACGCCCAACCCAAAGCGAACTAGGACAAGTAGACCCCGCCGCATACTTCGAATTCCAAAAAGGCGTAAAAATCCAATATGAAGCAAACCGCGCAACATCATGCCTCGTAGAAATGGACGAAGAACCACCACACCCAATAAACATGGAAGCAGTCGAAACAGCCCTAACAGTCGCGTTAATGATGAAAGCCAAACCAGTCGACGAAATCCACGTAATGCGCAAAACAGTCATAGACGGCTCAAACACAACAGGCTTCCAAAGAACATGCGTAACCGCCCTAAACGGCGAAATCAAAGTTGGAGAAAAAACCGTCCCAATCCAACACATAAGCCTAGAAGAAGACGCAGCAAGAATAATGGGACGAGAAAACAACACACTACACTACCGCATAGACCGCCTAGGCATACCACTAATCGAAATCGCAACCGCACCAGTCATAAACACACCAAAAGAAGCAGAAGAAATCGCGCTCACAATAGGAAAAATACTAAGAGCCACAGGAAAAGCCAAAAGAGGCTTAGGAACAATCCGCCAAGACCTAAACATATCAATCACAAACGGCGCACTCATAGAAATCAAAGGAGTCCAAGAACTCGAACTACTACCACAAGTCATAGAATACGAAATCCAACGCCAACTAAACCTCATAAAAATAAGCCAACAACTCCAAAAAAAAGGAATCAAAGAAACACAACTAAAAGAAGAAATCCACAACGTAACCAACATATTCCAACAAACCCAATGCAAAGTAATCCGCAAAGCCCTAGACAAAAAACACCAAGTCCTAGCGGTAAAACTCCCAAAATTCAAAAACCTACTCAAACAAGAACTAGCGCCCAACTTACGCTTAGGAACAGAAATGGCAGACAGAGCAAGATTCTGGGGAAGAGTCGGCGGAATATTCCACACTGACGAACTACCCGCCTACGGCATAACAACCCAAGAAGTCGAAGCATTAAAAAAAGCCGTCAAAGCAGAAAACGACGACGCAATTGTATTCGTCGCAGACACACCAGAAAACGCCAAAGACGCCCTAAAAGCAGTCATAGAAAGAGCAAAAGAAGCCATAAAAGGCGTGCCGGAAGAAACCCGCAATGTAAACCCCGATGGGACATCACGCTACATGCGTCCCAGACCAGGCGCAGCAAGAATGTACCCAGAAACAGACATACCACCAACACAAATAACCCAAGACTACATAAAAAAAATTAATACACAATTGCCAGAACTTCCAGAACAAAAACTCCAACGCCTAACGAAGGAATACAAACTCAACCAAAAATTAGCCAAACAAATCATGGACTCAGAATACAGCCAATTATTCGAAACAATCATAACAGAAAGCAACATTTCACCCACAACAGTCGCAGCATTCCTCACAGAAACACTGAAAGCCCTAAAACGCGAAGGCATAGAAACAGACAAAGTTTCAGACACACAAATAAGAGAAATCTTCAAAAACGTAGCCACAGGCACATTAACAAAAGAAGCAGTACAAGACGTGTTCGTTTGGCTCTCAAAACACGAAAACGAAAGCCTACAAAAAGCAATCAGCGCTCTTGGCTTGGAAACAATCTCCGAAAAAGAACTAAACGCCACAATCGACAAGATAATTGCGGAAAATGAAAAATTGATTAGAGAACGAGGCGAAGGCAGTTTTGGCATTCTCATGGGCATAATCATGAAGAATTTACGTGGCAAAATCGACGCAGCCCAAGCAAGTAAACTGCTAAAGGAGAAACTGAAGACCGCAGCGAAATAGTTTACATAGCTACTTGTAATCCTTAAGCGCAATAACAGGCGTTGATGGCACCTTCACTGGTTCGCCACAGTAAGGACATATTTTGAATTCAGGAAGCAACGGCTTTCCACAAACGGGACAAATGTTCGGAAACTGCACTTTTTCCTCGATTTTCTTAATCTCCTTCTTCAAACTGCTCAGTTCAGCTCTTATCTTCTCCACATTTTCTTTGAGCGGCTGAAGCTCTTTCACCTCAGTCCTAACGTTGTAAATAATGTCCTTGACCTGCGCCAAGTTTTGACTGTTTAACTCTATTGTCTCGTTTATCATGTCAAGTATTTCGCTTTTTTCTTCTAGCAATTGAGCTTCAACAGCAGTTTGTGTTTTGGCGTCTGAAAGTATCTTATTCAAGAAGGCTTCAACAGGGTTTTCGAAGGCTACTGCACATGTGATTCCCCAAAAGATGAACGTTGTAACTGCGCTTACGAGAAAATATGCCATTGGCGTTATGGCTTGTAGTCTTTCGTTTATGAATGGATACAATGTTAGAAGTCTAATTTGGCCGTTGAAGGCTAAAGCGTAAATTGCTTCGGTTAGATGGATTAGAGATAGGAAGGTTAAGGTGCTGAAGAGCCACACGAGTATTCCTTTTTTTGCCACGTAGATTCCCCGGTTTGGGTTCAACATGTAGTATAGTGCATCTTAATATTTAATACGCTATTTCTGAAACCGACATATATCGACAATCGTAAGTTCTAAAAGGAGTATGCCATTTAAGTATCCGTATGACATTTGCATTTGAATGGTGAGGGAGAAAATGGAAGAAAAACGTGAATGTTTTGGTTTTCGCGTGAAAATTGGAGAGTATGAAGTAGAAATTAACGGAACACGCGAAGAAGTTTTGAAAACAGTTGAGGATTTGCCGAGTTTAATAGTAAACATACAGCGAGCCTTTGAAGCAGTTAAGCCTAAAACGGTGGCGACGCTTACGATTAAGAAGGAAACGCCTAAAGAAGAGGCAGGAGCTCCAGCACAGAAATACCCAAAAATTATGCGCACAGACAATTGCGGCGAAGCCATTTTACGAGTTCTTGAAACTGATTGGGGAAAATGGCGACCAAGAACTATGGATGAGTTAAGAGAGGCGTTAAAAGCTAATGAGTTAGATTTTTCTGGGCGAGTCTTAGCAGGAGTTCTCATGGGACTTGTTAAGCAAGGTAGGGTTAGACGGTGGAAGACTGATGCTGGTCACGTTTATATTTTAGCTGAGAAGGAGACTTTGGGTTAGGAGGTGGGCAGCGTGAGAAAGGTTGAAGCCCGAATTAAGACGCCTTTCGGCGAGATTGTAATTGAAGGCGAAAATGCGCAAGAAGTTTTGGGTTTGTTGGAGAGTTTTCCACAGGATTTTGTGGAGAAAGTGTCGGATTTTGTTTCGAACAGGCTTGTTCCTTCGGGTGTTCAGTTGAAGGGTGTGGTGGAGTTTACTACAGAGGGTCCTGTGATTATTGCTCGTGAGAATCTTACGCATTACAAGGCTATTGGGTTGACTTTGTATGCTTCTGAAGAGAAGAAGAACACTGCAGCGCAGATTCAGAAACTTTTGGAGTCGAGTGGAATAAAATGTATGGTTCCTGCAAGGTTGAATGAGATGACTAAGCGTGGGCAAGTGTTTAAGCCAGACCCAAGTAAGCCTGAGTTTAAGTTGACTGTGCAGGGCGAGCGTTGGGTTGAGGATGAGGTTTTGGCTAGGCTTCGAGGTAAGATGACGTGAGTGGAGTTAGGCAGATTACAGTTCATGTGCGTTATGGCGATGTAGAGAAGACTTTTTCAGGCAACGTTGAAGATGTTTGGTTAAGTTTGAACAGGTTTTTTAGTGAGTTTTTGCCTTCTTTTGACGTTGCGAAGCGGCTTGTTTTGAGTGTGGATTTGCAAGGGCTTGTTAAGGCGTGTGAGGGTTTGATTGGTTTTTCCAAGGAAGGTGCGAGTTTGCTTGTGACTAAGGATAGGCTTACGGATAATGAGACTTTGTTGTTGTGGCTTTTGGCTGCTAATGTGGGTTATGGTTTAGGTTTATTGCAGAGTGATTGTGTTTCTAAGGAAGAGTTGCAAGCTAAGCTTGGGAAGAGTGGGAAGATTGTGAGCACAAGGCTTGGTGAGCTTGTTAAAGGCGATATGGTTATGAAGACTGCGGATGACAAGTATAAGATTACGACTTTTGGTGTAGTGCAAATGCAGAAGGAGTTTATTCCAAAGATTAAGGCGAAAATTAGTGGTTGAATTTGTTTTCGAGGAGTTTTATTTTGTAATTTTTTGGTTTCGCTTAATGGTTGCAACTTTGTTTTTGGAATCGCCAATAGTTTTCATGTAAATGGCAACATATTTGATGAGTGACTGTAAGAAAAACCTTTTATGATTAGTTCCACATTCAAAAAGGTCTATGTCCGATGACTTTGAAGGACCAGCAGAATCGCCTGAAATAAGCAAATACAGAGATAAAATTGTCAGCGGACCAGTTATTCGCACAATTCTTTGGTTGGGCTTGCCTCCTCTTGTAAATCAGCTTGTAGTCGTGACTTACAACGTAGCAGACGCTTACTGGCTAAGCTGTTACAGCGAAATTACGGTGGCGGTTCCTAGACAAATGTGGCCTGTTTTAATGCTTTTTCAAGCGCTTGTGATGGCTTTAACAACTGCTTGTTTAAGCATGGTATCACAATATATTGGGGGCAAAGCCTACAAAAAGGCTAGTTTGGAAGCGTCACGTTTCTTTACCGTGGCCTTTCTCGCTGGAACCATGTTAAGTCTTTCACTTTTAACTCTTAGAAGCTTAATTTTCACATGGATTGTGTCTACTCCGTCTGAAATATTTGAGGATGTCATGAACTACTCTGGCGTGATAGCTTTCGACGTGTTTTTCAATTATATAGCGTTAACATATACAACGTTACTTCAAAGCGTCGGAGACACTAAGCGTCCAGCCATAGTGAATTTAATATCTGTGGGCATCAACGTTATCTTAGATCCGTTCTTTGTATTGGGTATTGGGCCTTTTCCTCGTTTGGGAGTTATGGGCGCAGCTCTTACTGATGTTTTGGGGAAGATAATTTCGATAAGTGCCTTGACTTATTTGCTTAGGAGGGATTATCCTGAGCTTAAGATAAGGCTTACTAGAGAGATAGATGCTGAATGGGTTCGTCTATTTTTGCGTATAGGTTTGCCGATTCTGACGCTTGGTTTGACGAATGGCTTTGCTTTCCTTATGCAACTTAGGCTTGTTAACATGTTAGGCATTTTTGCGGCTACTGCTTTTTCCATAGGGTTTGTGATAATGGACATTGTGGATGCTGCGTTGTGGGGGTTGAGTGGTGCGCCAGCTATAATGATAGGGCAAAGTTTGGGAGCGGGAGACCGCAGAAGGGCTAGGGAGGTTGCGTTTAAAGCGGCTCTTTTGATATTTGCTCTTATGGTGTTAGTAGCTAGCATTGTTTATCCGATTAGAAGAGCTGTAGTTGACGTGTTTGCAGATGACCCGAACATAGTGAATGAGACTGAACTGTTCATGCAGATGTTGCTGCCGACGCTTCCGTTTTTCGGTTTGTTTGCAAATGCCATGTCTACTGGGAGAGGGTCGGGGCACACGTTATTTCCGACGGTTGTTGGCGTGTCGAGGCTTTGGGGAATACGGTTGGCTTTAGGTTATGTTTTAGCCTTTACTTTGGGAATGGCTTCTTTGGGGGTTTGGTTGGCTTTCGCGGTTAGCAATGTTGTGGGAGGGGTTGTTTCTATTCTTTGGATAAGGTATGGAAATTGGGCTGAGGCTGTGGTTGATAAAGACCGTTTGTCGGAAAATACGTGATTTCGGCGGTCAATTATTATCGCAAGTAAAGGGCGATGTTCACTATCTTCTTTTTTGTGCTGTACAGAAGCTATAGTCCCCCTTATAAATAGGTTGAAACTTGGCTTGACTGCCTTAATTAAAGTGGAAAGTGTAATAGTTGCTTTTTCATTAATCTTGTTTAGTAAGTAACTGTTGCGTTGGACTGTTAAGAGTCGTGTCCGAAAAGGTTTAGAAAGGTTAAGAGGTTAAGGAAAGTGGTGATGGTATGTCATTAAAGCGTTCAGAGATTTCAAACGTAGAGTTTTACCCGTTAACGCCTGAACGATGGGTTGACCTTGAAAAATTGTTCGGCGAACGAGGTGCTTGTGGCGGTTGCTGGTGCATGTGGTGGAAGCTGAAGCGGTCTGATTTTATGCGTCAAAAGGGAGAATTAAACAGAAAAGCCTTGAAAGAAATAGTGGATTCTGGTGAAGCCTCGGGAATTCTTGCTTATGCGAATGGCGAACCGATTGGGTGGTGTGCGGTTGCTCCAAGAGAAGCCTATCCGGCTCTGGAAAGGTCTCGTGTTCTGAAGCGGGTTGATGATAAGCCTGTTTGGTCTGTTGTTTGCTTTTTTGTTGCTAAGCCATTTAGGGGTAAAGGACTTACTGTGCAGTTGCTAAAAGCTGCGGTTGCGCATGTGCGTAGGCAAGGCGGTAAGATTGTGGAAGGATATCCTGTTGAGCCTAAAAAGGGAAGAATGCCGGATCCTTTTGCGTATACTGGTTTGGTTTCCTCTTTTCGAAAGGCAGGATTTGTTGAGGTTCTGCGGCGTTCTGAAAATCGTCCAATCATGCGATACTTTATCGCGGAGAAATAACGTGTTCTCGTATAGAAAGACTTTTAAGCAATTCTCAAAAACGTGCTATTCTTTACATTTTTACATTAATTTCGGTGGTTCTTCCAGTGAATATTGAAGGAAATCTGATAATTTCCCTTCTGAAATTGACCAGAGAAGGTGCAGTTTCATTAGAACTAGTTAAAAAAGATGCAAAACTGCCTCTGCAGATTGTTGAAAAGTTGCTTCGAAAACTGCAAAATGATGGATGCGTTTATTTGCAGAAAAGCGTTGTGGAAGCAGACAGCCTGCAACGCGTTAAATTGGCTGTGTATGCCTTACAATTAGGAGCTGACGTGGAGAACGTAAGCAGTTTCCTTCATTGGAAAGAATTTGAAGATATAGCTGCTCTTGCGTTTGAACGTAACGGCTACGGCGTCTATAGAAATGTGAGGTTTAAATATGCTGGGCGCCGATGGGAAATAGACGTAGTGGGATGCAAAAAGCCAATTGCAGTGTGCTTGGACTGTAAACATTGGCATCATGGAGTTTATCCTTCAGTGTTGAGGAAAATTGTTGAAGAACAAGTAGAAAGAGCATTCATCTTCGCCGAATCTTTGCCAAATCCCTTCGTCAAAATTGAATGTGTCTCATGGGAAAGGATCAAATTTGTTCCAGCAGTCTTGCTGCTTGTTCCGGGCAGGTTTAAGTTTTATGATGGCGTGCCGATAATTCCTGTTCTTCAACTGCAAGACTTCTTAACCCAACTACCCGCATTAGTAGATTCATTGAAGCATTTGACAAAAGACATGCGAAGCAGAGCAACTCTTGACATGCAATAATTATATGCTTATGGCTACATTATTTCTCTGATTGATTTCCTTGCAAATTTAACGGTGGGATACAAGCTGAAAACAAAAGTTGCCAAAAAGCCGTCAGCAACCACCCTGCAATTTCCATAATAGTGTAGTTAGTAACTAATGGTTCTGGCATCAAAATCATCAACGTGATTATGACGCCCAACGCGATACCAACAGCGTAACTTGCAAGTAACACAATGAGACTTTGTCCCGCAACAATCTCTACAACTGTTCTCGGTTTAGCGCCTAAAGCTCTCAAAACACCAAACTCTTGACGTTGCTCAGCAATCGAGAGCATGACATAGCCTATTAGGCAGAGGGATGCTGAAGCTAAAGAAAACAACGGCAAAAACATTATTACAGACCAAATGAACTCGAGAAAACCCAGATTTTTATCTAACACCCCATTAAGCTCGAACACCACAAAGCCGGCATTCACAGAGCTAACATTTGCCCTTATCTGATTCAAAACGTCAGCGTAATTAATTGAATGGTTAATTTTAACCATGACAAGGTTAGGCTTAGAAACGCCCATAATATTTTGTAAGGTTTCGAGGGGAACATAAGTAACATTTCCATTGTTAATCGGGTCTAAACAAACACCTACAACATCAAAAACCGCAGAAGTCTCGTTAAACATTTTTAATCCTTGATCTAAAGGAGAAGAGAACAGTTTCTGAGCTAAGGAATCTCCAACTATTGCTTCTTGCGCTTGCTTATTACCTAGAAAACGTCCATCCAAAAACCACGCGCTTAATGTTTTTTCAGGTTCGATGCCAACAACAATGGCGTCTCCTTCGCGGTCATCGCCTACGGGTATAGTTTCTCCCGTGGATGGGTTGAATGTGTAATTTTGTATTTCCAGAATGTGTGCTTTAAGGATTAAACGGGTGTCAATAATGGAAATTTCAGGCATTGAATTCAAATTATTGAGGATTTCTTTGGGTATTAGATATTTTTCATCCGTATAATTGAGTGATGGTTCTTCTTTAGCTTCATAAAATTTTGACAATAACAATGCATATTGGCTGCACATGTCTTGATGAGCTATTAAAATCACGTCTCTGCCTATGGCTTTTTCAACCCAGTTCCTCGTGGTTTGATTGGCAATAATTCCGCCCGCAACAGCAACAGTTACTAATATGAAAACCGTGGATAAGCACAGAATAATGCGAATTGTTGCAGATTTACGTCTAAACAAGCTTCTCATTGCTATTTTAAACGTTAAATTCGACTTTGAAACTGCTTTAAAACTAGACTCCTTACCTAATCCAAAATAGTAAGCTGGCGAAATCGCCTTAGCAGATTCAATTTTTGTCGTGTCAAGAACAGGTTTCGCGCCAAAAATTAAACCAAAAAAGAGGAATATAGCAAAAACCAGCAAGATAAGCCAGAAAGTGATTGGTGCTTGCGGCACATGAAGCCCAAAAGTGCCGAGAAGACTTGTTGAAACCAAATCAGCCACTACTCCCAACGCTATACCTAACACGCAACTTGCAACCGTGACTATAAGAATCTCAGTCATAAAGTAACCAAAAATCAACTCGTTAGGGCATCCAGTTGCCTTCATCAATCCAATGTCTCTTACGCGTTGAGACATCATAACAAAAACCATAAACGACGCAATAACCGCGCCAACAACAAAAACCAACACGCCAACAAATATTAAGAATGGCGTAAAAATTGTTGAAAACCCCGCGGTCAGCTTATTCTCAACAGTAGCCGTGATGCCTATGCCTATTTTTTGGCAGAAAAGCAAAAGAAAAAGTGTTGACGTCACACATAAGGTTAAGCTGACAATAACCAAGCTTGTTTGGAGTTTTCTGCGAATTAAATCATTAACTGGAAAAGAGGTTTGACTCAATTCAGCTTACCAGCTTCCCATTTTCAAAGCGCAGTTTCTGATCTGCCAACCTAAGTATATGCTCGTCATGCGTCGCAACAATAATGGTTTTCCCGTCGCTCTTCAACTTCTCAAGTATTTGAACAATCTTTCGACTAGTTTTTGTGTCAAGATTTCCTGTCGGTTCGTCAACGAGAAGTAATGGCGGGTCATTTGCTAATGCCCGCGCGAAAGCCACGCGTTGTTGTTCGCCACCGCTGAGTTGGGATGGAAAGTGCGCTGCTCTGTGTTGTAATCCAACCATCGCTAATAATTCGCTTACTCGCTTCTCAATATGGTCTTCTGGTTTTCGAGCCCACTCCATTGGAAAGGCAACATTTTCTGCCACAGTCAACGTAGACACTAAATTGTAAGATTGAAAAACGAAGCCTATCTTGTGGCATCGGAAGTTCGCAAGAAAATCCTCATCCTTGACGCTTAAATCTTCTCCAAAAACAATTATTTTTCCGCTTGTGGATTTATCGATGCCGCCGATAATGTTTAGAAGTGTCGTTTTCCCACAGCCTGAAGGTCCGCCTATGACTGTGAATTCGCCTTTTTCAACAGAGAAACTTACATCCTTGAAAGCTTCAATCTTCGCATCGCCTATTTCATAAATTTTGCACAGGTTAGATGCTTGAACCACTCTCTTTTCAGTCAGCATTAATTATGAGCTCCCCTTTACTAAGTCAAAGTTTCCTCTGTCCCTTCGCAAAATTCGCGCTTTTTCTGGAAGTTTGTTTTTCTCCCAGTCTTTCCATGGAACCTCCTTGAAGACCCATCGTTTGCCAAGATGCGCAGCGAGAATTGCATGCTTAAACTCCTTTTCCATCGGGATAAGCTCATCAAGGAATCTGAAGAGTTTCTCAATTTGCTGCTTCGGAAAATAAGCGTAGTACCCAGCATTTTTTACTTCAAAAGCGTAAATATGCGCGGCTTTTCTTGCGATTATGTCGGGCAATGGGTTAAGGCTTGGATTGCTCACGGGAACACGTGCCGCGTGGTATCCATTTTTTAGTAAGAGTTTTACAAGAACGTTTTCGCTGTAGAAGCCCCTCTTGCGCCATCGGCGAAGTTCATCCTTGTCAATTTCTCTGACCACTGAGCGTTCTCTCCACACATCCATTATGCTTATTGTGGCTTCTTAAAAATAACGTTCAGCGTTAGAACAGTGTTTTTTGTTGATGCTTTTGTATACCAGTGAGCCATAGTGAAACATAGAAAACGCAAGTAATACCTAACTCACGAAGATTACAAGACCGTAAAAATCCGTGTTCAAAGAACAAAAAATGTTTGCTATTTAGCCTAGAGTTGACTGGAACATTTAGGCTTTTCAAAGAAAATAAGCCAAAAATGAGGTGTTTGGACGGCTATGATTTTCTGCGTTTGTAGGTTTGAGCCCACACGGTGAGCGCGGGTTTTTCAATTAGGCACTCTTTTAAGTAGTCGTCTAAGGTGGATGCTGGAACAACCTCTATCTTGTAGTCTCTGGGGTCGATGGAATGCTCGTAGTTTTTCTGTGGAATGACAACCTTTCTGAAACCCCACGCTTCAGCAGCCTTAATCTTCTCGTAAACGCCGCCCACAGCGGTTATCTGAATTGTGTCTCCAACGCCTAAGTTGATTTCGCCAGTAACCGCCACATCCTGCCTGATTGGTTTTCCTTCAATAAGTGAACACAAAAGGATAGCCATTGTTACACCTGCTGATGGGCCGTCTACGCCGTAGGATTGAGCGAAATCTATGTGTGTTAAGTAGTCTTGTGCTATGTCAATACCGTATTTTTGCAGTATGACGCTTCTGACTTTTGCTATGCTGTCTGAAATGAAGCTTTGTCCCTTAGCCACTCCTGTAACCTTGTAATAGCCTTTAATTGGATAAGTTCTTGGAAGCTCACTCTTTTTAGACATGTGGGCTTTTACTGACAAGACGCTTCCTGTCATTTCGCCACTGTATGGGTCTCTGACAACTGCCAAACCGTAGATTTGTCCAAGCTTGACACCTTTAGGCTTTATTTCCAACAGTTTGCCTCTTTCGTTCATTTCATGCTCCAATATTTGCCTCTGAATCGTTTTGCAGTGGCGTTCTATGGCTTCTCTAACATGACGTTTTTCAACAATCTTACAATCTTCGTTCATTGCAAGCGTAGCAGCAGTCTTAATGATGGAAATTAACGGTCTAAACCTCGTTGTCAAAGCGTCTCTTTTGTTGCTTCGGCGCCTGCCTTCCTCCACGATTTCTTCGCATGCCTCTCTGCTGAAGGGTATGAGATTGAAGCGTTTAACTTCTTGAGCTATGAACTGCACATACCTGCGTCTATTTTCCAAAGTATTCGGCATGTCATTGTTCATTCTCACGACTTTGCCGTAACCGTAAATACGGTCCATAAGAGCGGGATGAATTTGACCTATACTGTCGAAGTTTCCAGCGCCGACGAGAAAGGTTATTGCGGGCACGGGTTCAGTTGAGACCGCCATTGCTGCGGTGTCGCCTCCGTGCCATTTGCCTCTCAGAGTTATGGGTAACTGTCCGTCTTCAAGAACCGTTAACAGTGTTATGGCTTCTTCTGGGTCGAGATTCTTTATCTCATCAATATATAATATGCCTAATGAAGCTCTGTGAACATCGCCAGCAGTGACCCTCTGATGCTCCGGAGTGCCTAAGCCGCCAGTTTGATACGGATCCCAAGCTATTGAACCGAAAAGCTGGGCGCTTCTGTGCCCTGTTGCGTCTACGAATGGCGCGTGTCCAGAGCTGTTGTCAACTATCAGCTTTGGCACCTCCGTTTGCTGAGCCCCTGCAATGCCTTTCATATTGCCTAATCCGCCCAGTTTAGAGAACCACCACATGAAAACGCCGAAGAAGATTAGGCTGCCGCCTGGAATGAATGTTAAAGGTACAAGTCCAACAAACTTACTGGCTAGGTAATCCATGAAGTTGTAGTTATAATATTGTTGAAGTGTTTCTCCAAGGTACATTGGGTTTGCATTCCAAGTCATCCAAGCTTGAAGCATAAAATAGAAGCCTAAGAATATGAGAAATAAGCCCATGGCGATTAGGAAAACTTGTAGAGATTTGAATCCCACTTTTGTAAGGAATTTTCTTTTCAGCTCTTTAAGTTGTTCCTTTTGTAGTACTTTTTTTGCCTCGCCAGCTTCGTGAATTGAAACTTTGGGCTGGCTTGGTAAAGCAGTGTTTCTCCAGCATAAGACATCGAAAAGTTTTATGCCGTTTTCCTTGTAAATCTGTGTTAGTTTTTCTGTTAAGGCTCTGCCAATTAATGATTTGCCAGTTCCAGGGTCGCCTAATAGCAGAAGGTATGGTCCTGGGCTTATGCTTGCTTTTGCTGACGGTTTAGGCTTATTTGGGTCGCTCCAGCTTTCGTACCATTTTGTTTTTTCTAACCATTTGAGTTTGTGTACCCATTCGTCGAGGCATAGGAAGCATTCTTTTAGGGCTTGTTCTTGTCCGATTACCCAGTTTATGAGGTTGTCGTCAACTGGGAAGCCTTCTGTGTTTTTGAATTTGCCCCAGTCCCATTTTACAGTCATTGTTCTACCGTTGACGTTTTTTTCGATTATTTCCATGTCGTTTCCAAAAGTGCTAGCTGGCAAGTTTTAACACCTTTACACTGCCTTCTACTTGTTTCCTCTCTACAACAAACCATGGCAACGAATTATTATAGCGGTTATTTCTAAATCGGCAATATTAAGAAACTCACAACATACCGTTTTTTCTCGCCTAAAAATGAAAAATATCCGAAGGACTTATTTTCAAAATTAGCGCCAATTTCAAACATGCATTGCCGATTAACTGGAGTTTTTAAGCTTGTTTCAGTTCGAAGACAGCGACCTCGAAAAATTCAAACAAAGCGCCGGTGGAAGCCGAAAATGATTAAGCTCAAATTGAGCCTTTTTCGCAATTCTAAGCCTTTTCTAGCGTTTTCTATTTTGCCAACAAACCCTAAGCATGGACTTAACCAAAGCCTCATATAAAAACTGTCGAAAATCTCCAAGTGAAGTTTAACAGCAACTAGTTCGCGGTTGCTTCGAATTTTTTTGAATGCGGTTTGGCTTTTTAAGCTATTTCATTGCGCTCTTTGTGACTGTGCTAAGTTGAGTTTTTGCTGGAAGTTTTTCTATAGGAAACTGCTTGTATGCCAGGCTGAAGAGTATTCTTATTAAATTTGCAAGTTGTAGTGGTCTCTTTTTTTCACTCTGAGGTTGAGCATATGAGCTGTTCATGCATTTCACAATTGATTGGTCTGCTCTTTCCGTTTTTTGCTTTACAAGAGATTCGACAATAAACTGCTCTGTGTGAGAATTGCTTTTTCTCGCGGCTTTGGTTTATGCTTTTGTATACCGCAGAAGAGGTCTTCACCAAGTGATTAGCTTGAGTTTTTGTATTCGGAAAAGGAGCTTTTTCCGCGGTTATCTTCCATGAATGTGTAAAAGTGTTTTGGTTACTGTAGGCTAAATCGTTAATGTCTTTGATTTTTTGATGTTGAATCTTTCTTTTATGGTTAATTTAGTGAGTCATGTATTACCTTGCTGTTTTCCATATCACTAACACCCTCCAGAAAACAACTCCCCTACGCGACGGTATACAGAAGCATCAACAAAACTCACTCTTTTCTGCATGTTCTGAAAAGTATTAAAGCGTCCAAACCATTAGGTTTAGGCTATGCGATCTGGCGAAGAGATTAGGCGCTTCAAAGCCAAGGACGGCCGCGAAGTGGTTTTGAGGACGCCGAAGTGGGAAGATTTGGAAGATTTTTTGGAGCTAATAAACTCGCTGGTAGAAGAAGGCACAGACATTCTTAGAAGTGAAAAGGTTTCGAGAGAAGAGGAAATTGATTTCTTGGCAAGGGTGCTCAGCAACTTAGAAAAAGCCAAGTTGTTTTACTTGGTTGCCGAGATAGATGGGAAAGTTGTTGCGGTTTCGGAGACAAACAAGAGAGACGGCTACGAAAAGCATGTGGGTGTGATAGGCATAGCCATCAAGAAATGTTTCAGAGATGTTGGCATCGGAACTGAAATGATGAAGACTCTGATAGAACAGGCTGAGAAAATGGAGTTGAAAGTTTTGACGCTTTCAGCTTTTGCAATCAATAAACGCGCAATCCATGTTTACGAGAAAGTTGGATTTGCCAAGACTGGGGTTATTCCTAAAAAGCGTTTTAAAGATGGCAAGTACGTAGATGAAATAATAATGACTAGATTGTTGGAGTGAACTAACGCAATGTCTGGCTTCAAAGTGTTTAACACAAGCATTAGTTTCCAAACGAAAGGCGAAATAGAATTTGTAGACTTGACAGATAAAGTGCAGGAAACTGTTGCCAAATCGGGCGTAAAAAATGGTGTAGTCCACGTTTTTGCACCACACGCTACGGGCGTATTAGTTTTAACAGAAAACGATTACAGCTTACTAAATGACATCAAAGCGTTACTTGAGAAATTAGTTCCAAAACATGGCGCATATAATCATCCGTCAAACGCTCATTCGCACTTAAGATCTCTGCTTTTGCCGCCTGACAAGACTTTGCCAGTAGTTGACGGCAGAGTAGAGTTTGGAACATGGCAATCATTACTATTCGTAGAAACAGACGTGCATTCAAGAAGAAGGACGGTTATAATTCAAGTTATCGGAGAACAATAGGCACGCCACTAACGGAAAACATTCGCTTATTCTACAATTTCTACACACCGTTTGACAATATTTTGTAGAAACTAATTATTTGGGCTGGACCGTTGCCAGATCGCAGAGAAGCATGCTTCGAATTCTCACTTGTTTGGGAGTATATTAGATTTAGGTTTTTGTTTAAATTCTCAACATTCCTAAGTTAACAGTCCACTATTTTTTTAAATCTATGCGCTAATTTGCATACATTCGTCAATATTTCGCAGCGTAACACTTTGCAGAATTTCTAATCACTCAAGCGCATCTACCCTAGAAAGCACGGGAGAAGCGGTATTGTTTCCTTTCGACCTTGTTTGCTTGAAAGTTTTTCCATGCGTTTGTGATAATAGCAATTGAGCGTTCTGCTTTGCTTTTCTATGTATTTATAAGCTTCGTTCATATTCGTTTGCAACGAAAGGTTTATCCGTGCGTCCACGTTAAAAGTTACGAGAGCTCGTAAATTCAAGTGATAATCAATGACGACGGAACTTTCCTATGACGCAGAAGAGTATGTAGAAGCAATCTATAGACTCCAAAAACGGAGCGGAGTTGCCAAAACAAAAGAGTTAGCTGCAGAACTGGACGTTGTGCCCGGCTCAATAACAAACACGATTGAACATTTAGAGAGACACGACTTAGTGGAACATGAACCATACAAAGGCGTCAAACTAACAGCAAAAGGCGAAGCATTAGCCCTATACATTATAAGAAGACACAGACTTGCAGAAAGGCTACTCACCGACATATTAAATGCTGACTGGAGCGACGTCCACGAAAACGCTTGCAAACTTGAACATGCCTTAACAGAAGAAGTAATCGCACTTCTAGAAAAGAAGCTTGAATACCCAAAGGTTTGCCCCCATGGAAACCCTATTCCCAGCGAACATGGCGAAATAGAAGAACAAGAATGTTATCCACTAACAGAAGTACGGTTAAATGAAATCTGCAAAGTTGTAAAAATCTCCGATGAGAACCGCGAAAGATTACAACTCTTAGCGAGCAAAGGAATAAAACCCAACGCAACAATCCACATTGTCAAGCGACAAGGCGCCCGACTCGTATTATGCGTGGATGGAAAAGAATGCAGCCTAAGCTGCGGTGATGCTTCTAGCGTTTGGGTCAAACTTGCGGAGGCAAAAAATAATGCGCTTTAGACATAGAAGGGCAATCACTGAGCCGCAGGCTGTGACAGCCCATAAAGAAGCATTTTCTCTAACATGCCTTGAAGAAGGAAAAAGCGGAGTAATAGTTTACGCTCATGGAGGCTACGGACTCGTCAGAAGACTCGCAGAAATGGGTTTGACGCCTGGAGTCGAAGTCAAACTTATCAGAAAATGTCCTTTCCGCGGACCATTGGAAATTGAAGTCAGAGGCACTGCGCTTGCGCTTGGCTATGGCGTCGCCTCAAAAGTTTTCGTCAAACCCTCAAGGACTGAAGCTAATGGGTAAACAACTTCGCATAGCGTTGGCTGGAAACGCGAACGTTGGAAAAAGCGTAATCTTCAACCAGCTCACGGGTTTAAACCAGATAGTTGGAAATTGGCCTGGAAAAACGGTTGAAAGGGCAGAGGGAACGCTACATTTTGAAGGTTACACAATACGTATTATTGATTTGCCAGGCATTTATTCGCTCTCGACTTTTTCTATGGAAGAAATTGTCTCGAGAGATTACATAGCCACTGAAAAACCAGATGGTATAGTGAATGTTGTCGATGCTTCGATGCTTGAGCGTAATTTGTATTTTACGCTTCAACTTTTAGAGCTTGACCCGCCTACTATATTGGATTTGAATCAGGTTGATTTTGCAGCAAAAAAAGGCATAAGAATTGACGCTGAAAAACTCTCATCAGCCCTAGGCGTGCCTGTCATCCAAACAGTCGCAATAACCGGCATGGGCATAAACGAGCTTCTTTCGACAGTAATAGCTGTTGCAAACGGAGAAAAACAGCTCAAACCATTAAGGGTCACTTACGGAAAAGAAATCGAGAAACGCGCAGAAACCATCGAAAAACTTGTCAGCGTAAAGCTTCCGCAAATCTGTGCAGTTTACCCGGCAAGGTGGATTGCAATTAAGCTTCTAGAGAGAGACGAAGATGTTACTGGAAAAATAAGAAACTATGAAGATGGAAAAGAAGTTCTCGTATACGCAGAAAAATTAGCGGGTGAACTGGAAAAAATTCACGGTGAACCCTCTCCAGTCATCATAGCATCCGAAAGATACAGTCTGGCAACAAAAATAGCAAAAGCAGTAACAACCGTTGAAGCCCCTCCAAAAATAAGTTTAGAGCAAAAAATCGACGCGTTAACTACACACAAGATTTTAGGATATCCCATTTTGGTTGGTATTTTGGCGGTTATGTTCACGTTAATTTTCGTCGGCGGAAACTTTGTGTCTGCAGGCTTCGACTACGCTTTTGGCATTTTAACAAGCCAAACTGCAAATGCACTGTCGCAGTTTCTGCCCGAAATTGCTGTTGACCTAATCAACAAGGGGGTTTTGTCTGGAGTATTGGCTGGAATCTCCGTAGCCTTGCCCTACATTGTGCCTTTCTACATACTCCTAGCACTTTTAGAAGACAGCGGCTACTTGCCACGTGCAGCTTTTCTCATGGACAATTTTATGCACAAAATAGGCTTGCACGGAAAAGCCTTCATACCCTTAATGCTCGGCTACGGCTGCAACGTTCCCGCATGCATAGGTTGCAGAATCATGGAAACACAACGCGAACGTCTCCTATCAGCATTTGTGGTGGTTCTAATTCCCTGTGCAGCACGAACCGTCGTAATTCTCGGGCTCGTGGGAAGGTTTGTTGGGCTGCATGCAGCTTTAGCCTTATACATCTTTGACTTAATTCTCGTTTTCGCTTTGGGAAGAATAGCCTTCAAAGTTTTGCCAGGCGAACCAGTTGGCTTAATCATGGAGATGCCACCTTACAAAAGACCGACTATTAAGAACATTTTAATAAAAACTTGGAGCAGAACACGCGACTTTGTTTTCATAGCATTCCCAATAATAATAGCTGGAAGCCTAGCAATAGTGGCTTTAGACATAACCGGATTTACAACTTACATCGTTAACGGCGCAAGTCCGCTTATAAGTGGTTGGCTTGGGCTTCCCGTATTAGCAGGCATTCCGTTAATTTTCGGCATTTTACGCAAAGAGTTAACGCTTATATTGCTTGCCGAGCTTGTTCCGCTGCAATCCTTAACTGCTGTTCAAATGATTGTTTTCGCTTTGGTTGCAATGATTTACATTCCATGTCTCGCAACAATTGCCGCTTTAAAGCGCGAATTTGGGTGGAAAAAAGCGTTAATAATAACGCTGATTGACGTTGGACTTGCTCTTTTTCTGGGCGGAATAGCCTACAGAATTCTATCACTATAGGAGCAAGGAAAAATATCGCCTTTTACGTGCGTTCTGTCTTTTTTGGGAGCTTAAACGAAAGCAACAGCGCAGCCACTGCAAAAATTGTCAAGAGGAAAAATGCAACATCCAAACCATACAAGTCAGCGATGAATCCGGCAATCAACTGCGAAATAGAACCTATGCCAAAGGAAGTGAAAAAGAATACGCCGTAAACTGCCCCTCTCTGGTTTTGTGGAGAAAGAAAGCCAGCGAGCGAGTTTAATGCGGGTTGGTGCGCATAAAATGACAAGCCATACAACAGAATGAAGGCAGCCACGCCCACCACATAAATTGGCACAAAAAGAAGACACAAAAAGCCCGCACACACACCCAACGATGTAGCAATCAAAACCTTCTTCGAACCAAACACGTCAGCGGCTTTACCACCAATCCACTGTCCTGGAACCCCTGCAGCTAAAACCAATGTGAGCGCCACCGACGCCCATGCTTGGTCAACTTGCCGATTCTCATTAATGTATGTTGGAAAGTATAGCTCAACTCCTTTCATGAAAAGCCCAATTGCCACGTTGAAAATCAGCAATATCCAAAGCTCGCGAATTTTCAATGCATCAATTATTGTTCCACCATAATTGTTTCCATTATTAGTTTTCTTGAATTTTTTCGAGAAAAGAAAAGCAAGTAGAATGCATAACATGCCGAAAGTGACGAAAGCCCATGACCAACCAAAAGTTGAGCCGATAATCCATGCTACTGTGGGAGTTAATACGACGCCTAACGTTCCACCCACCCCATGCAGTCCCATAGATTCGGCGACCTTGCCCTTGAAAACCTTTGAGATGAGCGAGTTTGCAGTGGGGTGGTAAAGGCTAGCCCAAGAAGCCATCAAAATCAGCGCTAATCCATAAAGGTAAATGTTTCCAAATGCGTTTGCAGCGAGCATAATGACGGTGGATAATCCAGAGAAAGCAAGGCATACGGTAATCGTTTTGGTCTCTCCAATTTTGTCGCCTAATGGTCCACCAACCAAAGCGCCAACGCCATATAGAAAAGACGCAACTGTCGAAACCGCGCCTATAACAGATTTTGTCACGCCCAAGTCAGCCATTATCAAAGCCAACAAAGGCGGTGCAATCACAAACAACGAATGATTTAGTGAATGTGCCACGCCTAACAGTAAGATATGACGCTTTTCAGGCAGTTTTTGCTGCAACGTCTCTTACCCTTTTGTTAGTAGCTAAAAACTGCAGTCTTCTTATAAAGGCTTAATCATGCATAAGCGTTGTTTGAAATACAAGAAAAAAGGAAGAGTGACGGGAGATAGAAGCCTTTTATGCTCCGTAAACTGCTTCTAACCCGAGAATGTCACCTAATCCCAGCGTCCGCTTGTATGTTTCTCCATAGTTTGCATAGCCGTACATTGTCAGCCAATAGTCAACATCATTGTATAGGTCGGCTAAACCGCACCAGTGTCCAAACTCGTGCGTCATAATGTTTTGCACGTCAAATTTGCCAGACTGTCCAGAGAGGCTCCATTGGTAATACGTGTTCATTCTGCAGTCAGTTTCAACTATTCTGGAACCACTAGCCCAAATGTACGTGACGGCTATCACACCTGCTTGATACGCGCCCCATGCGACAACGTTGTAGCCGTCTCGTCTTCCAGCAGTTCGGGTTGTTGTGCCTTTATAGCTGAAAACTTGGAAGGCTGTTTCTTTGTCCCACGTGTAGGCTGAAGCGGTTATAGTGTTAACTACGGCTGTTGTGGAAAAGCCGTACTTGTTGCTGGGGTTTATGTAATAGTTAATGGTTGTGTACCAATGGTAACTTAGCAACTTGTAATCTGGATTGGTCATGGAGTCATCTGTAGGCGGAATCGCGTAGGTCACGATAACTCTGCCGTAGATTGAGCTTTCAAAAGTGTAGGCTGCAGCGGCAGCTGCAAAAATTGGGAGCAAAGCCACAAGCGCCAGCATTAACGCCTTTAACTTTTTCATTTAATCACCTTTAAAAGTGTCAAGAGTTTTAAGTAAACAACATATTTATAATTTACTGGATTAGTTATAACTAAAATGATAACTTCTATTCAGGGGTTCATGAATGAATGTCGCGGTTAAAGGACTGTGGAATGTCGTTTTAAGCGGCTATCCGAAAACTGGAAAGACTTTGCTTGCAAGACGCTTGGTTGCTGAGCATAAAAATTTCGCGAGAATCGGTGTTGACGAACTGAGACAAATGCTTTTTAACGAAGTTCCACCGTGCCGCGATGAATTTCTAGTGTATTCCCTGATTGCTGAAACACGAGACACGCTTCTTGAAAAAGGATACAGTGTCATCATTGACTCCACAGCACCAGATAATGTTACACGCGCTTTTCTGCTCGCAACACAAGTTAAGAATGTCAATCGATTAGTTGTTTTGTTTAATGTCGAAAGAGAAATCATAATTGAAAGAAACATTGCTTTATTCGGCGATGCAAGCTCGGTTTTTGCTTGGGATGAACGTTGGGAGACGCCAAAAGGCGGCATTCCCATATTCAAATTTAAAAGCAACAACGCAGAGGAGTTTGAGGCTTATTATGCACGGCTTAAGGAGTTATTAGAGAGCGAAATTCATCCTTTCAAACCAGAATTTCTACGCCCAGCCTTACCATTTAAGAAATTACAGGAAACTTTCAAAATTTTCTTAAGAAAAAAACAGAAATAGGCGTGTGCAGTTTTTATATCCATTGCTTCTTAATCCATTCTTCCACTCCAATCGCTTTCATTTCCAGAAGTCTTTCTATCTTCGCCTTATTGAAAACGTTTGAGTGCGCACTTTTTTCGCCCCAATTTGCATCGCATGGAAAATCAGAGCATTCAAAACAAAATTCAATCCCCTTTGTAATGCAACATTTGCGAATTGGGCAGCCACTCCAGCCACTACCGCCTTTACAGTTGAATGCACATGCACATTTAGAGAGAATTTCAAGCCCTTTAATTGTTTCTTTAGAACTGCCACCTTCATGGTCAATCCATCCTTCAACTTCAAAATGCGCTTTAACAAGATTTAATAGCTGTTTAGCAGGCGTTCTTAAAACGTCAGTATACCAATAGCACGTTCGACAGTAATTTCCACAATATCCAATTTCATTTCGTCTTGCTTCTTTTACTTTTGCACTTTCCATTTCACAATCACCCATATTGTATAAGCGATTGTAAATGATTAAGACTTTTTCGAAAAACGAGAAAAGCTTCTAATAACATCTGTTCATTAGTGAATATTTATGCAGTTCCTAGAAGAGCATGCCACCACGCAATACATTCTTCATAAGCACCATTTGTTACCGGGTTCCAAAGGCGAAAGCATCATTCAAGTAGTCAATGACATAATCGCCTTGCATGCTACCAGCGTGGGAACAACTTACCTTTCCTTGTTCGCCAGAATGAAAAATTTCAAAAGAAGCGATTTAGATGAAGAATTCTACAAGAAAAGAAATTTACTACGTTTAAGAGCCATGAGAGGCACCCTCTTCATCACTTCCATAGAACTAGCACCTATAATCTACCAAGCAGTAAAACCCAACGTTCTAAAAGCTACGGCTAAGATACTCGCGCCAGAGTCGGGAATGCCACAACAAGAATTTGACGAATTAAAAGAGAAACTCTACAATATTTTGAAGAACGGCGGAAAAACTCTCCACGAAATTAAACGCGCCTTGCCAAAGTCGATGCTTAGGACTCTTGAGCTTAAGGAAGGAAAAAGCGTCTATAGAATGACTAACTTAAACATGGCTCTAAACTTGTTGGTTCGTCAAGGAATAGTGATAAGCGAAAAAGGTGCAAAGACGCTTGGCATCACGAAAGCCAACCGCTACATGCTCTTTAAAGAAGGTTATCCTAAGCTGGACCTTGAAGCAGTGGAAATTGAAGAAGCAAAGGCAATGCTGGTTAGGCTATATATCAAAACATTTGGTCCAGTCACCGAAGAAGACATTGCATGGTGGACCGGTTTCAACAAAACTGACTTAAAGAAAGTTCTGGTAGCAATAGAAAAAGAACTGCTACGAGTGAGCATTGAAAATTTTGAACGAGAACATTTAATGCTTCACACCGATTATAAACAATTCATTAAGTTCAAACCGCCTAGAACATGTTCTGCGCAATTACTTCCTTACGAAGACCCTTACACAAAAGGTTACAAGATAAGAGATAGACTAATCGACAAAAAATATGAAAAGTATGTGTATGTAGGCGGAGGAGTGCAGCCGACCATACTATTAGACGGCAAAATTGTGGGAACATGGAACCGAAGCTTGGAAGAAGGAAAAGGACCAATAAAACTACGTTTCTTTCAACACCCCGAAAGCGAAATAGAACGTGAAGTAGTTCAAAAAGCAAAAACTCTTGGAAAACTAATGGCCAATCAAGAAGTTAACGTTGAAATAGAGTGAGCATAGACTGCCTTAACGGATGATTTTCTTAAGTTTTTTATGTTCTAACCGACAGATTATAGTAATTGAGGAAAAATTGTTTGGAAGCCTACATTCTCCTTAATGCGGAACCTGGCATGATATGGGAAGTCGCAGACGCTACGCTTAAAATTGAAGGCGTTAGAAAGGCGCACGCGGTAACTGGACAGTTTGACGCTGTAGTTTATGTGGAGTTTCCAAAAATGGAGGATTTGGGTAGAATAATCGAGAAAATCCAGCAACTTAGAGGTGTGCGTGGAACCCAGACATTGATAGCTATTCCACCAACCATCAGAAAATAACCGCGGAAGCTTCGATTGTTCTCGTAAGTTGCGACTTCGAAGCATATTCGACACTTTAGCCATTCATGTTTTAGTGCACCAAAGAACTTGCTAACACCATCACAATAGTCAACAAGCTAAAATACAATGCCCTTAGTTGTTGTTAATGTGGACAAAATGAAAATTTTGAAGTTGTCTAAACTGTGTGATGGCGACATTGTTGAAGCGAAGGTTTAGTATTCTATTCCTTTTCTTGCTTCGAAGCCCTTGTTGTAGGGATGCTTGATCTCTCGCATTTCTGTCACTAAATCAGCCAGTTCCATTAGCTCGTTTGGAGCGTAACGTCCAGTCAAAACAAGCTCAACATGCTTCGGCTTAGCTTTTATCAGCGCGACAACTCTTTCAGTTTTAATCAGTTTCAAGTGTAAAGCCACGTTAACTTCGTCTAAAATTACTATGTCGTACTCGCCGCTTTTGACAATCTTTTCAGCCAAGGCTAAGGCTTCCTCAGCAAATTGCACATCCACTTCTGCTGGAGGCTTTTCTGTTACGAATTTTCCTCTGCCGAAGGCTTTCAAAGTTAAGTTTGGAAGCTTATCCACAATATATAGCTCGCCGTAGTCAAATCCGCCTTTGATAAACTGGATAATGTAAACCTTTAATCCTCTGCCTATTGCTCTTAAGGCAAGCCCAAAAGCTGCAGTGCTCTTTCCTTTGCCGTTTCCAGTGTAGACTTGCACAAGCCCTTTTTCAAGTTTAGGCATTATGTGCTGCCTTCTTCAACTTTTCGCTTAACAGTTTTTCAGCAGCGGATGATGGGTCTATTTTTTTGTCTAGAATCTTCTGCAATAGTTCTTCAAACTTTCCTTCCTTCTTCAGTTCGTCTATTACTACGTTGACTATTTTCTCTTTTACCGCTTCAACCAGTTCAGCTTCAGCCCGCAAAAGACTCTTCTTACGTTCTGCTTCCTTCTCCAAGAAATGCCTATGCTCTTCTAGTTTTTTGACGAGTTGCGAGACACCTTCACCTGTTAAGGCCGTCGTTTTCAGGATGGGCGGTTTCCATGCGGTTTCCTTATTGTTTAGTTGTAACATCGCCTGAATATCCATCACGGCTTTGTCTGCGTTTTCTCTATCTGCCTTGTTTACTACGAAGATATCCGCTATTTCCATCAGTCCTGCTTTTATGGCTTGTATGTCGTCTCCAAGACCCGGCGCATGAATAACCACAATCGATTGTGCCACTTTGATTATTTCAACTTCTGACTGCCCCGCCCCAACAGTCTCAACTAAAACAATGTCTTTGCCTGCGGCGTCCAAGATTTTAACTGCATCCTTAGTGGCTTTGGCTATTCCACCAGCATAATTGCGTGTTGCCATACTCCGTATAAAAACGCCCTCATCCGTGCTCAACTCTTGCATACGAATTCTGTCGCCGAGAAACGCGCCTCCTGTGAAGGGACTCGACGGGTCCACGGCTACAACGCCCACTGTTTTGCCCTCGCGCCTATATTCCCGCACCATTTTCTCGATAAGCGTGCTTTTTCCGGAACCGCCAGGACCAGTTAACCCTATTATGTGAGCTTTTCCAGTGTGCGGATAAATTGCAGCTATTAGCTTTTGAGCTTCTGGTGTGTTGTCTTCAGCCATAGTTATGGCTCTTGCTATGCTTCTGCGGTTTCCGGCTAGAACACCCTTGACTATCTCTTCAATTGTTAACAAAGCCCATGCACTTTCTGCTGATTTTACGCTCTTTTTGGAACGTTCTCTAATACATACTTGATTATGGTTTCTGTTGGCGTTCCGGGTCCAAAAATTTCTTTTATCCCAATTTTTTTCAGTTCTGCAATGTCTTCTTCTGGAATTATTCCACCTGCGAAAACCATCACGTCAGTCAAGCCCTTCTGAGAGAGCAACTCCATTATTCGTGGAAAGAGAGCCTTATGCGCTCCAGACAGAATGCTCAATCCAATAACGTCCACATCCTCTTGCAGTGCAGTCTCAACAATCTGCTCTGGAGTCTGCCTCAAACCCGTGTAGATTACTTCCATTCCAGCGTCTCGCAAAGCGCGGGCTACGACTTTAGCGCCTCTATCATGGCTGTCAAGTCCTGGCTTCGCAATTAACACTCTAATTTTCTTTTTACTCTGCATGTTTTTTCGCCTCTTTAAATTATGATTAACTCCTTATATTCTCCGTAAACTTTTCGCAGCACATCGGTAATTTCGCCCAGTGTCGCGTAGGCTTTTACTGCTTCTATTATTGTTGGCATGAGGTTTTCATCCTTTTCTGCTGCGTAATGCAGTTTTTCAAGAGTTTCTTTCACTTTTCTGTTGTCACGTTCCCTTTTTAGTTTTTGCAGTCTGGCGACTTGTTCTCTTTCAACTTTGGGGTCGACACGTAAAAGTTCTATTGGACATTTTTCCTCTTCAATTGTGTATTCGTTGCAGCCGACGATTATCCGTTTTTTTTCGTCTACTTCCCGCTGATATTTGTAAGCGCTGTCTGCGATCTCTTTCTGGAAAAAGCCCTTCTCTATGGCTGCAATTGCTCCGCCCATATCGTCAATTTTTTGGATGTATTCCATGGCTTTCTGTTCCATCTCGTTCGTTAATTCTTCAACGTAATATGAGCCGCCAAGCGGGTCAACTGTGTTAGCTACTCCGCTTTCGTAGGCGATTATCTGCTGTGTTCTCAAAGCCACTCTAACAGACTCTTCAGTTGGTAGGCACAAGGCTTCGTCAAACGAGTTAGTATGTAACGATTGGGTTCCGCCTAAAACAGCAGCTAAAGCTTGAATCGTCGTGCGCACAATGTTATTTAATGGCTGCTGCGCTGTTAGTGTACATCCAGAAGTTTGAACGTGCATGCGCATCCACATAGACCTCGGGTTCTTAGCCTTAAACCGTTCCTTCATTATTCTGGCCCAGAGTCTGCGTGCTGCGCGGAATTTGGCTATTTCTTCGAAGAAGTCGTTGTGGGATGCGAAGAAGAAGGACAAGCGATGTGCGAACTCGTCAACTTTCAAGCCTCTTTCCAATGTGGATTCTACATAGGCTATTCCATCATAAATTGTGAAAGCTAATTCTTGAAGGGCTGTTGCGCCAGCTTCGCGAATGTGGTAGCCGCTTATGCTGACTGGATTCCATTTTGGTAAGTGTCTAGCGCAATATTCAATGACGTCTGTGGTCAGCTTAACCGAGGGCTTCGGCGGAAAAATGCAGAGTTTCTGAGCGAAAAACTCCTTCAAATTATCGTTTTGTGTGGTTCCGCCGATTTTTGTTCTCGGTACTCCTTGTTTGTCGCCAACCGCAACGTACATGGCAAGAAGTATGGGTGCTGGTCCGTTTATTGTCATTGAAGTTGTAACCTTGTCCAATGGTATACCGTCAAATAAGACTTCCATGTCCTGCAAGGAGGATATGGCTACTCCACACACGCCAACTTCGCCCTTCGCCATGGGATGGTCTGAATCGTAACCCATAATAGTAGGATAATCAAAAGCCGTGCTTAAGCCGGATTCGCCTTCCTTCAGCAAATATTTAAACCGCTTGTTAGTGTCTGCAGCGGTGCCGAAACCTGCAAACATGCGCATAGTCCATAAGCGCCCACGATACATTGTCGCATGGACACCACGAGTGAAAGGATATTCACCTGGAAAACCCAAGTCACGCATATAATCTAAGTCTTTAACGTCTTCGGGCGTATACAAACGTTTTATTAGAATTCCAGAGTGATTTCTGAATTCGCTTTTACATTCTTTGCATTGCTCTAGCCATTTAGGAAGGGTCGTTTTTTCCCAGCGTTCCTGTTCTTGTTTAAGTTCTTTAATCTGTTTTTCATCAAATATTGTCATGCTCTGCCTCCACTAACGAGTCGTTAATTTTGAGGAACATATGAGTATCAACCCTAAATAGATATTTTCTTATCGGTTGAAATTCCTTGTTTTTACGTTAAAAAGTTAAACAGGCAATCGATAGAGTAAAACTCGTCATCGCGAGCTTTTAAAAGAGAAAGGGCACTTCAAATCAATAGCATGGTCAGTGCTTAAACTTCAGTAGACAAGCAGCGGCTGAAAATCCCCATCCATATCCAAGCAGTGTAATAGCGTTTTCTTCAACAAGTTTCGTGTTTGAAATGATTCTTTCAAGAATAAACGGTAAGCTTGCGCCTGCCAAATTGCCATATTCTCTTAGAATTTCATGGGATTCCTTAATTTTTTCGTATGGAATCTCGTTACGCTCGGCTAAGGTAGCGAGTATTTTTTCGCTGCCGGTGTGAACTGCCCATTTTTTAACCTTTTTTATGGCGTCTCGGTTGGTTTTGCCAAACAATTTCTTAAGAGCCAAACTTGTGTATTTAACGCCGAGTTCTGGAATTTTCTTATCAAGATGTGAATAGAAACCAAACGAGAAAGGCTTGTTTGAAGCTGAAAGTTTTGCATATCCAGCTAAGTAATCTTTTTTTACGATATTTGTTACTTCCACATTTTTCTCCACAGTTAAGCCTTCTCCCTTATTGGCAACAACGCATGCGGCTGCGCCGTCGCCGAAAAGGAAAAACTCCATAGTTGCAACCCACTTTTGCAACTCATCACGTCTTTTAGCCGCACTTTTAATTTGGTTTATATGTTTAATTTCCATAACATCTGTCATACCGTGCACTTGATTTTGAAACCAGCAGGAGCTTACTCCAGAAATGCAGATGAGCACATAGTCTTTCGGATGTGCTGCTAGATAGTTTTCTGCAAGCTCTAGGGCTTTGGGAAAAGCCGTGCTGGCTATTCCTTGAGCATTAACATGCTTAATGTAAGGCGTGAAGCCGATGTTGCGAACTAGAAGTTGGCTGAGCCCGGGACTGAGGAATGGAGTGGCGTCATAGGCTGCAATAAAATAGTTAATATCCTTCGCAGAGAGACCAGCGTTTTGAACCGCCTTTTCACATGCTTCAGAGCAGAGTTTGATGATTGCGTTTTCGTCCATGCCTTCTTTTGTGTTTGCATGATTGATGAGGTAACGTCGCTGAACTCCGAGGTTGAGCACGTTTTGTTTGACGCCTTCTGGAAGTGAGCATGGAAAAGTTTCCAGGAGCTTTTCTGTTGAATACTCGTTTTTTGGCAAGGCTGTGCCTAATTTGAGTATTTGCATGTCAATGAAATTGATAATAGAGGTTATAAAAGGATTCTTGAAGTGTTTCATGTTGACTATGGCATTATTTTTCCACAAAAATCTTATAGTTGTTGGAATCAACTAACTACACTTTTAAAATTGAGGTGGAGAAATTGACGAAAAAAGTCGGAATAGTTGCAGGTAGCATATCAAGGTTTGACAATCCAAGACACACTTTGCAGGAAGAAATGTGCGCAGAAGCTGTTAAAATGATATTGGACGACGTGCCAGACTTAGAACTTGGAGATTTCATAAGAAAAGGCTATGCATGTTGCTACTCCTACTTCAGCGACATCCTAGAACAACAGCAATGTATGCACTGGATAATCCACGATTACTTAGGCTTAAGCGGCGTACCAGCCTATCGAGTTGAATCGGGAGGGGCTACTCCAATCGATGCGATAGTAAACGCGGCATTATGGATACGTTCAGGCATGTTTCCCGTAGTTCTCGTGGTAGGATGGGAAAAAATGAATGAACTACCAATACAGAAAGTCAACGAAGCCATAGCCATCGCAGGCGACACAGACTGGGACTTCGTTTCGGGCTTCACCTATAACGCTTTCTACGCCACACTTGAAACCCGCCGAATGCACGTTTACGGCGAAACAGAAGAAGACTTAGCGGAAGTCGCGGTTCTATGCCACAACAATTCCCTTGACAACCCCTATGCACAATGGCCTGCCCAGCATGGCTTCAGCAAAATCACAGTGGAAGACGTCTACAAATCGCGCTTAATCTCTTGGCCATATAGGCTTTACGAATGTGCAATGACAAGCGAAGGCGCATCAGCTTTACTTTTGGCGAATGAAGAAATGACAAAAAAATTGACTGACAATCCAGTTTGGATTACTGGTGTTGGCTTTGGAACCGACACCATGAGACCTGGAGACCGTCCAGACAATCCAGCATGGAAGGGTTTGTATCCAGAAGACGAAAAAATATGGCCTAAAGAAATTCCACGTCCTCTGTCACCTTACCCAGATCTAACAAACTTTGGTTCGCTTCGCGTAGCCGCAAGAATGGCTTACAAGGATGCTGGAATCAGAAATCCAAGAAAAGAAATAAGTTTAGTCGAAATCTTTGACCCCTACGCAGGCGTGGTTTTAGCGGGACTAGAGGATTTTGACTTCTGTAAAAGAGGCGAAGGAAAGAAATTGCTTCGAGAAGGAGTGATTGCTCCGCATGGTGAGCTTCCATGTCAACTCAGCGGTGCTTTGACAGCGCAAGGGCATGCAGTCGGTTCAACATCAATCGCTCAAGTGGTTGACGTGTATTGGCAACTTAGCAATCAAATAGGCAAGAAGTGGGGTGCTCCAGGCAGACAATTGAGCAATCCGAAGAGGGGCTTCATACATGGACATGGCGGCACGGGATGTCAAGCTGGCGCCGTGGTTCTGGAGGTGTAACAAATGAAACAACCTGGTCCTGAAAAGTTAATCAAAGAAAAGAAAATTGACGAGCAATGGTGGGCAGATTGGGAACGCAAAGGCGGCTGGCGACCCGAAGGATGGAAAATAATCGAAATGAACGATGGCCCAACATTGAATGATTTAAAACCTGAACGATTCCTAATTGTGCATAGACCACACGGTAGCGTGTTTCATCACAGCTATGGCAAAGTTTCAAAATTCTTCATGGGACTTTTAGAAGGCAAACTTTACGGAACAAAATGTCCAAAATGCGGACTAGTTTATTGTCCCCCACGTGCACATTGCTACAATCCCAAATGTAGACTTCAAGAAACAGAGTGGATTGAGCTTCCAAAGAAAGGCGAAGTGTTTTCATACACTGTTATGGCGATTGCGTGGCCTTCCATGGCGCATCTTCAACCGCTGGTTGGTGCAATGGTGCGCATAGAAGGAACAAACACTTGCTTGCCTATGACTATGAGGGACATTGACCCAGAGAAAGTGAACATTGGCTTAAAGGTGAACATACACATCGAGAAGCAACCAAAAGGTGACCTCTTAGACGTTTATGCGACACCTACAGAAGAGCCAAAACCGCCAAAGCGAACGCCTGAAGAGCTAAAGCGCTTCAGAGAAGACATGGAAAAAACGCGGGCTTGGGTTAAGAAAACATTCGGACCTAAGTAACATCCTTTCCACTTTTATCTTTTTTCCAGATTTTTTCTTTAACATCTTCTTACATGAAAAACTTGGCGACGTATTGAAGAAATTTAAATACTCGTTCAAACATTATTCGACTTTCCGCAATAAGCATCAGCTCTAAAGAGGAATTAGGCTTTGAAGGGAAAACCTCTTGTCTCAATTGTTTCTGCTGGGTTATCAAAATTTGGAAAACTGGAAGGCTTATACGCACGGGAAATTTTTGCAGAAGCCGCAAAGGAAGCCTTTGACCGCTGCCCAAACCTAAACCCAAAAAAAGACATACAAGCCTTGTTTATTGGACACATGGGCGAATCCTACGAGCATCAAGGACATACTGGCGCAACAATGGCTGAGTGGGCTGGCTTGCTGCATGTTCCAGCTACAAGAACAGAAGCCGCGTGTGCTTCTTCAGGAGCCGCCTTAAGAGCCGCGATTTACGCTGTGCTTTCAGGCTTAGCTGATGTTGTGATGGTTGGCGGCGTTGAAAAGATGACGCATAGAAGCACGGCTGAAGTTACGGAGTATTTAGCCATGGCTTCGGATTACCCATTCGAACAGTGGCATGGCATAACCTTTCCAGGATTATATGCGCTTATGGCGACGGCGCATATGCACAAGTATGGCACGACAGAAAAGCAACTGGCAGCTGTTGCAGTGAAAAATCATTATCATGGTAGCCTAAACCCTAAAGCACACATGCAGAAGGAGATAACGCCTGAAAATGCCCTGTCTTCACGGGTCATCGCTTGGCCTCTCAAGCTTTATGATTGTTCGCTTATTACTGACGGAGCAAGCTGCTTAATCTTGACAAAGCCAGAACTAGCCAAAAAATACACCGACACGCCAGTGCACATAATAGGCAGTGGACAGGCAAGTGACACTATTGGCTTGTATGAACGCGAAAGTTTCACTTCACTTGCGGCAGCGCGGTTAGCCGCTAAAAAAGCGTATGAAATGGCTGATGTTAAACCAGAAAATATTGATGTGGCAGAAGTTCATGATTGCTTCACGATAGCCGAAATAATCGCTTATGAAGACTTGGGCTTCTGCAAGCCAGGTGGAGGTGGACAGTTAGCGGAAAAGGGCGAAACAAAACTTGGAGGAAGAATACCAGTCAACACTAGCGGCGGATTAAAAGCCAAGGGACATCCAGTAGGCGCAACTGGAACTGGACAAGCGTATGAGATATTTTTGCAGCTAACAAGGCAAGCGGACAAGAGACAAGTGAAAAACGCGGAAATAGGCTTAACACATAATGTTGGCGGCTCAGGAGCGACTGCCACAGTTCATATTTACAGGAGGGGATAAAACAATGGCGGAGCAAATTCAAGCCTTCACTATAGAACAGTTTTACAAGCACTTACTTCAAGGAAAACTCATGGGCGCAAAATGCAGAAAATGCGGAAAAGTGCACCTTCCGCCGAGACCCTTATGTGACAGCTGCTTCTCAAAAGATTTTGAATGGATTGAACTCTCGCCTAAAGGGAAACTTTTAACATACACAGTCATTCACGTGGCACCTTCACAATTTCAGGGAATGGCTCCATACGCTGTAGGTATAGTGCAACTTGAAAATGGCGTAAAAATTCCAGGAATGATAAGGGCTTCTCCAGAACACATAAAGATAGGAATGCCGCTCACGATGGACTTTGGAACATGCGCAGCGACTCAACAATGGCCACAATGGCCCAGATACTTCTTCAAGCCAGCTTAGAACATAACATTTAAGCAGTTTAAATCTTACCTTTTTTGCGATTGCCATGGAAAAATATTACAGAAGGCGCGCAGAGGAATATGAAGAAATTTATCACCGAGACGACCCAGTTCGACGAGAAGAACTGCAAATTTTAGCAAGCGTGTTAAGAAAGACATTGAAGGGCAGAAAGGTTCTTGAAATAGCGTGTGGAACTGGGTATTGGACGCAGATTCTGTCAAAAACCGCACATAGCATAGTAGCGATAGATTTTGCACAAGAAATGCTGGAAATTGCAAAAAGGAAACATTATGAATGTCCCGTTTCTTTCTGTAAGGAAGACGCGTATGCTTTAGCCTTTAAAGAAAGCGCATTTAATGGGGGATTAGCGAATTTCTGGTTTTCACACATTCCAAAAAGCAAAATTGACCGTTTCATGCAAGGGTTTCATCGAATTTTACAAAGCGGCTCTAAAGTGTTCATTGCGGACAACGTTTACGTTCCGGGTGTTGGAGGAACATTAGTGCTTAGGAAAGGAGAAGAAGACACGTATAAACTGAGGAAACTGAAGAATGGAAGCGAACACTTAATTCTTAAAAATTATTTTTCTAGTGAAGAACTTGTGGAAATTTTCAGTAAATATGACAGTGGATTTGATAGAAAAAGCGTGTTTTATGGCAAGTGCTTCTGGTGCGTGACTTATCAAGTGCAAAAAGCTACTCCGTAAAGACTTTTATCTAATACTCCTTATGCTTCTGGTGTCTTATTGATGTATTCTATAAGTGTTGGCAAATCCGTAATCGACGTAACAAAATAGTTCGCGCCAGAACCAACTAGCTCTTTGGGAGAAGAAACACCAGTTGGCAATCCCACAGCAATTGCTTTCATTTCCCTTGCGCACTTCATGTCGCCAACGCCGTCTCCAACAACCATAGTCTCTTCAGGGTTAGCCTCCAAAGCCTTTAAAGTTGCCTCTAAATGCTCAACATTTGGCTTAACATACTTCACACTGTCGCGTGGAGTTACCGCATCAAAAAACTCTGCTATTTTAAACCTTTTCAAAATGTAGTCGGTTGATTTTTCACTGTTTATCGTGCACAATCCCAGCTTCAAACCCATTTTCTTCAGACTTTTCAACGTTTCTAAAACGCCAGACAGCAAGCTCGTAGTTTTCGCCGCTTCCAACTCGTATTTTTCAGCTATCTCCAAAGCTTTCTTCCGAATTTCCATAAACGCCTTTTCTGGTTTACCATTATTTTTGAGGAAAATTTCAGCTTTTTTCAACATTTCGAAAATGCTTTCGTTTATGGATAGAACTGAAGCTGGCAAGCCTTTCTTTACGAGGAAACTCCTAACTTCTGCTCTTACGGCTCTATAATCTACATTGAAACTTGCAAGTGTTCCGTCAAGGTCAAAGACTACAGCCTTAATCATAGCGTATCCTTCACTTTTTGGGAGTTTAATCCTAAAACGTTTGGACGGAAATAAACTTTGTTATGCAACTATCAGCCTTAACAAAATCCATAAGAAGGGTAAACTGAATAACCCACTTCACATAATATTAGCTTTATTGATGGAGTATGAGCATTGAGGATTACACAAAAGAAAAATTGTGGCCAATACTCGTTGAAACAGTTCACGCGCTTGTTATGTACCCTCATCATAAAGCTTACACAAGAGAAGCAGTTCTAAACGAAAAACCAGACATCAACCCCGCCCAATTAGCTGCAAGATTAAGAATACCTTTAGGCGAAGCACTGGTTATTTTGTACGAGTTGATTAACGAGAAAAACATGAAAAAAGGAGCTTCTATCGAAGGAGCTAAAGAGTAGCTTAAGGCTTTGTAACCATCCGCACAGTCGCCAAGATAAGAATTATGCCCAACAACACTTTTAGAATATCCTGTTCTATAACATTTGCATAAGACGCGCCTATCAAAGCACCAAATACCGACCCCAAGCCCATTAATATTGCAATTATTGTGGCTCCGCGGTTTGTGTGACCCATCTGATTATGTTTAACGAATCCCATCGCAACGGTGGGTATGGAAACCAGAAGGCTCGTTGTTCCAGCGACAACTATGTCAAAACTGAAAAGGTAGATTAATGCTGGAATGCGAAATTCGCCGCCAGCAACTCCTAACGTTCCAGAAATAACTCCTATAATGATGCCTATTAGAATAGAAAACGCTGTTTCTTGCCACATATCCAGCGTGAGCGTGAGTGGCGGCAAGGGAATATGAATGAAAGGTTCAAGCCCAATTTTCAATCCGATAATAACCAAAAAAACAGCTAATATCTTTTTTAATGGTTTTTCAGGAATCTTGTCAGTTAATAACGCTCCTAAATAGGCGCCTCCAATTGAGCCTATAGACATAGCCAAGCCGACGTTGATTGCGTGCCCATTTAGAGGTTTCAGTTGGATTCTTCTCAAAAATGAAACTAGCACTGTTAATAGTCCAATAAGTAGATTGACTGCGATTGCCGTTATGACGGGAAGCCCAAGCACGTAAAGTAGTATGGGAATGCGGAATTCTCCTCCACCTACCCCAATTAAGCCTGCTGCTGCTCCCATGAGAAAGCCAAAAAATAATGCCGATGTTATTTTTTCCGCGGATACTTGTGAATTGTTAAGGATGTTGCTGCCTCCCAAGTTTCGATATGTTCTGTTAGTCATAACGAAGTAAACTTATAAGCATAACGCAACAAATACCACTAAACGCATGTCCACCCAAAAAACGCTCAAGCTTTCATGCAAAATATGGATAGATTATGAAGGAAAACCCGTTCTAGGCAAGGGCGGAGCTGAAATTTTAGAGCAGATAGAAGAGGAACAGTCTATTTCAAAAGCTGCAAGAAAACTTGGCATGTCCTATCGTTACGTGTGGAGTTACTTGCAAAAAATGGAAAAAATCCTCGGCGAACCAATAATACAAACATACAGAGGCGGCAAATCTGGAGGTGGAGGTGCAAGGCTAACTAAGCTTGGCAAAACTTTGTTAAGTGAGTATAAACGTGCAGAGCGCCATTTTAAGAAGGTTATCGAAGAAGAAAAACAACTAAAATTATGAGACAAACAAGCCTATTCTACTACGTAGCGGTAAGCTATGTGCTCGCCTGCAGTTGCACTTTTCCTAATTATGCGCAGTATATCGCCGGGTTTAGCACCTATCGCTTTAACAGCTGGGTCTGAAGCCTTAATCTGGGGCAACTGGTAAGGCTCAACCTTATACTGTGCAAGCAACTGTTTCTTTTCCTCTTCTGTTATGATTTCATGTTTTGGAACAAGCTTATGTTCGAAGAGGTCGAAAACTGGGAAGGTTTTGGGCAGAAGCTCGATTTTCTTCTTTTTAGCGCTCTGTTTTACGGCGTGTGTGTATCTTCCGCCAGTGATTATTATGCCTCTTTCAATGTCTGCGTCTTTCATGGCTTTCTGTAGGCGGTTGATGTCTGTTATGCCTACAGTGGCTTCTTCTGGAATACACCATATGATGGCTTTTTCTTTTTCTTTTGGAATGTCAACAATGAAGCTTGTGGCTTCCTTATGTTTCTCTTTTTTTATGAGCTTGTAGCCGCGGAGTTTTATTAGAACTTTAGCTTTGCGTTCCTCTATGCTTTCCTCTTCTTTGCTCAAATCATAAACCTCTAATTAGTGGAACATTCGAAACCTAAACGAAGCCTTAAACCTTTAAACTTTACGCTTTGCAGTTAAAGGCTCTTCAATTTGCTTGGCAGTTCGTAAAGGCTTCTGATGTAATATACTTCCTCTACTTGCTGTGCTATTCTTTTGCGGTCTATGATTATTGGCGTTATTCCAACATTGCGCGGTCCCACCTGGTCCCATCGTGGGTCGTCGCCGACGAAAACACAGTTTTGCGGTAGCGATTGCAACTTCTCTAGCGTGTATTCAAAAATTTGTTTTGCTGGTTTTCGCCATCCCACATCTCTGCAGAAAACAGCGGCATCCGTATATTTGCTTAAGCCTAACCGTTCTATTTCTTCCCGCCAAAGAAAAGCGGGACTGCCCCATGTCGTGTTGGAAACAATAGCAATCTTGTAGCCTTCAGTCCTCAACTCCTTGAGGGTTGGTAATGTATCCTCATAAAGATAACTTCTGGCAAAAATCGGCTTCATGAAACAGCAACACATGTCCCTAACAACTTCATTATACCGTGCCAAATCAGCTACTTGAAAAATTCGAATAAGCCGCTCTTCTAAGGGTCTAACGCGGTAATCGTTAGCTTCATAATTTTCTTCCTTCACTTTATTCCACATGACATCAGAAGTCACCCGAAGAAGATTCTTTTTGCGAAGATACGTCTGCACTTCAGTGATGGCTTGTTTGAGAATCTCTGGAAACTCGTGCCTTTCAAAATAATAGGCTAAAGTGTTGCCAAGGTCAAATAGCACAGTGTCTTTCATACTTGAAGCCTTCTCTGTGATGGTTTATAATAGAAAATTCAAATTCCTCTTTGAGCCCTTAGATTCGCAGTATTACGTTTCCAACATATTCCTTCATGGCATCAGCGAATTTGCTGATGTGTTCTGGCGAGTAAGGCTTAACAGTGTGAAAGTTTTTGTCCAAAGTGTCTTCTGGAATAAACTGTTGAAAAGCAAAGATTTTTACACCTTCTGCGAGTTCAGCTATTTTGTGTAAGTCTTCAGCGTCAACGAAGCTTGGAACTGCCGTCGTTCTAAATTCGTATTCTACCTTTCCAGTTTTCAGAATTTCAATAGTTTGCAGCAACGGTGAGACATCTTTCGCGCCTAGACGTGGATACTTTTCCAGAGAAGTTTTCACATCCAACGCCACATAATCCACATATGGTAAGCATTCTTCCAGCACTTTCGGATAAAATCCGTTCGTGTCAAGCTTAACCGAGAAACCCTTCGCTTTAAGTTTCTTCAGAAAACGTGGCATTTCCTTATGCATTGTTGGCTCGCCGCCAGTCACAACAACAGCATCCACGAACCTCTTGCGGCTCTCCAAAATCTTAAGCGCAGCCTCTTCTTGCAAAAATGGCGGTTTAGGGTCTATAACTATTCGCCAATTGTGACAGAACGGGCAACGTAAATTGCAGCCTGGCGTGAATAATACGGAGGATATTCTGTTTGGGAAGTCTAAGAGGCTTGTTTTTTGTATGCCACTGAATTTCATAGTGTTTTTCTCTCACGCAGGCACTGTTGCAACTGCGGGCACGACGGCGGATTTGTCAAAGGTCTTGCGTATGGCGAATTCTGCTTGTTTTCCGTCGTTCCATTGGTCAACTGGGCGCAGGTAGCCGACCACTCGTGAATAGACTTCGCAGTTTGCGCCGCATGTTGGGCATTGCCGGTGTTCGCCGTTTACGTAGCCGTGTGTGGGGCATATGCTGAATGTTGGCGTCAACGTGAAGTAAGGCAAACGCGAGTTCCAAGTCACTTTGCGAATGAGTTCTGCCGCGGCTTTCCATGAGTAGAGTCTTTCACCTAAGTAGATGTGAAAGACTGTTCCGCCAGTATAGAGCGTCTGAAGTTGTTCTTGATGTTCCAAAGCTTCGAACAAGTCACCTTCATAGTCCACTGGCAACTGCGAAGAGTTTGTATAGAATGGTTCTGCGTCTTTCGCCAAATATTTCTCGTTAGCTACAATTATGTCTGGATATCGTTTTTTGTCCAGGCGTGCAAGCCTGTAGCTTGTTCCCTCTGCGGGTGTTGCCTCGAGGTTGTAAATGTTTCCTGTCTCCTCTTGATACTCAACCAGTCTTTCACGCATAAAACTTAACACTTCAACTGCAAAGCTTAAGCCCTCATGCGAAACTATGTTGCATCCAAGAAGGTTCAGAACAGCTTCGTTTAAGCCAATCAAACCTATTGTTGAGAAATGGTTCTTCCAGTATTTTCCGTAGGTTTCTTTAACATTACGCAGGTAACGCCTTGAGTATGGGTATAAACCGTTTTCCGTGAAGTTCTCCAAACCTTTGCGTTTTATTTCTAAGCTGGTTTTGGCGATTTCCATGAGCGCGTCTAGTCGCTCAAAAAATTCGTCTTCATCCTTTGCTAAATAACCGATTCTTGGAAGGTTCAACGTTACTACGCCTATTGAGCCTGTTAACGGGTTTGCTCCGAAAAGTCCTCCTCCGCGTTTGTAGAGTTCTCTGTTGTCTATTCTTAGGCGGCAGCACATGCTGCGTACGTCTTCGGGTTTCATGTCGGTGTTTATGAAGTTGGAGAAGTATGGCACTCCGTATTTGGCGGTTACTTCGAAAATTTTCTGTGTTATAGGCGAGTCCCAGTCAAAATCTTTTGTCACATTATAAGTGGGTATTGGAAAAGTAAAGACCCTATTTTTGGCGTCTCCTTGACCCATTATTTCCGCGTAAGCACTGTTGAAAATGTCCATCTCTTTTTGCATGTCGCCGTAAGTCTCATCTGCAACGTTTCCACCTACGATTACTTGCTCGTCTTCCATGAAATCTGGAATCTTCAAATCCAAAGTCACGTTTGTAAAGGGTGTTTGGAAACCAACTCGTGTAGGCACATTCATGTTGAAAAAGAATTCTTGAAGCGCTTGTTCAACATCTCTCTGGCTTAACCCGTCGTAACGTATGAAGGGAACCAAGTAAGTGTCAAAGTTGCTGAAGGCTTGAGCGCCTGCGGCTTCGCCTTGGAGAGTGTAGAAGAAGTTTACAATCTGCCCGAGTGCTGTTCTGAAGTGCTTTGCAGGTTTACTTTCGATTTTTCCCGGAACTCCGCCGAAACCCGAGAGTAATAAGTCTTTTATGTCCCAACCGACGCAGTAGGGTCCCAAGACGCCTAAGTTGTGAATGTGGATGTCTCCGTTGAAATGTGCTTCTGCAATGTTTGGCGGGTAAATTCGTGTTATCCAATATTTTGCTATGATTGTGGATGACAAGTAATTGTTTAAGCCTTGTAGTGAATAGCTCATGTTTGAGTTTTCTTTGACACGCCAGTCTTCAATGTCTAAGTATTGGTCTACGAGGTCTGCAGAGCTCAAAAGCGCAGCTAATTCTCTAAGGTCTTGGTGCTGTTTCCGATAGAGAATGTAAGCTTTAGCCGTTCGTGCATGTCCATCTTCAATTAAGGTTTTCTCAACTATGTCTTGAATTTCTTCAACTGTTGGGACGCCTTCGTCTCCAAAACGTTTCTGCAGTTCAGCGACAACTTTGTCGCTTAACTGTTTGGCTTTTTCGCGGTCTTTTCCGCCAACAGCCTTTGCGGCTTTCCAAATGGCGTTTGTTATGCGTTCTTGGTCGAAGGGTTCTAATCTTCCGTCACGTTTTCTTACAAACCTCACTTTTTCACCTCAAGGAGCACTTTTCTAAAGTCTTCAGGTTCTTCAAATTGCCTGTAAACAGATGCGAAACGTATGTATGCTACACGGTCTAAGCCTTTCAAATATTTCATGACGAGGTCGCCGATTTCTTGCGAGGTAACTTCTTCTTTGCCGTGTAGCATAAGGTCTTGTCGGACGCGTTCCGCTAACTTGTGAATTTGGTCCATAGTTACGGGTCTTTTTTCGCATGCTTTCTGAAGCCCGCGGATAATCTTGTTAAGGTCGAAACGTTCAATTCTATCATCTTTTTTTCGAACCATGAGCTCTATGATTTCCACATACTCGTAGGATGTGAAGCGCTTTCCACAGTCTACGCATTCTTTGCGCCTTCTAACCGTGTTGTCTGGCGAATCTCTTGTTTCGAGGGTTTTGAGGTTTTCAGACCCGCAATATGGACACTTCATATACGTCACAATTTTAGTGTTTTGTTAGCTAAAGTAGACGCTAAATGTAGAGTTTAATTATATAAGATGTTTCTACAACAATATGGAAATGCATGGCAACGCACGTCAACAGAACATGTTCATGTTAAACATTATCACAGAAAACAAATGATGGCAAAACAGACTTTTTTAGGCAAAAGAAACTCAATTTCAGACAATAGGCAACATGCTTAAAAGTTTTCATAATAAACCTAAAAATTATGATGTTTTTAAGGGTTTTCAATATCTTTTTTTAAGACCAAAGACCATTTCCTTTCCTCCTTCTTTGCGAATCCAAATTTTCTGTAAAGTCGCAGCGCAGGCGCATTCAGTTTTGATACTCCAAGCTCAAGCCATTTTTTGTTTAATCGTCTAGCCCATGCGTTGGCATATTTGAGTATGTATGTGGCTATGCCGAGTCTTCTATATTCTGGAGCAACAGCTAAACTGCTGATGTACAAAGTGTCAGATTTTTCGCGCAAAACAAACATTCCAACAACACGCTCGCCAGACTTAACAAAATGACGCTTTTTCCCAAAAAACACGATTTCTAATGCCAGAATATATGGTATCGCCACTACATGCGACAACAATTTAGGGCTTCCGAAAAACAGGGCTTGCCCCCGTTCGCTATTTTTGAAGAATTGAAAGTTGAGCAGATTGAAGTATAAATGCTCCGTTTTTCTGACGCTCTCAACTTTAAGAAACTGGTGGATACTTTCCAATTAACTGCCTCTTCTAAAAGGTGAAATATCTTTAAGTTAAAGTTTATCAGCTAAGCCTTTTTAGCGGATGTTTGTTTATGTATCGATTTGGGATATATTTGGTTATGGAAATAAGTATCTTATAACTTGCTATACAAGATGTCTAGTGGCGAGCAAAATGATGCACACAACAAACATCATAACCATACTCAAAACACAAGGAAACATGTTAAACGTGAAAATAAAACAAATGGAGAAGAAGAAAACCATAGATGAGATAGCCTTGTTAGAAGTTTTCAGCATGAAAGTAGGCAATGTAATATTAAAGAATGTGTGCAGCGCCTTGTGGATGACTCACCTATTCAAAACGTCTATATCAGTAACTAAAACGCCATTAACAACGCTCAAATCCATAGCAAAAGCAGTAATCAATAAATTACCCAATAGCATCAAACAACTTTATGTCTAACATCAAAAACGAAAACAGCACATTCATCTTAGGGCATTTACAAGAAGAAGACGTACCGCAATATCTCGAACTGATGCGCGCAGTTTTCGGACAAACCAGCGGTGTTGACATATTCACCCAAAAACTAATCAACCATCACCCGACAATGACGCTTAAAAACTTCTTGGTCATTAAATACCATGAGAAAATCGTTGCAACCCTCAACCTGATTCCGGTTAAATGGAGCATTGGCGGAATACCGCTTCAAGTGGCGGAGATGGGGCAAGTTGCCACGCTCGCCGAATACCGTCATTGAGGACTTCAGAGAAGGCTTGTAGAGGAATTCCACAGACAAGTGGCAGAGCAGGGATACGACCTCTGCGCCATCGAAGGAATTCCCTACTTTTACCGTCAATTCGGATACGAATACGCACTGCCACTTCTCGAAGAAACAAAAATCAGGCTTGAACAAATCCCAGACTACGAATCAAACCTTACTTTTCGCCCATTTACCGAAAAGGGCATCCCCAGAGTCATGCAGTTGCTTGAGGAGTCTCAGAAGAAATTTTACGTTCACGCCATCCGTGACCAACAAATTTGGAAGATGCAGCATGAAACGGGCATAACTGGAGTAGACAAATTCGAAGGGTACGTAGCAGAAAAAGGCGGAAGTCTAATCGCCTATTTTAGAATTAGCAGCGATTTAGAGAACAAGACTTTGATACTGCGCGAAGTTTCAGATGCTGATTGGTACACGAATAAGGCGATTCTTAAGTTCTTGAAAGATTATGGGAAACAACATGGATTAGACGTTTTGATGACGCAGACAAGTTACATCGACCCCCTCACTCAACAGTTGGTTTCTCTTGGCGCCATTCAATGTTTACCCACTTATGCATGGCAAATTCGCATAGCGGATTATGTGAAGATTTTTGAAAAAATAAAATCACTTTTCGAACAACGCCTTGCCTCATCCATTTATTATGACCTAACTGAAAAGTTGAATTTCAACTTCAGACGTTACACTGTCCAAGTCATAGTAGAAAATGGATTATTTACAAAAATTCATAGAATGGAAGACTGTGCGGACAGAACCCTCGGTTTGAATCTGCTTGTCTTCGTGCAGTTGCTGCTTGGATATAGAAGCCGACAAGAGCTTGAGATGATTTATCCAGACTTTAACATAAGACAAAGCCATAAACACTTAATAGACATGCTATTTCCAAAACTGCCATCACATATTCACGTAGCATACTGAGCATTTATGCACACACATAGCTGACCTGCGTTTGACTATGTATCTCGCTTACTTCCAGGAAAGTTTTTTATTCTCATGTTTCTTAATTGAATTAGATGACCGATTATGGAAGAAGAGCAGCAGAAGAGGTACACCGGGAAATGTTTTGACTGTGGTGGATTGTTAGAACTGGTTGAATTAGATATTCAAGGTGTCAACAAAATCATGCAATGTCGGGATTGCGGCTTATTTCACATTTATAAGAAGGACTTTCTTGGCAGATATAAACTCGCCAAAGTAACCAAAATACTGGATAAAAAATAATCCTGTTGGTCCAAGCTGTACAACTTTAATGATAGAGTAGCTATCCGATTTTAAGGTGGTGCTCCACAAACCGATATCGCAGACCAGATCGAAAAACTTGCCAAACTAAAGGAAAAAGGATTGATAACTGAAGAAGAGTTTCAGCGCAAAAAAGATGAATTATTAAAGCGATTATAACATTTTGCTTTCCCCTTTTTCTTATGTATTTCTACACATCAGATTCAATTCTTGTTGAGATAACAAAGCCAGCATACGCTTGGAGGCAAACAATTGCCTATATTTTACTGAAAACCACCCAGACTCCTAATTTAGAAAAGGGGATTGAGATTTTAGAACCTAGGTTGTTACGTAAAAGAAGTGATTTCACAGTGTGTGCACTAAACATTTATTATACCCTTTTAAACTTGTGCTTAAAAGGCTAAAACATGACATTCAAAATTCGAAACTTCACAGAAAAAGACTTGCCAGTTCTTGTCAAACTACTTAACGACGCCTATAGAGGCACACATGAGTTCACACCTTACACTGAAGAAGACCTTTTATCATGGATTCGTGATGGAAACCTCACTATTTTAATGGCTGAGGAAAATGGCGAAGTCATAGGCTCCGTTTCATACAGAAGCGGGCACTGGGGCGAAGAAATCCAATGGGTTGTCGCTTCTCAAAAACCTAACAGAAAGCTCGTAGAGGACGCACTTATCCGTGAAATCGAAAAATACGTTAAAGGCGAAACAGTCTTTTCTGCTGTTGACGCTGGAAGCCCAAAAATCAACGAGTGGATTGAGAGAGGCTACAAACCTGAAGGAGGGCTATATCACATGATAGCGAAGCTTGACGGAAAAAAGCCTCTTCCAGAAGTTCCAGAAGGAATCATTTTGCGCACTTTAAAGCCTGCAGAGGAAAAAGCGTTTGTCGAAGCCGTTAATGCTGGATTTGGCTGGGAAAGAATTCAGCAGGGAACAATTGAACGGTGGAAAAAAGAACATAAAGTCTTCAACGAAGAATGGATTCAAATCGCAGAATATAACAACCAAATAGTTTCTGTCGTGGTTGCCAAACCAGATACAGAATACAACAATTTCTTTGGAGCAAAACGCGGCTACCTTGGACCCGCAGCCACGCTCCCCGAGCATCGCGGCAAAAACTTAGCTTCGGCACTTACACGTAAAGCGATGAATTTTCTTTTTGAAAAAGAATTTGATTCTGTGGCGTTGTACACTGCAGAACAGAACTTGCCTTCTGTGACGCTTTTGCAAAAACTCGGTTTTCAAATAGAGCACCATTGGAAATTCATGAAGAAAACCCTGTCTAAACGCAACGGCTAAAACATTGAAAGTTAAAATTTGAGAGGATAATTGGGAAAATTTTATGAAAAAACTTTTGAAAATCTACTTGCGCATCATTTCTTTTTCGATGTCTAATTCTCTGACTCTTGTCTCGATGAACTCTGCAACTTTTTCTTGACTGTATCGCTTTTCTTCCTCTTGCTTCTTTAACTGTTCTTTGATTGTCGTTAAGACTTTGTCCATGTCGAAGGGTTTCATTATGTAGGCGTCTGCGCCTCTGTTCACGGCTTCAACCGCATTCTGTAACGTTGGATAGCCAGTGATGATTACTTTGCGGATTCTCGGCGTTGTTTCTCTCATTCGTGTTAGGAGTTCTATGCCCTCCATGTCTGGAAGTCTGATATCTATTAACGCGACATTGTAGAACTTTTTCGTAGTGGCTTTTATTGCCTTTTTAGCTGTGTCCACTGATTCTACATTGTATCCTTCTTCTTCAAGTATTGTTGCTAGTACTTTTCTTATGTTTTCGTCATCGTCGACAATGAGGATTCTAGCGGTTTCACCCATAATTTTTCACCTCCTTCTTTTATTTCCGGCTTAATCGGAAGGGTAACCGTAAAGGTTGTTCCCTTTCCACGAGCACTTTCCACGGATATACATCCGCCATGCGCTTCCACGAAACGTTTGCAGATTGGCAAACCGAAGCCCATTCCCTTAGCTTTCGTTGTGAAAAGCGGTGTCCAAAGCTTTCGCAATGTTTCTTTTGACATGCCGACGCCCGTGTCTGAAAAGGTGATTTCCACATTATCCTTCACTTTTCTGCTCTTTATTGTTAACACCCCGCCTTTGTGCATGGCTTCTATAGCGTTCTTAATCAAGTTCATGAAAACTCTCTTCACTTTTTCAGTGTCAACCTCCATCTTCGGTTTGTGCCCCGCAAAGTTCTTCACTTGAACATTAGCTGGGACATCCACAATTGACAAGACTTCTTGCACTAACGTTCGTGGGTCGCTTTCTACTGCTTCAAGCTCTATTTCTCTTGAGTAGTCCAAAAGGTCATTTATTATCTTGTTCGAGTAGGTTATATTCTTCTCTATTAGTTCTAGCATCTCCTTTATTTTTTCATTCTCCGAACTCAATCTCTTTTTGAGATAATATTGTGCTCCAGCAATGCTTGTCAACGGATTGCGTAAGTCATGCCCAACCATTCCAGCGAGTTCACCAATAACCGCAAACCTTTGAGCTTTAAGCAATTGCTCCTGAGATTCCTTCAATTCGCGAGTTCGCTCTTCTACCTTCTGTTCAAGTTGTCCAGCATACGCCTCAAGCTGCTTTCTTGCCTCTTTTAAACTCTCGATAAGTTGAGCGTTTTCAATCGTTATTGCTGCTTGATGCAAGAAAAGTTCCAAGGGACCAAGCGATTCTCTTGCTGGCTTTCGACCATCTATCGGGTCGTCCATTGTTAACAAGCCGACTATTCTTCCAGTAGGCGTGCGGAGTGGAGCGTAAACCATATCTTGTGGATGCCAGTCAACCATTTCCTCTTCTGATAATCTGCTTGGAACTGCACTCATAATGGTTATAGCTACGTCTTGGGGTGTTCCAGGCGGAACGTTGAATGCATGTTCTCTGATCCATGGATCGTTCCAAGATAAGTAGTAGAACTCTCCTATTCTATATTTCTCATACTTTGGTCCTAGGCGTTCTTGCCATACATGTCCTGGCGCCATTTTTTTCATCAGTAGTTTTCTATCCTCTGCTGTGAGGCCTGCTGTGACGATTTCTCGTCTATCAAGATTTTCATCTGTTAGTGAAATTACGACTCTTCGCCAGCCGAAGTCTTGAATGGCTTTCGCGATTACCTCAAGTCTTTTGTGCATGTCCGTGATATGCATGATTTTCGTGCTGTTTTTCATGAGATTCTCCAGTTTCTTAGAAAGTGATTTGAGCTGTTCTCGTCTTCGCAAGTTGCTTATTGCGATAGCAATGTGAGAGGCGAGGTGATCAAGTAATTCTTCGTCTTCTTCTTCAAAAGCCGCGAGTCTTTCGCTTTCAACATTCAACACGCCTAAGACTTTGTTTTTCAGTTTTATGGGCACGGCAAGCTCTGAAAGCATGCCTTCTGTTCCCGCTTTCACGTAGGCTTTATCTTTTCTAACATCAGGAACAAGAACTGGTTTTCCCGTTCTTGCGGCTCTCACGGTTATGCCCTTTTGTCCATCTAAAGGCAAGTTGAATACTGGTCCATTTATGAGTCCACGGGTTGCTGCTAATCGCAGTTTCTTTCCTTCAATCACAAAAACATCGACAAACCTGAAACCTAAAACTTTCTCCATAGCATTCAAAGTGATAGTGCAAATTTCTTCTAGGTTCTCTGCCTTGTTTAGGCTTCTGGCGTAATCGTTTAGCGCGGACAGTTTTTCTTGCCTCTTAAGGTTGCTTATGGCAATTGCAGCGTGAGAAGCCAATATTTCGAGAAGTTTTTTATCTTGCTCGTTGAAAGCAACGGTTTTTTTGCTTTCTACGTTTAAGACGCCTAATACCTTTTTTCCTATCTTAATGGGCACGGCAAGTTCAGAGCGTATGCCCTCCCCGCCTTCAACGTAGGCTTTGTCTTTTCTAACATCAGGAACGAAAATAGGTCTGCCAGTTCTTGCGACTCTGACTGTTATGCCTTTTTCTCCGTCTAATGGTAGCTTTATTGAGAAATTTTTGGAGTATCCTCTGTAGCCTACCATGCAAAGCATTTTTCCATCTATCATGAGAAGTGAAGCGTATTCGAAACCGAGTGTTTTTTCAGTAGCATCTAATGTCAATTCGTAAAGCTCTTTTAAGTTCTTTGCCATGTTTAAGTTTTGGCCATAGACGTTTAATGCCGAGAGGCGTTCTTCAAAGCGTTTTCTTTCGTTTTCCATTTTCTTACGTTCAGTGATATCGCGCAAGTGGACGATTGAACGTACTTTACCGTGGGAATCTTTTATGATTTTGACTTTGGCTTCAACGTCTCTTTCTTCTCCATTCTTCCGAATAATTCTGAATTCATACGGCGATTGTATGCTTTCACCTTTTTGGCGGCGTATATATCTGGATTCGACTAGAATCTTGTCTTTTTCTGGGAGATATTTTCGGAAGTCTTGTCCAATAATTTCTTTCTTGGAGTACCCGCTCAAGTTTACAGCTTCATCATTAGCGTAAATTATTTTAAAGTTATCATCTATGATTATGATGGTATCGTGAGAGTTTTTTACTACTGAACGGAAAAGCTCTTCACTTTCGCGCAATGCATTTTCAACACGTTTTCTTTCGGTTATGTCTTGAACAACTCCAAATTCCCCAACAATTTTTCCATCCTCAATTAGAGGAACACTTGTAAACGCACCAACTAGATACTCGCCAGATCTTGAACGAATGCGCAATTCGTAAGGTGCCACAGTTTCTCCTTGAAGTGCTTTCTGAAAGGTTTCCATAGCAAGAGGTAGATCATCCGGGTGAATAAGGGGGGCGAATGATTTACCGAGCCATTTATGACATCGCCATCCTGTAAGTTCTTCAAATTTTGGATTTAACGAAGCAATAGTGCCATCAAGTGAAAGAGTATAGATAACTACTGGTGCGGTTTCGATGAGTTTACGATAGCGCCTTTCGCTTTTCTTCAGTGCTTCTTCCAGCTTTTTGTGGCTAGTGATGTCAGTGGCTATTCCAAATCTGACATACTTTTTCCCTGGCCACTCAATCGCCTTGTCTATGCACTTGTACCATCGTTTGTTCTTTTTGTTTTGAAGCTCTCTTATGCAGGTTCTGTTGGTTTCTTTTTTGAGTTGTTTGTTAGTGCAGAAAGGACACGGTGTTTTTCTTCCGTGAAAGATTGCATAGCATTTTTTTCCGGCGATTTTTGCGCCAAATACTTTTTTTGCTTTTTTGTTTACAAATAATATCTCGTAGTTTTCGGGGTCTACCACGTATACTATTTCATCTATGCCGTCTGTGAGAACGTGTAACATTTCATAAACGTGCCGAAGCCTATCCTCAACTTCGCTGCAACTGCAACTTTTCAACATCGTACCACGTACCTCTCCTTAACCGCTAACCGTTTCTTCACATTCTCCACAGATTCCAGAAAATTCGCGCTTTCAGAATTCTTGAACTCTAAACCAAGTTTCTCATATAGACGCGACAAAATGAGCTTCTCAAGATATGACGCTCCAGGTCCAAAAATTTTTTCAAGAGCTTTTGCAAATTCGGTCAGATTGGCGGGTATATTCTCTTTTTCTATTTTGAAAGAGGTTTCCAGATGGAAAAGTATTGCTTGTTTAGGCGAATCTCCTAGGGAGGATAAGCTTTCTTCCACCGCTGACAGTAGAATCTTGCTAAAGTTGTTTTGTGGCAAATTATTACCTCGATAGGTTAACGTAAGTTTTAAGAAGAAATCCATGAAGCATTGATAAATCATTTGTGAACTCTGAATCTGAATTCAAAAAGTAAGTAAGAAATGAGCTTACTTAGGCTTTAATTTTCTCCTTTTCTGAAAAAGTTTGCTTGGCTACCTCAACGTAGCCAATAAAGGAGAATTCTTTGTTTTCCTCCCATTTAAGCGGTTCGCCTATCTTTCTGTAAAGGTTTTTCATTATTAAAATTTCTATGAAACGAGCTCCCAAGCCGAAAATTTTTTCCAAGCCTTTTGCGAAATCGGCAACACGGTTGGGAATTTCGTCTTTTGGTATTTTAAATTTTTTTTCAAGGTGAAAATAGATTGCTTGTCTCACTGATTCACCAAGCGATGCTAAAGCCTCATCTACAGCTTCAAGCATAATTTTTTCGAAAGTCGCTTCCCTCAACTTTTGGACTCCTTTTAGAGATATAGCCGTGTAATCTATTTTGTGATGCGTATAAATAAATTCGTTGTGGATTTTTAAATTTAATCCTAAACTACGCTGTTCTTTGACTCGGAGTTTGAATCGGATTAAAATTTTTCCGCTTTCTCGTTTGCGTCTAAAAAATTTCCATCAAGCGGTTGGGTTGTTCGCTTTGTGAACTTTTTCTCCAAGCAAACTTAATTCTTTCGCATAATCCATCAAAGCCATCCTTAATGTTTCACTCTCGCTTATTCCAAGCCTCCTTGCCAGTTCTTCAAGGATTTCTCTCTGTTCTTTGCTGAGAACCACTTTGACAATGCATTTTCTAGGCATTAGCAATCACTTTTGAGGCATGCGTCCACTCGCTGTGACCGTAAATTGGTCTACGGGAGGGCTGCTGCGTTGTGCAATTCGCCTTTTCATTTTCTTCGTATATTAGTTTGGTGTTAGTTGTGCGAGGTTGATACAAAATTGCCATGGGAAACAAGCACCGATTACATACGCAGCGGACATCGCAGCCCGGAAGAATTCCAGCAAGACACTCTACGCACCATCGTGTTAAGCAAAGAAGAAGGAATCAAAGCAGTTATTGGCAAACCTAAAGGAAAACATGCCATGGAAGTTCAAAGCTACCTATTTGAGGTTTCTAAGGGATGGACGCTTGAGAAAGCCAAAAAATGGTTTGAAGAGCACGAGCCAGTTAAGGAGCATGTTTCCGCTATTTTGCCATTCAAAGTTTTAGAAAAAATAGTTGAAAAGCCCTTGCGAATTCGCGGAGTCGCGATGACCGCTGGCATGAGTCGAAACTTCAACATCTACAAGCCTGAAGAACTTCAAATTTTCGCTGAGAAACTTGTTTCAGCACCAGTCTATGTTGAACATGTTACTGTGCCTAACGCAGTTGGAAAAATAGTCAAAACAGAATGGGACGGACAAAACCTCTGGTACGAAGCTGAAATTTATGACGAGGAAGCTGCTGAAAAAATTCGCAAGGGCTTAATTAGACATGTGAGTGTCGGTGCAGATTATGAAACAATAGACGTCCTAGATGGAAAAATCCCGCATGGCTTGCACAATGCAGAATTGAGCCTTGTGGCTGTGCCTGGAATTCCAGAAACAAATATTCAAATCATAGAAAAACTGCAAGTTAAGGAGCAAACGTCTACGCCGATAATTGCTGGCGAATATGTTTTGGGATTTTACCAAGACATCTCAGCTTTTCTGCCGGAACATTTTAGCACTATTTGGCTTGACAAGGAAAACGGCGTTTTGGCTATCACTGGCAAATTGCGAACGGAGCCTGAAACACAAAGAGTTCAGAGCATCTTTTTTGCTAAAGAGAAGATGTGGGACGAAACTAGAATTCGCGATTGGCTTCTTTTGCATCCGCAATACATGACTCAAGCAAACGCTCCACGAAACGGCATTGAAAGTTTACTGAAAGACCAGAAGACTATGATTTCCGTTGAGGAGGCAATAAAGATGGTTCAAAACGTTCTGCCTAGTCCAATGGTTGAGAGAAGCTGGGGTTTAGGTCCACAGAGAATGTGCCAAGAACTTCGTAGCGTTATCTTCAAACTTCGAAGGAGGTTAAACAGTGATGGATAATCAAACGAAGCATGCCTATGAATTAGCCAAAAAAACGGTTCTCTCAAATGATTTGCTCACTCAATGGCTGATTGACATTGAAGAAAGACTTCGTAAACTGGAATCTTCGCAGTCACTGAACGTGACTTGGGAAGTAAGCAAGGCTGAGCTTGCTGAAACCAAAATTGAAAGTATGGAGTGAAAATTTTATGGCAGATAATACTGGCAAAACTTGGATGAGCATTGGTGAAACAGACGACCCAAACGCAATAATTGAAACTTTCGAAGCTGCTACGGCAATAACAAAAGGAGATCCTGTTTACTTAAGCGCTGACGATAAGGTTAGCCCAGCGTCTTCAGCCCAAGATTGCATAGGCATAGCTGTCAAAACTGTTGCTTCAGGACAGCCGTGTCCAGTTCTTGTTCGAGGCAGAATCAAAGTTAAGGTTGGCGGAGCCATAACGCGTGGTAAGGCAGTGTATGGTGGAGATGCATCCAAAAGGATACTTCAGCTGACAGACCAAGCAGTAAACGAAGGAGGCACGAGCACCTACACCATCTATTACAACCGCAAACTTGGAACCGCTCTGGAATCTGCTTCAGCAGCTGACGACTTAATCTTCATCGTGGTGGAGAAGTGATTACGAATGAAGCCTAAACTTTTCGAAAGCCTCATGCAATCAGACTTTGAATTCAAGCAGCTCATGGAAGACTTAAAGCACAAGACAATCACGCATCCATTCCTAAAGCGATACTGCGAAGCCGGCATCAAAGAACGTTTGTTCAGCGACACCGCAAACGCGTTGGGACACATGCATGACACACTCGTGCAAGCGGCAAATCCTGAAATGATAGGCAGAGACATAATCACGGTTAGACCAACAACTGAGACCATGGAAAGATTTCCGCTTGACGAGAAGGCAGTTGCGTATCGTTATGCAGAAGGCGCATACACAAGATTAAGCGGAAAGAAAATCAGCACTGTAGACATATACACTAACATTGTCGCTGAAGTCTCTGAAATGTGGACTCGAGAGTTTTTGGAAGACGCTACATGGAACGTTATGGACAGCATGACGGAAAAAGTCGGTAGGGCACTTGGCGAAAATGAAACCAACAAGATACTGGAACTTTACGGTGCAATAGCGAATGCCGATTTAGCCGGCGGAGCACCAATCGACAATGCAGGCGCTGCACTGAATTGGTCTGGACTGCTCAAGCTGCATAATACGGTGAGAGGCGAAAACTGGCGCCCCACAGTCTTGGCAGTGAACGAAATTCAGCTACATCAGCTTTTAAGCGACGACAAATTCATCCACGCGCAATACTTGCCTTCAGAACAAGTCGACCTCGAACGCGGCGTCATAGGCAGCGTCCTCGGAATGAAAGTCATGGCTAGCACATTAGTGCCTAACGGAACAGCCTATGCAATAGACACCCGCGTGGCTGCAGTCATGCTTCTGCGGAGAGACGTGACAGTCGAAGATTGGGCAGACCCGAAAACAGGTGAGTTCGGCGTGAGAGCAACAACAAGGTTCGGCTTAGGAATTCTGCGAAGCAAAGCAGTAGCCAAAATGACCAACATTAGCACGTCCCTGTAAGCGTTTTCAGGCTAGGATGAAAATGGTAACTTTTGAAGGCAAATGCCCCTCATGCGGAAAAGTTTACTACTCGAAATGCAAGGGCGACATAATTGTCTGTGATTGCCGGTGCCACTGTCCATTATGCGGCGCTGAAATGACACAATACATGCCAGACACTGCCTCAAACATTTACGGCATTGACAACAAGCAAGACTTACGCATTCTGATGGTTTGCACATTTCACAATCCCCCATTTTTTAGCACACAAAAACCAACGGAGGTTGTTTGCACTTGAGAAATTTGCATGAAAGATTAACTCTCGCAAAAACTGTGCTGAAGGAACTCAGCAGGCAACCCTTAGGCAGAACAGAACTGGAAAAACGCACCGTAAGAAAGCTTGGCACCCACGCCACTTTTGAAGGTATATTCGCGTATCTTATACGGAATGGCTACGTACAGAAAAGTGAACAGAAACACCGCGCGCTTTACGTCATTACTGAGAAGGGACTCAAGCTTTTGGAGGGTTTGCAGTGAGCAGCGTTTTGAAACGACTTGTTGATGCTTTTTCACCCAAAAACAGAGGCGGCTACGCTTCTCCGCAACCGTCTACACTCTATGAAACCCCCACTATCCCACTAGCTGATGTTATGAAACTTTATGAAAGAGACCCGACATGCAAGGCAAGCGTTGACCTTCTTGCAGCTTCAGCTGTTGGCATGGGCTTCTATACAACTGTAAACGAAAATTACGAAAATGCTACTGAAGCAAAACGCATCATAGACCAGTTTAACGAAAATGTGAATTTGGATGCTTTGCTCTGCGATATGGCGCGTGTGTTAATCGCTTGCGGAAACGAGTTTTGGCTTAAAATTACTCCGCAAAATCTCCACAGATTAAGTAGGCTTCCTGTGGATGCCGTAGAACGCATCGAGCAAAGCTACATACAAAACAGTGGTTTAAAAATTCCCGATAAAGTAGAAGGCTACAAACTTCGCTATACTTATGGCGGAGAAACTCTCAAGCCTGAAGCAGTCATTCACTGGCGCATCAACACTCTTAACCCGTCCCGCTTTGGACTCGGCATTTTACAAGTCTTGCTTCACACATTGACGATTAACAATGATAAACGACCTGCATACGCTTGGATAAAAGCCAAAATCGAACGTATCATGCCAAAAATCTTCGAAAAATACGCTGGACCAGACGTTCTTGCTTTACTAGAAAAGGCAGACGAAGAAACAATCCAAAAATTCGAAAGAGTCATCAAAAACCGAAGCGAAGAAGGCGCGTGGCTCTTCTACAGCGGAAAAGGCGACATAAAACCAGTCGCTCTTGACCCACGAGCCCGCTTTGAATATTACATAGACCATTTGATAAACCAGTTTTATCTCGGATGCGAAACGCCATTACCAAGACTTTTCAGCACTCCCGGCTTTACAGAAGCCTCAGCACGAGCTGCCTTGGACTTGCAAAACATGCTAATTAAGCCTATTCAGCGTTACATTAAGCGGCAAGTTGAACATGACATTTTTGATGCGGTATTAGCTCAATCTGGATTAGACTCGGTGAAGGCACAGGTTCGACTGAACTGGGGCGCTGAAAAAACACCCGAAATTGTAACGGCGGACATTTTGAAAGCGGCAGAGCTTGGACTAATTCGTCCAGAAGAGTTCCGCAAAAACGCTGTGAAGTTTGGCTGGATTCTTTGGGAAAAAACGCAGCCCGAAACCTCTCCGGAAGGTGCAGCAAAATGACGCCTTTTTCTTGTCCTCCTTTCCCCTCTCAACTGAAATGCCACATGCACCTTTCGAGAGGCGGGAAACTTGCTTTCAAAGTCACGCCAAACATTTTTGGAAGGCGTGTTAGGAGGTGAAATGAGAAAATGGTGAGCATTAACCGTAAATTAGTTGTTGCGGGTTCCAGCGGCTTCGTTTTGGGCTCTATAATGTGGTTCATAGGTTCTGTGGCGACAACTGTGATGACAATTCTACCCGCTTTAACGCCATACGTTGCCTTCATCATAGGCTTCGGAGGAGCAATAGCCGCAACACTAAGCGAAGACGCAAAACAACAATAAACCGCACTTTCGCTATTCCTCCCCTTTTTTAGTTTAGCACGTAAACATCGTTGGAGCTGGGTTGCATGATGGTTGAACCTCCATGGAGTCAATATGACCAAGCATATAAGCGCATACACGATAGGTTAGTGGAAATTCTCGCGAAACTGTCAAACGTAAACTTGAATACTTCACCTGGAGAATCCAACTATGTTTTTGATGGTGGTGTCGCGGCGCCTTCCACTGCTGGAGAACTGACGCTTTTGACGGTTACGCCTTCCAACGGCGAAACACGTCATGTTACGGATGTTATTGGCGGAGGAAACATGAAGGGCTACGTTACAATTTACTGGGGTTCGACGGTTAAGTGGCGCGGACGCTTCTTGGCAGACGCAAGCGTCGGTCAGCAGTTCAAAACTCCAATTAAAGTTGTCGGCGATGGCTCAACACAGTTAACCCTTAAAGTTTACGCGGCTGCGGCAGGAAACTTTGAAGCCTTTTTGGGGATGACTTGGTAAAGTGTCGCAGCAGGTGGTTACGAAAAATCCTACTTCAACCACGATGATTGTTGCTGGATGGACTAACCCGCAGAATGCTTATGCAAGTGATAATGCAAGAGCATCAGCAAGCACAGAAAACGCAGAGCAAGAGTATGGCGGATATGGCTTTGCAGTTCCAGAAAACGCGACCATAAACAAAGTAGAGGTTGGAGTGGAAGGCTACACAAGTGCTGGAGAACAATTAGACGTAAAAATTTATGACGGGTCCTCGTGGCATGCCAAAACGGCCTTGACGAGAAGTAACGAACAACTGGAATGGCTCAATTTCACCGCAAACACACAATGGACGACAGAGAAAGTAAATGCTGTCAGAACGAGAATCGTTTTTAGAGGCGCAAGTGGAGGAGGCGACACTTGCTATCCCAAAGAAACTTTTCTTTTGTGTGTTGATGTTGACAGAAACTATTTTCTTAAACAATGCAACGAAATCCAACTGGGAGACATGGTTTTAGGCTACAGAAAAGACCAAGGATACCATTGCTGTCGCGTCGTAAATGTGGAGAAGCACGAAGGCGACTTTGAACTTTTGAAAATAACCGTGGACAAGTCTCCAATTGTCAAGGGCGCGGACATAAGTAAACTGAAAGATTTCAAACCATGGAAAGAATATATTTACGTTACTCCAAATCATGAAGTTTGCAGTCCCACGCATGATGGCAGAACGAAATGTGGAGAATTAAGAGAAGGAGACTTACTGGTTGACTTGCATTTGGGACAAATGATAAATGTGCCTATAATAAAAATTGAAAAATCAAAGTATAACGGCGCAGTTTACAACGTGAAGTTAGAACCACACTACGAGGATTTCTTCTACTTCATAATAAGCCTTGAAAACGAGCACGCAAAAGCATTAGAGAAACTTCTAGGCAAAACTTGGAACTTTTTCAAAAATGCTGAATTCGCTTTGATTGGTTTGGCAATAAAAACGTGGTATGTTGACTGGTTGCCCGTAAGAGTAACTTACACTGAAGCAACCTCAATGGCGGGTTATAGCACAAAAATGAGTTTGACAAAAATCGGAAATTAAAAGGACAGTTTCCAACAATTTTTAAATCTAAAACACAACAATAGCATAGCGGAGATATCTTGCAGGAACGATATTTGAAACTCTTGTTGATTGCTGCTTCCTTAAGCGTTCTTTTAAATGCGCACCCGAAAAATATAACTGCCCATTGCTGGAGCAACGGAGGATACTCTACGACTCCAGAACATCCTGATTACGGAACTCACGATTGGATTGCGCAACACGCTATAGACTGGCTACCAAACGAAGAAAAACAGCACATTTTAGACAATTTAGCAACTTACTTGTATGGCACTGAATTACCCGACAATGGTAACGCCCCAGACGGCATCGGCGACACAACAACACACCACGTTTATTACTGGGCCAACGGAAGTGTGCAAGACGATGCCGCGGCTGTCCGAGCACAAGCTGAATATAACAAGGCCGCTAATTACATGCGAACTGGCAACATAGCAATGGCTGTAAAGACTCTTGGGATAATGAGCCATTACATTGCCTATGTCGGCGTGTTCGGTCATGTGATGGGCAGTGAAACAGATTGGGGCTCAGAAACTCACCACAGCGATTACGAAACCTACGTAAACGAGAGAACAAACGCTTACAACGATGAATTTGATACTTTTCTAAGTTTTGACGGCGTTTTAGATAATATTTCCGCTTATAACGCTACTTTAACGCTTGCCTACGACACAACATTCGATGCAAATGGCGATTTAACATGCGTTTGGATGGATCAAAACTACAACTGGAACAACCTCACATTTCGGAACCGCTGTGGAGAATCACTTAACTTGGCAGTAAACTTGATCGCTGACGTTTTACACATGTTCTATGTGAATGAGGTGGTCTTTGAATTTTCTACCAGCACAATTACATTCATCTTTGTATTTACCACTACTGCGGTTATTGCGTTGCACATCAAGAGAAAGGAAATATGTAGCACGACAACGTTGGGCAATTAAATAAAGAGATTCGCCACAAGCCCTAAAATTTTGTCTCGCATGCTCAACAAAGCTTTTGTTTTCTTTTTTCCTGCTGGAGTTAGCACGTAGACTTTTTCTTTCTCTGATGCACCTCTCTGACTAGCTTATTTTCTTGCAGTTGATTCAAGCAAGAATAAACAATTCCTGGAGTCATTGGCATGTTAAATCTTCTCTGGATGTAAGAGAGAATCTCATAGTCACTTAACATTCCGTTTCTCAGCTTTAATAAGACTAAAACATCGAGAAAATCCATTAGGATTCGCCTATGCAGTTGCATTAGAATTTCTGATTCCAACTGAGGCACCTACAGAAATTACTTCTATAAGTGTTTTTCATATAAACCTTTTTCACTTTTCACCGCATTATATTTTATTTGCAGTGCAAAAACTAAAAAAGGAGGTGAAACAATAGATGATGTTAAAGAACGCCATTTCATTCCTCTTGATCGTCTTAGCCGCAACCGCCATAATCAGCGCAGCAACACTAGCCTTCAAAGAAATCGCTTTACCCAGAAATACGACAACATATGCAAACAAGGAAACGTTACGTGCTACAGACTTTAACAGTGCAGTAGAACTGTTAGGTGACGACAGAGGAGGAGGATGGCCTTAAATTGAAGATTAACTTTAAAGTATTTAAAAAAAACTACAACAATATCCTAATGTAGGGAAAACAAAAGATGAACAAAACGTTTGACCTCTTGGACGTTGAAATATTAGAGTGCCTCGGCGAATACGGACCAAGAAACATCTCACAAATAGCTCGAAAACTTGGCATACCAATAGAAACAGCGCGGAAAAGAGTGAAACGCTTAATCTCCCGATTTTCTATATCTTTTCACGCGAATGTTTATCATACGAATATCGGGCTTAGAAAAGCTTTTGTTTTTGTTGATGCCGTGCCTGGTTATGAAGATGTACTTTTTAAGAGTTTGAAAGCCAATGACTTTTGGCTTTATGTTGGTCGTTGTTACGGTAGGTTTGAGGGCTGCTATGGAATCTACGCCATTCCAAAAGAGCACGTGCCGGAGTTTGAACAGTTTGTGAGTCAACTGGAAGCGACGGAGATTGCGAGAAACGTGCGGCTGGTGTGGTCGACGTGTTTGTATTCTGCGAATTTAACGGAGAACTGGTTTGATTTTGAGTCTGGACAGTGGGTTTTTCGTTGGGACAAGTGGATGGAGGAGATACCGAACGAGGAAACCAGTTTGCCCTACACTTTAGTTGAGTCTAAAGATTTTCCGCTTAAGGCTGATTATGTTGATGTTCGTATTTTGGCGAAGTTAGAGGTGGATTCAAGCGTTAGTTTTCGTGAGCTTGCAAAAATTGTTAATTTGACGCCGGAGGCGGTGGCGTATCATTTTAAGAATCATATTTTGAAGCGTGGTTTGCTTGAGAAGTCTAAGGTTTTCTTGCTGCCTTTTGACAAGTCGGAGTCTGACTTTTTCGTTTTTATATTCAAGTTTGACGATAGTGCTGGGATGGCGCGGTTTGCGTCTTCTTTGTTGGATAAGCCGTTTTTGCATTCGCTTGGGAAGGTTTATGGCGAGAATTCGTTGATTGCGCATGCGTATCTTCCAAGAAACGAGTTTAGACGGTTTGTGCGTTGCTTGTCTGAACTTATTAAGAGGGGATTTTTGCGTGAGTATGAATATTTGATTGAGGATTTTGATGTGCGGTCTGCGCAGACGATTTCTTACGAGTACTTTAAGGATGGCTCGTGGGTTTATGACCATGAAAGGCATATGGAGAAGCTTCGCGAAATTACAGGAAGCGCAAAGCTCGGAAAGTTTTAAACGCGTGCGCTCTTCTACTCTTCAGTTACCGTGACTTTTTCGACTGTTTTTAGCCATGGAATCTTTGCTGGTTCGTTTGAAAGTTCGTTTAGAATGTCTTGTTCTATTTGCTTGTTTCCTGTTAGAGCGCTTTCTTTTACAAGAGTAATGACAATTATTGCTTTTTTAGTCATGTACTCTGCCTCTGAAGAGGCCATATTTTATGCTTTTTTAGAATTTGAATCTTACTCTAGTAAAGGGTTTATGGTCTTTTGTTCTAGCCCTAAGGTTCTTACTAGCATAAATAGTTAAAAAAGGGTAAGGGTAAGTGTAAATATGGAGAAGGGAGAATATGAAGAAAATTCTAAGAGTAGCTTTAGCATTGCTTATGGTGTCTGTTTGCTTATCAGTATTTGCGTGTGTACCTTATTCTAAAGCGGCAACCCCGGAACAGATAGAAGCGTCGATAGTTAAGGGGCTTGAATGGTTAGCCGCACAACAGCAAGCTGATGGTTCGTGGTCTGGTGACCTTTCTAGTACAGCTATGGCTGTATTGAAATTTGAAGAACGAGCAGTAGATTTGGGCTTAGACCCTCTTAATCCAGCTTATGAATACTACGACCAAGTCAGAAATGGACTGAACTTCATTTTTACCAGAGCTGAAATTGTACAGATATCTAGTCAACCTGCTGGCAACCCAGACTCTGACGGCGACGGAATTGGAGTAAGGTTTAACCAAGACAATTGGCACTACACCTACGGTACTGGAATTGCAACGATGGCAATTGCAGCATGTACTCATCCAGACCTGGCAGTTTCGGTTGCGGGAAGCCCCGTGGACGGGTGGACGTATCTAGAAGTAGTTGATGACACCGTGGATTACATGGCCTTCGGACAGAACGATGCAAATTGGCCATGAGGCGGTTGGGGATACATTGAAAATTACGGTTGGAGTGACAACTCTAACACGGGATACTTGGTGTTAGGTTTGATCTATGCACAGGCATCGCCGCCTCATGGATTTGGAATACCGATTCCGCAATTTGTCAAAGACGAACTTAACTTCTGGATAGACTACATCCAGAACGACGTTAACGGCGACGACATGGACGGAGGATCAGGTTATGATAACCCTGACTCGTGGGTTAACATACTCAAGACCGGCACGTTGTTACAGGAGATGGCATTTGTCGGCGACACATTAGCTACTCCAAGAGTACAAGACGCAATAGACTACATCGAAAGACACTGGAATGATTTCGGGTATGATTACTATGGTACTGGTTGGAAAGGAAATCCACTGCCCAATCACAAGCAAGCCATGTACACAACAATGAAGGGGTTTGAAGCCTTCAACATAAACCTATTAGATTTAGACGGGGACAATACGCCAGAACACGATTGGTTCAACGAAATGGCCGATGCATTACTAGCAGAGCAGTTCCCAGCAGGCAATTGGAACTATGATGTCTGGGCTTACGACTATATCTTGCCTACTTGTTGGGCGCTTCTAACATTAGAAAAGGCAGCACCTCCGGTGGCAAAATACGACCTAACAGTCAAAGTAATCGACGCGAACACGTTAGACCCAATTTCTGGTGCGATGGTAACAGCAAATGGACCTGAATATCGTGAAGACTTCACTGGTCTTGACGGAAAAGTGAAGTTCGAAGATCTCTTGGCAGGAGGCTATTCGGTAGGTGCTTCAAAAACAGGCTATGTACCAGCATCAGTGATGGTTGAAGTTTCTGAAGATACAGAAATAACGATTAGGCTTGTGCCAGAAGGCCCGCCTCAACCAGTGGGAGGCTACGAAGTACCACCAAACATACTGACATTGATTGCGCCGTGGATATTCTTAGGATTCGCAATTTCAGTCGGAACAATCGCTGTAGCTAGACGCAAAATGAAATACTAAACTTCCCTCTTTTTCTTTTTTGTTTATGTTAACATTTTTAGGAAAGCACTTGCACTTTACTGACACGGGTTAACCAAAACACAGATGAAAACACATGAAAAGAAGTACTAGAAAAAAGAAGCATGCATGGAAAAAAGTGCTAAGAAGCAAATGGATGGCATTAACAGTCGTTTCAATACTTGCAGGATTGCTAATTTACTATTTCTTCATTCCGAAAGCACCTGCTGTTTATGAAGCAGTACCAAAAACAGCCGCGATAGTTGACCAATTAGCCATTACCCATTCAAACGTCGCATTTGTTACGAGCGTCAACGAAACGTTAACGTCTGCAGGCTTTAGTGTTGACTATTATAATTATTCGGAAGTGACTGTTGATTTTTACAAGCAGTTGCCCTCAAAACGATACAGTCTAATAATCCTACGAGTACATTCTGGCGTAGGTCAATATTCAGGATTAACAAGCCTCTACACGTCAGAACCCCACAGTCAATGGCCACACTACTGGGAACAAATGAACGACGAAGTAGTCGCAGTGGAATATGTCTCAGGCGGTCCAATATACTTTGCAATCACATCCAAATTCGTAAGAAACTCAGACGCTTGCAAAAACTCTATAATAATAATGATGGGATGTGACGGATTAACAGCAACTGATATGGCGAGTGCCTATGTTGAAAAAGGAGCAAAAGCCTATATAAGCTGGAACGGCCCAGTATCTCCCGGACACACAGATACAGCCACGAGCGAGCTCATACGAAACTTGGTCTTAAAAAACCAGACAATAGCAGATGCGGTTAACAACACAATGAACGTGGTGGGTTCCGACCCAAACTATCACAGTCAGCTGGCTTTTTACCCCACAACATCAAGCAATTATACGCTTCTCAACAGCCCCGGCACTGCTGAAAAACCCCACCTCGCATACATTGTTACAGGATACGCGAAAAAACGGATTAAATAAACCGTCTCTTCTTATTTCTAGTCAAACTCATTGACATGCCTAGGGTTGCTATCATCATAATATACAACGCTAAATGACTCTCAGAAACCAAAAAAGGAACCAACACTTCTGTTCCACCAACCGCCGGATCGTTCACTTTCTGAAGAGACAACACTAAATCATTGTAGTCTCTGTCTCCAGCACCATACAAGTTTTCAAAACCAATCAAAAACATGCTAGGGTCATCGAGGTTTATGTAGATCTTTGCATGCTGCTCTCCATCAGGATTCTTTCCCGTTTCAGTGAAATATCTGTGCGGTCCCGGCGAAAGCATTGAAAGACCAAATTGTGCATTTGCAGTAAAAGCTCTGGTGATTGGGGGGTTAATATAGCCAGATCCGCCTTCCAGCCCAGCAAAAATTAGGGTTAGTTCGCCTGTTTCTACGTCATAGCGGCTGAGTTCGTTTTCGTCGCGGTATGCTGCAAATTCAGCATATAAGGTTATGCTGTATGTTCCAGATGGAAAGGTTTCGATGGTGGTTGCTGCTATGTTTGTGAAGCCTAGGTGATTAAAGATTTCTATGAGCGTGGCTTCAGAAGCTTTTGCAGGTTTAATGTAAGCAGCAAAAGTTAAGGCGGTGATAAGTGTCACAACACATATGATTGTGAATCTTTTTGAAGTGGAAAACTTTAGCATTCCCTTCTCCCTTCACCGAAGAAATTGGTATGCACTAATTTATCAGTTCTGGAGGTATCTTCTAGACGTTTTTTATAGATTTATATTAGTCTTATTTGTTAAAGAACGCGTATTCTTGCTCTTTTTCTTCAAATAAAAAGCCACAAGTATAATTGCTAGTGAAAAAGCGCCAACGATTGCGGCAATATAGTAAATCAGCATCAAAAATGGATTGATTTCTGGTGGAGGAGCCCATGTTATTTTTATTGTTTTGGTTGACCAAGCATCCGTTATGGTTGTGATTTTGTTGTTTACATCATAATGCCACTTTGTTCCTTCTGCATAGGAGACATCGTCAATTGTAACGTTCAATGGTTTTTCTCCGAGAATTCTTATGGTTTTTGTTCCGTTGTCAGTGGCTACTATTGTCAACGTGTAGCTTGTGGCGTTGTATTCTAGCGTTGTTATGTTTGCCAAGTCGCTTTCCAATATGACGTGTGATACTTTGGCGATGGGAATGCTTTGATTTTGCATTTTGTAAGTGATTCCGGAAGCGCTTCTAACGCCATACGCTATTGAAAGATAATTGATGTTTGAGAAATCTTTCAAGTTGAAAGTTGCCCATCCGTCATTGTCTGTGGTTGCGTTTTGAGAAGCATAATTTATTATGCCGTTTTGAACAGGAGTGCCATTATAGAATGTGAGTCGGAGGTAAATTTTGGCGTTTGGAAGGTCAATGCCATATTCTGATAGTTTTAATGCCGTGGTTGAAATGTTATAAAGCTCTTGCGAAGAAGCGATTAAAAGTGTGTAGTTGACTTGGGCTTTTTCTCCATCAAAAGTTGTAATGTTAAAGTGGTACGTCCCAGCTTGGATTTGATTAAATTCTATGAGCGCAGAGGAATGATGCTGATTCTTGATTACCGTGCCATTCGGAAATTCCATGTCAATATAATAATTTGTGAAGGGTTCGTCATTTGGTTGCAGAACTTGCAGAGCCGGCGAGTATATGCTAAGGTTCACAGATGGGTCACCGTTTTCTGGATTAAAATTGGTGTTTGGAGGCGTAACGTTAGTTCCTTGCCACATTACATCTTCAATGTGGAAAGTACCGTTTTGAAGGTAATATGCGCCAACAAGTAGCCCTTGCAGAGTTGTTCCGTTGGGACAGTTTAGATTGAAAGTTTGCGGGGGTGCATATAATGGATTTCCGTCGCCGTCTTTGAAAGTGTTTGTGAAAGAGATGTGGTAGACTTTGCATTGGACATTTAATGTTTTGTCGCTGTCCATTGTTACTGCAAATGTGCCATTCACCCAGTTGTCTTGCCATTTCACTTTTACAGTGACGTTGGGCGCGGTTATTTCTGTGAAGTTTGCCCAACCTTCCGAGTTGGTTGTCATTGTGTTGTCGAGCCCATCGTTCATTGTGACTGTAGCTGAGCTTAGTGGTGTGAGCATGTCGTTCATGAAAACTCTTAGGTTGAGTTTTCGTAGGATTCCTGCTTTTAGGCTACAGTATCGTATGTCGAAGACGTATGGTTGCCCGCGAATCCACATGATTCCAATTCTGGAGCCGCCTGTTTGATAGAAGCAGGTTAATGAGTCTTCCCTCATGTTAGGCTCTGTTAGCCATGCGGTGGCGTTTTGGTCCCATGCGCCTTCTATGTGTTTTTTGTAGTATATGATGTCGTTGTCAGCCCAGAAGCAGTAGAAGTCTCCTTTTGTTTGGTCGATTGAAAGCACTGGAAAGGCTGTTTCGCCTATGCCTGTTTCTATTGTTTCCGGTTGGTTCCAGCCGGTTTGGTAGGTTCGGTTGAAGAATAGGATTTTGGTTGTAGTGCTTACGTTTAGGAATGTGAAGTAGACGTTGTTTTCTCGTGCTACTACTGAGTGGGCGAATCTCGTTCTGGGGGGCCAGACGGAAGCTGGAGCGATTAGTTCTTCGTTTTCGAAGGTTGTTCCGTTCCAGAGTCTTCCTCTGATTGCTCCGACGCTCAAGTAAACTGCGTACATTTTTTGTTGTGTTAGTGGGACTATGGAGACTGCCCAGTTGGATACGGACAATGTGGAGAGCTGGTATGGAAATCCGTAGGCTGTTTGCCATGTGCCATTGTTAAACGCGGATTTTGTGCAGTTTGGCCAGCGGTCGCCGTTTGTTCCCCATCTGTAGCCTATCCATGGGTAGCCTTCTGAGTCTACTGTTATGAATGGTTCGTGGAGGGCTATTGGGTCGGCTACTTCTAGGACTATTTGTTCATCTGGTGTGCTCCATGTTATTGTTCCGTCTGGGTTTGGTGTTCCTCTTCTGTATCTTAGGGATTCTGTGGGGATGCCTGTGCTTCTTACGTAATGGACGTAGGCTCCGTCGAACCATGTGGAGAAGACGCCTCCGTCTGGTCCTCCTGGGCATATTGCGGTTTCGGCAGTCCAGGTTATGCCGTCTGTGCTTGTTTTGTATTTTATTTCGGCGTGTGCGTAGAAGGCCCAGTATCTGCCGTTGGCGAAGAAGGTTTTGCGTTGGTAGGCTTCTAGTGTGGTTACGTTTTGTGTGTACTGTGATATTGTTACGGGTGTGGATTGTGCGGAGGCGTGCATGGTTTGGTGTGGGTTTTGTGGGAGTTGAGTTAGTAAGAGTATTGTTAATGTCAAAAGAAGTGTAGCGAGTTTTGTTTTTGGGTTTTTCATTTTGTTTAACCTTTTATGTGTGTTTTGGGTTTGTGTCGGAATTTTCTTTTTTTCTTTTCTGGCCAGATTATCATTGCTATGATGATTACAGTTATGATTGTTATTGGGATTGCTGGGTTTATGACCATGTATCCTATGTAGGGTATTCGGTATAGGACTCGTCCGTGGATGTTTTGTGGGTATACGGTGTATGTGTCTTCTATTTCGTTTGCGTCTCCTTTTGTTTTGAAGGTTAGTGTTCCGTTTGGTAAGGGTTGGATTGTGATTACGCGGTGGACTGTTCTGCCCATGCCTTGTGTTGGTGGGTCGAAGACGATGATGTCGCCGATGTTGATTTCTTCTGGTTTTACGCCTTTTATTATGAGTAGGTCGCCTACTTCGAGTGCTGGGGTCATGCTTCCGCTGTCTATTGCTACAAGCGGCGTGTCTGTGGCGAGGGATAGGCGTAGTCCAACGTATATGAGGATGACAGAAAGAATTACTGCTGTTAGGAAAAGAGCGTCTTTAAGATAGCTCTTTTTCTTGTGCCTTGTTTGCATTGGGGGTTGCGCTTCCGGTTTAGCTTTCTAGTCCGTATTTTTTCTTTATGAAGGCTGGTTCTTTGATTAGGGAGTCGACTGTTAGGATGAGGACGACGTAGCCGATTATTTGGAAGGTGAGGGTTATCCACCATAGTGAGGTTGAAGCGACTAGTGGGTCTGGCCATAGGAAGAAGAGTGTGCCGATTTGGAATGTTATTGGGCCGAGGAGGCTCCAGCCTGTTTTGTAGAAGTAGTAGCCTAGGAATAGGCCTGCGGCGAAGACTGTTAGGATGTTTAGGAAGATGAAGGTTACTAGGCTTTGTGTGGACATGGCGAGGAGGTTTTTGATGGATATTTGGTCGCCTATTCGTGCGATGCAGAACATTATTGATGATGCGTAGAGGGATGTGAAGAATCCGTAGTGTCGGGTTAGGTTTCTGAAGATGTTTCCTCTGAAGATGGCTTCGTATGCTAGGCTGAAGGTTGCTGCGTATGCTATGCCGTAGACTATTCTGTATGCGATTCGTATGGGTGTTAGGAAGTATTCTGTTAGTGAGTAGCCGTCGGCGAGGTTGCCTGTTGACATGACTGCGGTTATGCCGGGGGCTAGGAGCATGAATATGTAGATTATTATGCATGCTATGCTTATTGTGATTGTTTTCTTTGTGTTGATGGTTGTGGGTTTTCTGAAGCCTTCTCTTTTGAATGTTGATTTTCTTAGTATTACGGTTGCTGCGTATATGGCTATGAAGATGCATGGAAAGATTAGGAAGAGCATTATGTCAAATGGGTAGGAGGGTTTTGTTGTTTCTAGTATTTGCCAGTAGACTTGCCATAGGGCGAATACTGCTGTGAAGAGTAGGATTGCTGTTAGTATGTCTGCGGTTCGGGAAGGTTTTGGTTGGGTTGTCATTAGTCTTCCTCTGTTTCAATTGTTTCGTGTTCTTTGGCTGTTTTGAGTTGTGATGGGGTGACGTTGTATTCGTAGCGTGTGTTGGCGTCGAGTAGGTAGAATGTGTGGGTTGGTTCTGTGGTTGGTGGTGTTGGTGGTTTTTGGTAGTGGATTATTGGTTTTGTTAGCATGTCGGCGATTTTTACTAGGTCTTCGAGTGTTTTGATTATGACTGTTGTTTGTCCGCGTGGTGGTGGTTCTTCGGCGGCTTCGATTATTATGTCTTCGTAGGGTTCTCTGAGTTCTTTGATTAGTTCTTCAGCGATGGATGGTGGTGTTGGTGGTTTGGTTTTGAGGTGTAGGAATGTGGAGATTATTAGTCCGCCGATGGCGATTGCGGTTATGCCGTAGGAGGCGAGTTGTTGGGTTTTTGCGTTGTCGTTGGTGATTGTTTGGGTTTCGGTGATTGCGCCGTTTTTTGTGGTTTGGAGGTTTTGGATTTGGATTATGTTTCCTTCTGGTGCTCCGCTTAGGAATGCGATGTTGAGGGTTGCTGTGAATGGTTCGTTTATTGTGCCTGCTGGGGTTTCTGCGGTTAGGATTATGTTTGTTGTTATTGTCATGTTGAAGTTGCCTGTGGATACGCCTATTTCTTCGCTGTTGATTTTGGCGACGAATGCTTGGATGGATTTTACGTCTATTTTGGTGATTTCGGCAGTGATGGTTGTTGTGTCTGAATTGTTGGTTACTGTTTTTTGTGGTATGGTGAAGTTTTGTTTTATCCATCTTGCGGTGACTATGTAGCCTGTTGTTGTGTATTTTATGGTTGTGTTTGCGGTTAGGGTGCTTTCGAATGTGTATGTGAATGTGATGTTGAGGTGTTCGGTTATGAGTATGTAGATTGGTCCGTCGTTGGGTCCTATGGTTGATTTGTTGTCGTATATGTAGTTGGGTTGTTGGAGTTTGGCTGTGTAGTCGTATGTTAGGTCTTGAGTGTAGGTGCATAGGGTTTCGGTTTGGGTTTCTTGTGTTGGGATTTGGAATGCGTATGTGAGGAAGATGAGTGATGCGATTGTGAGTAGGGTGAAAAAGATTAATAATATCTTGGTTTTTTTGCGTGACAATTTTTTTTCCCTTCGTTAGTGGTTTGTTAACCACGTATTAAAGCAAATATATATGCGTTGTGAAGTATAATGTTGCTTGTGTGGGGTCACTTTTCCAGCCTTCCGTTTCTGTCATAGCGGTTGTTGTTGTGGTGGTTTCGTATGTGGGTGGGTTGAAGCGGTATTCTTCTGGGATTTGTTCTCCTTTTAGTGTGTATTCGATGTGGTAGGTTATAGTTAGTTGGTTGTTTTGGTTTAGTTTTTGTCCGGTTGCGGTTTTGATGTTGGGTATTGTGATGAGTAGGGTTTGGGTGGTTGGGTCGTGGTTTATTGTGTACTGGGTTTCGTCGATTGGGATTGTTGTTTCTGTGGTAATTAGTGTTGCTGTGAGTTGTTGTGTCCATTGCCAGTTGTTGGGTATGGTTGTGTTTATTGTTAGTGCGTTTATTGGGGTTTGTGCTGTGTTTGTTATTGTTGTGAGGATTTGTAGTGTTGTTGGGTCTGTGTCGAGGATTGTTTTGTTTTCGCTGTTTACGATTATTGTGATGTCGTTGTTTGGAGCGTTTATGAGTTGAATGTCTGTGGTGATTGTTGGTTTTGGTGTGGTGGCTAGTGTTAGTTGAGTGGTTATTTGGTCGTGGAATGTTCCGTAGGCGATTGTTATTATTGTTATTGTGAGCAGGGGTAATGCTAAAATTAGAAGTGCATGTTTTGAGGGGTTGGTTGTTCTTTTCATTCTTATCACGGTGTTTTGGTGAACTATTGTTTATAAATTATATTCTGGTGGTAAAATGTTTTGTTAGTTTTATGATGGGCTTTCCCATGTGTAGCTGGATATTGTGTTTGGTGGTCCGTCGCACATTGTTGATGTGATTGTTAGGCAGATTTTGAGTTTGAAGCATTTGCAGTAGCAGTTGAAGTCGAAGTTTTTGGGTAGTTTTAGGAATATCCACATTATCATTGTGTTTTTGGTGTGTGGTCCGTAGGCTTCGAGGGTGACTGGTCCTGTGATGTTGCCTGGTGGTGGGGGTGCGACTTGCCAGGGTTGGTTTGGTTTGAGTTTGACCCATGCGTAGACGTTTTGTGGGACGTCTGTTGGTGACCATCCGTATGATTTGCCGTCTATTACTTGTCCGTAGTAGTATTCTTGGTGGATGAAGTATTGCCATACTCCGTTGGGGTCGTAGACGTTGAATGTGGGTCCGTCGATGGATACTGGGACTGATGCGAAGTTTTGGATTTTTAGTCCTATCCAGCAGTACCAGCCTGGGAAGACTTTGGTGCTGATTGAGATTGTTTTGGTTGGCATTTCGCAGTCTGGTGGCCATTTTGTGATTAGGACGTCGCATGGGGCGAGGATTTTGTAACTTATTATTTTTGTGTCGAGGCGTCCGACTTTGAGTTTGTATTGTTTGGTGATTGTGTCGTACCAGTGTGCGGCGCCTACGCTGACTATTGGGATGAGTAGTAAGGGTATGATGAGGAGTGTGAGCATTTTGGTTTTTGGTGTTTGCATTTTTTAGTCCTCCTGTGGGTAGGTTGCGATTATTGCGACTCTGATGGTGAAGCTGGTGCCTGCTAGGTCTGGGCGGTCTTGGGCGTCGAAGTAGAGGTTTTGTTTGTTGTAGACCATTGTGCATGGTATCCATAGGTAGTCTGGGGGCATTGGGGTGTCGTCTGGTGTGTCCCATGTTTGGTCTGGTCCTGGGCCTAGGTAGAATGCGCCTGTGTATTTTATGCGGAATAGGTTGTAGAGATCTTGTTCTGTGCATTGTATCCAGTTGCCTGTTTGTGGGTCTTCGTAGTATAGTGTGTAGTTGACTGTGGCTACCCATGATTCTGTTAGGGCTTTGTTGTGGATTTGGCTGATTAGTGTGAGGTTCCATCCTGGGAATAGGGCTTCGTCTGCGAATGAGATGTCTTTTCCGCCTTCTTCCCATAGGAGTTGGCAGCCGAGTCCGTTGTAGTGTTGTATCCAGACGTTGATGAGTTCGATGTTGTATTCGGCTGCTTGTAGTTCGGCTGTTGTGGTGATTTGGTCTGTCCATGCGGCGTAGCCTAGGCTGCCTAGGATTATGAGCATTAGGGGGATGACTAATAAAATTATTACTTGGATGTTTCGGTTACTGTTATGGTTGGTTCTTTTCAACTTTTCACGTTTCCCAACTTTTTTATTTTTATTTTGTTGTTTAATCCCAAAAAAGGGGAAAATAGATATGGTTTTGCTTGCTTGTTAGCGATTTCTACCCACTTAACTTGGTCCTTGCGTTACAACTGGCCATGTGTAGCTGCTTAGTGGTCCTTCAGGTACGTACTGGAAGAACGGATATAGAACGTCAAGTCTGAACCAGTGACACTGCAATTCTGGATGCTCCTGTCCGATGAAGTGTATATACTGAACAATTTTCACTTCTTCGCAAGGCTTCAGAACGAACGTTGTCGGCTGAACTTGTACCCACTCACCGATATCTTCTTTCCATATGTATGCCTTAGTCCAGTATTGGAAGTAATCCGGTATTGATCCACCTTGTATTGGTGTCCAATCAGGCTCGTCTTTAAGTGGTCCACTGAAGTTGATTTTTGGAATGTCCATTTTGACTGCTAGTGTTCCTTTGTTGTAAACGAACATTTCGAGCGTTAGTTCCCAGCATGGGAATATTGGGTTAGCAAGTATCTGTACACCAACCACTTTCTTTACATCGTCACATGGGTTCGTGCCCCACAAATTGGTAATTTGCAATTCGTCTCCGAAAACTATGCCATCACAGTCAACGTCATAGCTTGTTGTTCCCAAGACGTGCCATTTTGTAACTTCAACGCACACGCATCCAGCCTTCAGCTTGTACTGCTTGTAAATATAGTCATACCAGTGAGCAGCTGCAAATCCTACCATAGGAAGCAGCATAAGCGGCACTAACAAAGCAATAAACTTCTTGTTCATGATTTGTCAACCTCCTCCTTTCTCCATATTTGGGCTATCATCAGGCAAAGCAGCCCCGCGCGCGGACAAAGGCACTTCACCCTTTAACGGGGGCTCCCTGTTAGTCCCCCGGACTCAGCATTAGTTTAACGTGCCGCCGAGCCAAGCACGTAGGTTTCATCCGATGCGGTAGTTTACCCGCATACTATTTCTACCGCCTATCAGTATATAAGACCCTATGGAACAATGGACTAGAACAAAAGAATAGACCAAAAAACCACACTTACACACAAACTTCTCTCAATCACATTCAACAAATTCACATGATTCTCTTGAAAACTTTCCTTTTCCACACGCACAACAAAAACAAAGACAAACCCATGAAAAGCAACACAAACCCAAAAGAAGAAAACTCCCAAACAACGCTATACTTGAAAAAAACACCACCATCATCATTCACCGCCACATTCCCAGCATTATCAAAAGCCACAACCTTAAACTCCACACGCGTACCATCCGCAAAACCAGGAATAAACCCCTCATAATCATTCAAGTAAACATGACTCATACCTACAACAACCCAATCCTCCGCACCTTCAACCCTAAACCACAAACTCACATTACAAACGCCACTACCAAAATCCACAACGCTAACGCTAACAGTAACATTCACAAAAGCCTCAACATCACCCGAAGGCACCCGCACCGGAACCCCAACCAAAGGCGCAACATCATCAACAAAAAACGCCCACAAAACATGCACACCATCCATAACCACACTAACCGGATTCTCACGCCTAACCACACCATCCAACAACCAATAATCAAAAGAAAACCCAACATCCGCAACCGCATGCACAAAAACAACCGAACCCTCAGTAAGATTATAAACCCCCGGCGCAGGCATAGTCGACCCTCCAGCACTAGACCCAACAGTCAACCCATAAACCGCAACATTAAAACGCCTAACCAAAGGATAAAGGTCCACATTACCAGAATTCATAAAATAAGCTGTATCCCAAACTCCAGAAGCATCAATCTCCGTAGCATTCGGATACCGCTCCAAAAAATCACTCCAAAAATTACCGCCAGAAGGAAAACCATCATCCCACACATTCGCAGACGCATCAGAAACATCAAACTGCCAATGATTACCAACAAAATCATTATGAAAAAGGACATTCCCACCCGCAAGCCTCAAAGTCACACCGTACATGCTACTATTCGCCACAACATTCTCTTCAATCACGTTACCCGTAGAATGCGCCACATAAACCCCAAACGAATTATCAGACACAACATTACCCTTAACCACATTACCATCAGAACCCGCATAAAGATAAACACCATAACCATTATCAAAAACACGATTACAACTCAAATTATTACCACTCGACCCGTAAAGCCTAACGCCGTAAATGCCACTGTTATGCGCAACCACATTACCAAAAAACGTGTTATTAGCTGAATTCGAAAACCAAACACCGAACTCGTTCCCAACAACACTATTATTACAAACCAAACAAAAATCAGAAAAATTCAAACTAATCCCACTATAAGGAGTAACTGGACCAACACCACTATTCCGCAAAGTAAAACCACAAACAGTCACATTATCCGCCTCAACCAAAACCACATGCCCACTTCCACCACCATCAACAACCGTACTTTCCCAACCCTCACCAACAAGCGAAACACTCTTATTCACAACAACATTCTCAAAATAAACCCCAGCATACACAAGAACAGTATCACCATTCTCAGCCGCATTAATTGCTTCTTGAATAGAGCCGAAATCGCCACCGACACCCACAGTAATTATTTTAGGGCTTTGGCCAGAAACAAACGTTTTCCACTCAAAGCAGAAGCTAACCCAAACAAGCGAAAAAAGCAACAACAGCAAAAGCACAACACGCTTTATCGTTTTCACGGCATCATCAACATTCCTAACCAAACGCAAATTCTTATCACTTGCGGAATAAACCAATAGAAGCAAGTTATAGAAGAAAATTTCAGAAAATAGTTATCGAACTTAGTTCAAGAGTGTGTTTTGTAGGATTGAGAAAGGACAAGCGTATCGTAAGACGTAATATTTATTACTCTCCATGCTAACTGTATACAACACCAACAAAAATACACAAAAGGGGAAAAACAAAATGCAAAAAACCATCCCCATAACACTCACAACCACATTACTCGCACTCCTCGCCACATCCCTAGCCGCAATCTACCTAACCGTCCCACTAAGCAACACAGGAACAATAGTCGCCCACGGAGTCAAAGTATATCTAGACGACAAAACAACAGAAAGCTACACAATAACATGGGGCGAAATCCGCGTAAACCAAACCCTCGCAAACTACAGATGGATATACAACAACAGCACCGTAACAACCCCAGCAAACCTCACATGGCACCACAACGCACCCGCATACCTCACACTAAAAATGTACCAACAACTACCAAACCAAACATGGCAAGAACTCCAACAAGGACAACAAACAACCATCAACCAAGCACAATGGCTACACGTAAAATTCGAACTCACAACCCAACCAGACGCAATCAACCACCAAGGCGCATTCACATTCAACATATTCATCGAGCTGGCATAAAATGCACAAAACAGCCACACTCACCACAATCTTCCTAATTTTTGCCCTAGCACAAACCAGCTTCCAAACCCAAATAACAAACACAGGAACAATCATAAGCGACACCCCAACCATAATCTTCGAAAACGGCTTCGAAGAAGGAAACTTCTCCGCATGGACCCACGTCCAAGTATTCCAAGGACAATCCTTCACATGCGTCACAGCAACAAACCAAACCACACCGCCACACCACGGCAACTACCAAGCCATAGCAATCATAAACGGCTCACTCCTATCCACATCCGCATACGCCTACAAAGACCTACCCACAACACAAGCAACAATAAGCCTCCGCTTCTACGTCTACCTATCCACATACTACGCACCATGGCAACCACACGAAACCTACCTCGGCACAATAGCCTCAAACGAAAACATACTCTGCCAAATAGGCCTAACAGAAACCAACGCCGAACTCGTCTTCATAGCATACCACTCAGGCTACACAGTCATAATCTACAGCAACCAAAACCTCACAACCAACACATGGCACTGCATAGAAATCCAACGCACACAACACCCAACAAACGGCGAATACCACACATGGCTCGACGGAACAGAACTCACAGAATTCCGCCTAACCAACATAGACACCTCAAGCCACACAGCCAACAGAATCTACATAGCAAACTACCACGGCTGCGCCTACCACCCACCAAACCAAGTAACATTCTACACAGACTGCATAAAAGTCGCAAACACCTACATAGGACCAGAATAAACACGCCAAAAATAGGTCTAAAAACTAGACCAAAAGACTAGACCAAACGTTCTACACACTTTATATGCAAAAACAACAAAATATAACACCCTTCCCTCAAAAACAAAAGAGGGCCAAAACTCCTTGTCCACAAAACTTGAAAAAATAATAGACACACTCAAAGACAACGTATGGCACAACATAGACGAAATCACCCAAAAACTAGAAATTCCAAAAGACAAAGCCCAAAAAATAATCGCCTTCCTAACAGAAGCAGACCTAATACAGCATAACCCCGCAACAAACCAAATAAAACTAAACCAGAACTGGAAAACACTCATAATAAACCAACAAGAACAAAACCCGCAAAACGCTCAAGCACAACAACAAACCACGGCAGTCGGCACAATAATCATTCCACCACAACAAACCCTCCTAATCCAATGCACACGAATAACAAACCTAACAGACACCAGCCTAGAACTAGAAATCCGCATAAACAAAAAAATCAACGAAATAGCCATAAACAAAATCAAATGAAACACAAACCACCACAACCCACATTATTTTCTAGGAAAAAACTCCATTAAAGTTAAATCCAAAAACTCAACTAATACAAATGCTCCACAAAAAAGGAAAACACCATGACAAAAAAAGCAACAATAATAATCACCCTAATAGAAGAAAGCAAACAAAAAACAAACCAACAACTAGAAAAAGAAATATACACGGCACTCACTGAAGGAATCCCAAAAATTCCATGGATGAAAGAAATAGAAAAAGTCAGGGTAACTGACTGTGGTCCACAAAGCCGCCTTGGAAAATCTCTGCCCAAAGCCTCATAAGACTACCATTAAGCCTACTAACAGAGCTAAAAGTATTCAAGCCCCTCTCCGTTAGAGAGAAAACTTTTTTGTTGCCTTCTTGCCTTCCCTGTAACAAACCCTTCCGCTCCATTGTATAAAGACACGAATACGCAGTTCCTGGACTAACCAGAAAGCCATAGCGCTTATGCACATACTTGATTAAGTCATAACCGCCCATGTGCCCACCATTGCCAGTCAAAGCAGAAAAAACAATGAAATCAAAGAAATTGTTGATTACGCGCTTCTCAATTTCTCTAAACAACTCCCGAGGCAACAGTTCCCCCCGCTTAATCTAATTATTTCCAACATTTCCACTTTTAAATCTTATTCAAAATCAGACTAAAACATTAAAAATGAAACACAAAATCAAATAGACAATAAATCATTAGCCTTACGCAAAACCTGAAGCAACTCACGCCCCTTAACAGTAGTCCTATACAAAACCAAACCCTCCGGATTACCCTCCGCACACTCAATCAAACCCGACTCAACCAACTCACGCAAATAACGATTAAACCGCGCAAAATTCAAATTACAACGATACATCAACCGCGTCTTATTCACACCACCCAAAGCCTCACTTAAAATATCACAAATCACTTCCGAACGACTCCTCCTCCGCCTTCTCTCCTCCATACCCTTCTCCACTCTGAATCCGAATCAGAACAGCAAACATCAAATAAATAATTTATGCACACAAACGCTAATAAAACTAACTGCACAAATCTTCTATAAAACAAATCCTCAAACACGCACCTTTCAAAAATCAACAAAAAAGCCCATAAACTTTTCAGTCAAAACCACCCAAAAACAACTACCTCAAAAAAACGCTAATACATTTTTTGTGTAATAGCCATCTAACAAAAAACCTAGGGGTAGGGGCTAAAAAAATACTAAGGTCAGACAACTTTTCAATGCACGTCTCGAAATGTGTGACAATCAACAATCTATTCCTCCAATGTAGAGTGTGAATTCATAATTGATTTTAAAGAGTTAAAGCGTAGCAATTCATGGGCGATTGCATGCGCCAAATACCTACAGGCATTGATGGCTTAGACAAAATGTTAAATGGTGGTTTACCTGCTGGACGCTCCATTCTTCTTATTGGTAATCCAGGCTCTGGAAAAACCATCCTAAGCTTTCAGTTCCTATGTTACGGCGCAACTCATGATGAGCCCGGCTTGTACGTTTCACTTGACGAGGACATAAAACTGCTAAAGGAAGAGTTGGCTGGTTTCAATTGGAACATTAACAAATTGGAAGAAAACCGCAAGTTAGCGCTCATTGACGCTTCCCCGGTAAGGCATATTCCTGGAGAAGTCAAAATTGGCGATTACCAAATTGGCAAGAGAGACTTCAGTCTTTTCAGCCTTCTAGAAATAATCAGAACTCACGCTGAAAAAATAAACGCCAAACGCATAGTCATCGACCCCATTGCCAGTTTAATCCTTCAATATGATGATGCCGCGGAAAGACGAAATGCGACGCTAGATTTGCTTGAGGCTCTCGCAAAACTGGGAACAACCAATCTGATTACCACCGAGCTTAAAGCGTTAACTTTGCAGAGAGAAGTGCTCGTGGAAGAGTTTTTGTCGCATGGAGTCATAGTGCTTCATTCATGGAGAAGCCAATTTCTCGCTCATGGCGGCATACAAATAGAGAAGATGCGCGGCATCGCTCATGACAACCAAATTCGCCCATACAAGATAACCAGCAAAGGCATTGAAGTTTTCGCAGAAGAAGAGCCTCTTGTTGACGTAGACAAGACAGCTTTTGTTCCGCAACGCTCTACCTAAACAAGAAACACTATTCCACGTTTTTCGTCTATTTCGAAATCAATCCATTTATCAGAAGGCTTTCTTCCACGCATCTTCTTAACATGCAACCTACGAACCTTCTTTCCTTTAGCAGTGTCCACATCCAACTCAATCACGCAGTCAACAAACTCCTCAAGACGATTCACCAAACTCGGCTCAATCGTTTCCTTACCCACAGTAAAAACAAAAGTGCCATTTACTCCCTTAATGCGTGCACTACGGTCTTGTAGAAATTCAACAACCTTTGAAGGGTTAACGTGTGTTAAAAGTGGAACAACCGAATCGAAGAAAACTTTCGGCGATTCCCCAGCTTCACCTGTCACTTGCGACATTATTATTCCTAAATCAGCTAACGAAAACGGTTGAGCCAACGAATACTTCTCCTTACTGCTAACTTTCGCTATAGAAGAGAAGCAGTCAATGAACAGAAACTTCTTTTTCTCTTCATAGTCAGAGATGTCAAGATGAAACTTTTTCATGTCTTCTCTAACTTCATTCGGAAAACAATCATAGTTAACGTAAATGCAAGTTTTCCCTTCCTTCAAAAAAGCATACGCCAATTCTTGGCATAACGTGCTCTTTCCAGAACCAGGCATGCCCGTGACCAAAACAGAGAAGGAATCAGGTATGCCTCCATCAGTTATCTCCTTGAAATAGTCAAATCCTCTTGCGTTTTTGCCAGAGTTTCGCTTTTTCCACAAAACTCCTCCAAAAACCAGTATTAAAGGCGGAACAACCAACAGAAACCAAATCCAATTCGTGCTTGGTGGAGCGTAAGCATCATTGCCTTCACTTATCGTTAATGTCTGAACTACTTCTTTGTATCCTCCATTGTTGTCGATTAATGTTAAGGTTACGTTAAAAGTTCCGGAACTAGTGTAAACATGCGTTATCATCAGATTGCTGGTTTCTGTTACGTTGCCGTCACCAAAATTCCAAACATAATTCACTATCACACCATCTGGATCATAACAGCCGGACGCGTCAAAAACCACCACCTCGCCCTTTTTTGGTTGCGCAGGTATTATTGTTATGGACGCTAAAGGCAGACGATTAAGCACAGTTACAAACTGCGTGGTAATGTTTGAGGCTCCATCATTATCTAAGACATTAAGTTTTACAGAGTAAATTCCCGTGTGAGTGTAAGAGTGGTTCACGGTTGCGCCGAAAGCGTTTGTTCCGTCATCGAAATCCCAATAATAACTCTCTATTGTGCCGTCTGGGTCGAAGCTGGCGGTTGCGTTGAATAGTATGGTTTCACCAGTATAGACGATTTGGGCGGATTTTGTGAACTGCGCAATTGGCGGTCTGTTTTGGATTGTGATTGTGCTTTGAAGTGTGCTTTTTAGTCCTTCGTTGTCTGTTAGTGTGAGCGTTACGGTGTATGTTCCGTTTTCAGCGTAGGCGTGGTTTGCAGTTGTGCCCGTGGCGTTTGTGCCGTCGCCAAAGTCCCAGAAGTAGTCGGTTATTGTTCCGTCTGGATCGTAGCTGTTTGTGGCGTTGAATGTTATGTTTTCTTGTGTTAATGGTGTGGTTGGTGAGATTGTGAAGTTTGTAGCGGGCGGAGTCTTAACCACTACGTAGATTTGCTGGTTTTCTGTTGTTGTTCTTCCTGCCAAACTCGTTATGGTCGCGGTTACGGTGAAGTTGTGCACGCCTGAAATGTATGGTGCTGTAACATTGAACTCTATATAGTTCTGCGCCATGGAAGTGTTTGATGCGTATTTTAGGATGTCTTTCGTGAAGTCCCATTTGAGCTTGTCCACGCCGTTCTCGTTATAGTAGGTTACTGCATCGCCGTAGGGGATGTAAGCGGAGCCAGCAATGTATGTCCAGCCCTGCGGCAATGTTATGTTTACTGTAGCGTAGTTTATTCCCTGCGAGTTTCTTGACATTGTTATGGGTATCAGCCTAATGCGTGTTGATAAGCCAGCGATTGCTGTTCTGTCTTCGTTGAAAAGCCATTTGGGATTCGGGTGTGTGTGGTTCTCGTCTGTTGGATTTGTTGTCAAGTTGAAGTCTGCGCGAAATAGTGTTGTGGCGGCGTTGTCGTGCCCGCTGTGAGAAGCATAAAGTGGCGAGGTCAGCCATCGTGTGCCGTCGTAGGCTTGCACACTGTAGGTTGTTGCTATTCCATCATTGTTTACGGAGCACACGGGAACTTCAATCCATGTTATGATGAGAGATTTAGCAGGCACGTTTACTGTTATGCTTCCCGGCGTGTATTCCCAATAAATTGTTTTGTCGTCTGGATTGTATGTTGTTGGTGGCATAGTGAAGTAGCGTGTGTCGTAGCATCGTACGTTTCTGGCTGCGTCGATGATTTTTGCTGTGGCATTATAGTGCCATCTTAAGCCTGTGACTGTTATGGGCGTGGTTGTTGGGTTGTATAGTACGGCTTGGTAGAACCATCCTGACGGGTCGATGTCGTCTAGTCTTGCAAAGCTGGCGGCTTCAGCGTAAACTTGCAGCGTAGTAGCGTCAGCGTTTACGATGGTTGGCGTTTTGGGTTTGAGAATTTGCAGAAAAGCCAAAAACAGGAGTAGGCATAGTATGGTTTTATGTGAATTTTTGTTTTTTGTGGATTTGCTGTTTTTCATGTTTTGTTTTTCCTCTTTTTCGCGTTATGAAGTGTGGATTAGCGGTTGGTCTGTGGAATAGCGTTGTTTTTGGCTTCAGATTCTGAACTCGCGAGTTCAGCGTTTTCATTGTTGCTTGTTCAATAAAATGTTATGAATGTGTAGTCTTGATTTTGAATCTGAATGCGCAAGTAGAAATAATAGGGGTTATTGTGATGGTGGGGGCGGCGGCGTTTTGGCGTCTATGTGCTCGATTAGGAGGAGTATGCCGAAGATTATGAAGAGTGTGCCTACTATGAAGCGTAGTAGGGGTTCCCATGCGATTGCTAGGATGCCGAAGATTATGCAGAGAACTGCGAGGACTGGTTTGCTTATGCTTATGCCTATTTTTCTTAAGCCGTTGTCTAGGATTTCTGTCATTTTTTGTTTTCGCTCCGAGTTTGGATTGGGTTGACAGCGGATATTTAAGGGTGCGTGTGTAGGCGGTTTTGACATGTGCTATTGAAGGTAATGTTTTTTGAGTTTGTGGTGTGTTTAGCGGAATTGGTTTTTAAGGTGTTACGCATATAATTATTGTTTTAGAGTGGGTTGTCTGGCTTGGAGTCGCGTGAGGAGCGTTTGGAGCGGGTTGGGAGTTTGCCGCCTGATGTGAAGGTGAATATGGCGATGGATATGACTGAGTCAATGGTGCGTGTGTGTGCTGAAGGTATTAGGGCGCAGTATCCAGACATAACAGAGAAGGAGTTGATGGAGAAGCTTAGGGAAAGGTTGGAGTGGACGAAGCGATGGCGGAAGCGTGGGAGATGATGCATTTTGGAAGCGTATTATGATTTGGTTAGGCGTCTTCTGAAGGGTTTTGAGGGGGCTGGTGTGGATTATGTGTTTACTGGGGCTTTGGCTGCGAGTTATTATGGTGCTCCACGGACGACGGTGGATGTTGATGTTGTTGTTGCGGTTGCTGAAGCTAAGCAGAAGGCTAGGCTTGTTGAGGCTTTAGGGAGGGCTGGGTTGGTTGTGGATGAGAGGGTGATTGATAGGGCGTTGGAGTCTGGCTATAGGATTGCCACGTTTAAGGATAGTAGAACGGCGTATAGTGTTGATGTGATTTTTTCGGAGGGGAAGCTTGAGAAGAGGGCTGGAACGGTTGCGGGATTGCAATGCTTTTATCAAACGCCCGAAGAACTGATTCTGGCGAAGCTGAGGATGATTAAGGCAACAAAACCACGAGAAAGAGCAGTGAAGGACGAGGAAGACATAAAGGCAATACTAAAATTCACAAAAGTAGACGTTGAGGCTATAAAAAGAGAAGCTAGAAAAGATAACACTCTCGAAATATTCAAAAACTTGACAGCAACAGAAGATGATTTGTAGATTCTACGGTGATTAATTTTCTTTTTTCGTTCTCATTGAGTCAATGTCGTGTATTAAGTAAGCCATGCCTAATCCTATTATGAGTCCTTCGTAGTGGATGAGAAAGTTGATTGCCATGTTTCCTTGAATGAACTGTGCTGGGAATAGACTCAAGCTGAAGAATAATATTAGTAGGTATAGGTTAAGTGGAAGCATGTTTACAACTACGGGGTGTCCTTTTTTCTCGATTAACTCGTTTTTGGCTTTCAAATCTATGCTTTTCATTGTTTTGTAGGTGGTCCACACGAAATAAACAATGATGAAGAACATTATTGCTATTGTGATTTCTGCGAATGTGAAGTAGGTGATAATGAATAGGAGAGCGACAAAAGTCACAGAGGATGCGTAAGCGTAAAGAGAATTAACTTTGAGCGTTTTATGCAGAAATAACACGTAAGCAAAAATCAACGCTCCAACGAATGATGAAACTACCCCAGAAAATCCGTAACCTCTAACAGAGCCGAACCAGAGGAAATGGTTCACTGGAACCCAAATCAAAGAAATTAAGAAAGGTACTAGTAAGCAGTTGACAAGGAACACTTTGTAGAAAAGCCTCTTTTCATTTAAAGCAAAGAGAAAAAAATAGAGCAGAAATGTTACAAATAAATAAATAATAACATTGGACATTAAATGACTAAACTCTTCATGCACAAAATGAGTTGTAAAAACATCATAGAAATTTGAATAATACCTATGTAGAATTAGCAGTTCCTTAATATTAGTGGGTAAATAAAAAACAAAGAAAAGAATTACAGGAATTAAGAAAATTGTGAACAATCCCGTTAAATTATGACTTGTCAATCTTCGGAACACATTTCATAACCCTTTACTTTGAAATATTTGTCTGAGTAAATAAGGTTAAAGAGGGATAAGTAACTTGAGATTTTCGAAATCTGTACATGTGATACTTGATAAAAGATTGTATAATCGAAGAATGATTTCTTTTAGTTTGCCCATCATGGCGCTAGCCTTTATCATTAATTCGATTATCCTTCTCATGTTTAATCTTCAGTTATTGATAATCTACGCGATATTATTTCTCTTACTTGTCTTGTTATCAGCTTTACCTGCAAAGAATGTTAGGAGAGAATTCCATACAATTGAACTTTGGTTATCTCCGCTATTTTTGATAACGAGCGTCGTCGCGGAAGCTTTTACCCTTGTGATTTTCTTTAAAGGCTTAATCGATTTTCTTGAATATTGCTTGCTATTTTCTATCTCTAACATCGCAGTTGTGATATCTGTTTTGCACGTCATAATTTCAAGTCAGCGAATGTCTCTTCGCGGAAGTGCAGGTTTGACTGACAATTTTTTCATAAGACAAAAAGAAATTTGGAAAAATGAGCTCAAAGAGTTCCAGAATGCAGATAAAATAATTGAATGTTTAGATGATGGAAGATTCATTGCAAGTTTATTTGATGAGGGGCTATTCAATTTGACAATTCTTTGGTCCTGTAACATCATGGAGAAAGTTATTGATGCCATTGTAAATGAGATAATTGCGCGGAACCCTGAAAAAAGAGGGCTATTCAGAACTGAAGAGGGACGGCCACGAAATTATCCACGCCAATTAGAGAACCTTGGATATAAATACTCGGCAGTAAATAAGCTATTTGATGTGGATACGTTGTGGAATAAGATACGAAATAACATTGCACATCATAACTATAAGCCAACATTTGATGAAACCTATGAAACACTTAACATCTTGGTTTCATTCACAAGGGAAATGCCTAAAATGCTGAAATCTTGGTTAAACTTAAAATGACAAAAATTGTTGGAAATAGATGCAAGCTTTCACCTTCCAACATTCGCAATTTACAAATTAGTGAATTTCTGAATTTCGCTCTTCCTTATATTTGCTATTCGTGCTGTTTTCTTTTGATGATAAGCCATGAAGGAGGTTGTTAAGCAAGTTAAAGGTTTAAGCCTTGGCGACCTAGTCAAGGTTGACTGGTTCGACGCTAGCATAGGCAAAAGCCTAAGCGGCGGCTTAAGCGGTATTGATGTTCCCGTTCAAAGCTGGGGCATTTTCCTCGGCGTTTTAGGTGAAAAGAATCGGCATATTATTCTTGCTCAGAACAGTTTTCGCTATGCTGACGGAGTTTACGACATTGATTATACGGCTGTTCCAGTCGCTTGGGCTTCTAACGTCACCGCTATAGCCAAAGCGCATGTTCCACCAGAAGATGCTAAGCAACTCTTAAACAGCTTCTTGGTCGGCGGAAAACGCACCAGTGGCGCAAAACGCATAAAACAACAAAAGATGGTAAACCATGAAAGACCCAATTAAAAAAGCCCTAACAAGACGAATACGCCAACAAGAAACCCCACCAGACCCACGCTTGGTCCTCGGCGTAAAACTCACAATCGCCATGACCATAAGCCTAACCACACTAGAAATCACACACCTAATCGCACTAAAACAATGGAACAGCGAAATCTTCTCCGCAATCACAGGCTTAACAGGCACACTAACCGGCATATTCATAACACAAAAAACGTGAACCACATGACAGAACCACCACTTCAACCTATAAATAAGGGGGGACTAGACCAAACAGAGAACAAAACCCGAACCGCAAAAGAACTAATCCAAACAGAATGGCAAATCATAGACAAACTCCAAAACCTCGCACAAAACGCAAAATACGACAAACAAAAAGCCTTCTACTACCAAACCCTCGCAAGCCACATCCGCACACTCTCAACACTACTAAAACTCCACACACAACCAAACCAAACCCAAGACCTCGCAACACTCCTAAGCCAAATCCAAACCCAAGCAAACACACTCGCAAAAAGGCTCAAAAAATGCAAGACACACTAACAAAACTAAAACAAAACCCAACACTCTTCGCACAAACACTCCTAAACTTCAAACCCTTCCCATACCAACAACAACTCCTAAACGACCCATCCAAACGCATCATCGCCTGCATGGCAAGACAAACAGGCAAAACCACAACCATCGCAACAAAAGCAATACACTACGCATACACAAACCCAAACACAACAACACTCATAATCTCTCCATCACTCCGCCAAAGCATAATAATGTTCGACAAAATCCTCAACTTCATCACAAACAACCCACTACTCAACCAAAGCGTAACCCGCAAAACACGAACTCTAATCCAACTAACAAACAAAAGCCAAATAATCGCACTACCATGCAGCGAACACCAACTCCGCGGATACACCGCACATCTAACAATCTGCGACGAAGCCGCATTCACACCCGAACACATAATAACAGAAATAATCCTCCCAATGCTCAGCACAACAAACGGAACCGCAATCCTCCTAAGCACACCATGGGACAAAAACCACTTCTTCCACCAAGCCTTCCTAAACCCAAACTACACCACATACAAAATCAAATCAGAACAAAACCCACTAATCCCAAAACAATTCCTCCAAGAAATGCAACAAAACATGACAAAAGAAGCCTACAAACGCGAATACGAAGCCGAATTCACAGAAACCCAAAACACATACTTCCCACAAGAACTAATCCGCAAATGCGTAGAACACGCACAAAAAATCAACCTAGAACCCTACACAAACCTCGAACAACCAACACAACAAGGCAACTATTACGCAGGAATAGACCTCGGCAAACTCCAAAGCCACACCGCAATAGCAATAACCCAAAAACAAGAAAACGACACAATCAAACTTGTCTACACACACGAATTCCCACTCGAAACACCCTACACACAAATAATCCAACATCTAAAACACGCACAACAAAAACTCAACATCCAAAAAACCCTCATAGACCAAACAGGCATCGGCGAACCAATCCTCGAAGAAATCCAAAACCAAAACATACCAAACACTCAAGGCATAAAATTCACAAACGAAACCAAAACCCAACTCCTAACGCATCTAAAACTCCTAATGGAACAACAAAAACTCGCAATCCCATACAACAAAAAACTCCTCCAACAAATAAACAACCAACAATACGCATACACAAAAACCGGAAAACTCCAATTCACACACCCGCCCAACACAAACGACGACCTCCTCTGGGCACTAGCACTCGCATGCTACGCCACAAAAACAGAACCAACACCCAAATTCTGGGTCATCGCAAAAATGAGCAAAGGCAAACACAAACTAAAACAACTAAGAAAAAAACTTCTAAAACACCAAACCACAGGCACAACAAGATGACAAGAAAACAGGAATATTTTAAAATAACAAAAGTGGCAAAGCGCTACGACAAAAAAACAGGCACGTTCACCTTCAACATCACCTACGAAACAGCCACACAACTAACACCACGCACACTTAACGTCGCAGAAACCTTCGGCTTAGGCATAGACAAAACCCAAAAATTCCCAATCTACGACAACGTTGAATTAAAAATAAGCCCAAAAGACATTGTCTACATAACAGGCGACAGCGGCTCAGGAAAAAGCGTCCTATTAAAAGCCATAAAACACGACTTAAGCAAAGAAGCAGCAGACATGCAAAACATAAAGCCAAACCCAAACAAGCCAATAATCGACACAGTCGGCAAAAACTTCAACGAAGCACTTGAACTGTTAAGCAAAGCGGGATTAAACGACGCTTTCCTATTCGTTAGGCGTTTTCGAGAACTAAGCGACGGACAAAAATATCGCTACCGAATCGCGAAATTAATGGAAAGCCGTAAGCAATGGTGGATCTGCGACGAGTTTTGCAGCGTGTTGGACCGTGACACGGCGAAAATTGTGGCTTTTAATTTGCAAAAGGTGGCGAGGCAGATGGGTAAGGCGGTTGTGGTGGCGACGACTCATGGGGATTTGTTTGAGGATTTGAGGCCTAGTGTGCATGTTCATAAGCGGTTTGGTAGGGAAATCAGCGTGGAGTATTATGTGAATGAGGCTACAGGGGAGTGTAGTTTGATGAGGGAGATGCGGGTTGAGGAGGGGTGTTTTGCTGATTATAAGTGTTTGAGTGGTTTTCATTATCGTTCTGGTCGTTGTCCGCCTCCGAGGAAGGTTTTTGTTTTGAGGCGTGGTGATGAGTTGTGTGGGGTTATTGTTTATAGTTTTGCGTCGCCTTTGGCGTTTGGCAGAAGTAGGGTTTGGAAAGGAGATTTTGGTGATTTGCAGAGGGATTTTAGTGTTATTAGTCGTGTGGTTGTGCATCCGAAGTATCGGTCGATTGGTTTGGGTGTTAGGCTTGTGCGGGAGACTTTGCCTTTGGCGGGTACGCGTTTTGTTGAGTTGGTTGCGGTTATGGCTAGGTATAATCCTTTTGCGGAGAGGGCTGGGATGCGGAGGGTGGCTGTGCAGTTGCCTTGTAAGCAGGCGTTGAGGGTTGTGGAGGTTTTGGAGAGGTTGGGGTTTTGTAGGGATTTGTTGGGTTGTGAGGGTTATTTGCTTGGTAAGTTGGCGTGTTTGAGTGGGGAGGATTTGGAGAAGATTAGGGATGCGTTTGTTAGGAATGTTCATCCTCGGTTTATGCGGTGTTTTGGTGGGCGTTGTGTTTTTGGGGATAAGAGTGTGTATGTTGAGGGGGTGAGATGTGCGGGTGTTGAGAAGCTTGTGAAGTTGATTAGGGTTTGTGGGGTTTTGTTGCAGGTGAAGGTTTATTTGTTTTGGGATAAGTTTGGTGAATTGTAAAAGAAAAGGGGTTGTGGAAGGTTTTAGGTTGGTTTTGTTGGTGGTTGTGTTGTTTGTGTGGTTTGGGCGTGTTTTTTTCGGCGTATGATTATGATTGCGGTTGCTGTGGTTGCGATTATTAGTGTGGTTAGGATTATGATGGTTGTCCAGTTTGGTGGTGTTGCGGTTGTTGCGGATGGTGTTAGGTAGATGGTGAATGTTGGGTCGTGTTCTATTTTGTATCCGCTGTATGTTGGGTATGCGGTTACGTAGAAGTAGTTGGCTTTTGTCATGTTTGTGATTGTGTCTTTGGCTTTGTTGAATAGTTGTGGGTTCATGTTGTATGTGACGAAGGGTAGGAATTTCATTAAGCCTATGTGGTATGTGAATAGGCCTGTGTTGTTTGCGAAGCTGTTGATTTTGGCGGTTCGGGTTGTGGAGTCGTATGTGTCGTATTGGGTTTCTGTTGGGTCTGCTGTGTAGTTGTAGAGTTTGTAGGTTTGTTTTGTTCCGAATGCTACGTCGAAGATTTTTTCGCCGTCGTCTGTGTATGTTGTGATTGATGAGCTGCTGATGTCTTTTTCGTTGTCTGTTACGTTTTCGCCTGTGGTGGTTTGGCTGTATGTGTTGCGGTCAAGTAGGACTGAGGTTTGGAAGTTTACGATGCTCATTTTGATTTGGTTTTCTTGTAGGAATTGGTAGATTGTTGGGCTGTTTGGGACTAGGTTGCCGAGGAGGTATGTTCCTGTGTTGTTGAGGTATAGCCAGAGTGGTGCTGTGAAGAGTAGTAGGTGGTTCATTTTGCCTATGATGTGGTTTTCTGTTAGGGTTGCTGTTTTGGTTGTTGGGTTTATGGTTAGGTTGTATGTGAATGTTAGTTCGTCGTATACTGTTATGGCTGTTGGCCAGTTTTGTTGGTAGTGTGGGTCGTTTGGGTTTATCCATGTTTGCCACCAGTAGGCTGTGAGGTTTGTGTATCGCATTCCCCATGTCCATTGGAGTTTGTCTGGTGTGCTTGTTAGTGGGATGGTTTCTGTTTTGCTGTTGAGGATTGGGAGTGTTGCGCCTAGTGTGATTAGGTCGAAGCCCATGCTGAATGATGCCCATAGTGTGTCGTTCATGTCTGGTGAGTTGGGGTGGATTGAGTCTGCGGTTTCATTGAATGCGAGGAGCATTAGGAAGGTGGATGCCATTATTACGTCGCGTGTTTTGTTTTCTGTTTTGTAGTGCATTATGAAGCTTTGCATGGGTATGGTGAAGTATGCGTTTAAGCCGAAGGTTAGGTTGATTAGTCCTGCGTATAGCATGTGTAGTCCGCTTGTGTTTACGTAGGTCATGTATAGGTTTGCGTGCCAGTAGTAGGGTATGTTTTCTGGGATTCCGTGTGCGGTTGCGAATGCTCTTGCGTATTCGAAGAAGTCGATTGTTTTTTGGAAGCTTTCTTGCGTGAAGTCTGTGGCGAGTAGTTGGTCTGTTGGGAATGCTGGTGTTAGGATGCTGGTTAAGGTTATGCAGATTAACATTAAGCCTAATAGGTACTTGATTTTCATAATGTTTCCTTCTTTTATGGTTGGTTTTTGGCTATGGTGAGAAAGCAAACGGCTATTAAAAAATTCTGAACCCACAATACGAATCAAAACAAACTAAAGCACACTCGCAAAAACTATACCCCTCCCTTATAAATAGATAGAACCCAAAATTCTATAGATGCTTATCCTCGAATAGGAGATTTCCAGTAGCAATACAAATAAACTTCTCTAATCCTCTTATACGAGATGCGCACTCCTCAGCCTTCTGCAGTGACTAGACTAGCCTTATGAATATGATTGACCTTTAGTTCTGGTATGTTTAACATGTCCGTGCGAAAAACCCAAAAGTAACAGACTTTAATTTAGAAAGTTTTTCATGTTGATTATACCGTTCCTATAGCATAGTTAGAGTTCTGGTTAATTATTTTTTATCCTTTTAAAGGGTGGTCTCATAGGCAAAACCGTTAAAGCAAGGGTCAGAAGTATCACCGCTATGATGGTGCATAATAAAGGTCCAAACAAAAGCCCAAAAGTAGCATAAGTATCCGTCGGTAAAAATTTAGAATTTTGGGCAATATTCGCCATTGAAATAAAGATAGACCCTAATAAAAAAACAAATATGCTGACCGTAATAAACGATAGTGCATGCTTTCTAACATCCATAAACTCAAAAGATTTCATGTTTTCGTCGGCTTCATCAGGTTTCTCAAGTATCTGTTTGTAAAGGACATTTTGCTGGTTCATAATCGACAAGAATAATTGAGCGAACACGATTCCCACAAAACCCAAAGGAATCCCATCCACGTTAATCACATTATTTAGCAAATCATTCGCACTTGATATAGTTACATAATCAGGGAAAAGTCTGATAACAAAAAATAATATTAAGAAAATAGCAATAACTACAAAAAGGGAAATAGCAAAACTAACAAGAAAATTGCGAGCTAATTCTTTGCGATTTATAGCTTTCAATTGATATGAAACGTTTTCAGAGAGTCCTATTGTGTCTCTAACGGTTACTTCTATTCTTTTGCCAACTTTGTTTAGATTCTTTCCACATATAGGACATAAGGTATCTGTTGGCTTGATTTGTCTACCACAACTTTGACAGTAATACTTTCTCTCTACAACCTTCTTTTCACTCATGTGTAAACCTCTAGTTTATCCTTTGTTCTTATGTCAATATAAGATTTCTCTCTAGTTGAACTCATTATCTCCATGTAGTAGTTTTTTACGATTCAACTAAAACTAATATTCTAATAAATAATTAATATATCTGTGAGAATATGCAAAAGTCTAAACTAAAATTGAACTTAGTGAAACAGCTTTACACGATTGCCTTAGTCACTATTTTTGGTTTATTTGTTATCTGGGGATTAGGCATATCTGGTTTATGGATGTCTATTTGGGGATGGTTAGTCAGTTTTCTTCTTGCGTTTATGCTGTTAATGTGGAGTTATTACTTTTTGAGTAAACGGGTTTTTAAGATATTACGTGTCTATGTTTTGATTGCCTTTTTGGCAGCGACACCAGTCTTTGCTGTTTCTCAGATTACAAAATACCAAAGTATAGCGCAAACTCTTACCTCGTCGGAAAAAATAAACTATTTCAGGAATGTACTTGGAAGAAGCTACAATTATACTGAATTAATTCAATGGGAGAATTTAATGCTTAGTTGGAACAACTCATCGAGTATGATAGCATATACTGACCCTATAGAAATCTACAATTACGGCCAAGCTCGCTGTGCTGGATATGCTATCTTATATGCGGAATTATGCATTTCCCAAGGATATCAGTGTAGAATTGTAGTCAATATTTTTGGTGACCACGTATGGAATGAAGTCAAAATTGACGGTGAATGGATTCGCGTTGATGCTTCTCCTACCGGGGCACCAATGAACGAGAATATTGGTTATCCATTATTTTATGAAGAAAAGTGGCATGCTCCGCCAATACTTGCTTTAGCATTTGAGGGTTCATCAATAGTGGACGTGACGAGCACATACAGAAGTGATCACTGGAGCTTGTTATCAGCATCAACGATTATATTTGTTCTTATGGGTGTTTGGTTTGCAGTTTGCATCCATATTATCTGGAAGAAACTACTTTCCATGCCTCGCTTCTCAAGTTCAATTATAAAGCGGTAAAGCAATTCGTGAAGCTCATATTGTCTTTCGTCTTTGACGTATCTAGTAAGCAGCGAAACTAAATCCTTATCTTTTCTGATTAGGAGACATATTTGTTTGTCATAGTATCTTTTCGACGTAGTATTTGGAGAGTTGTTCTTTTTCCAGTCCTGTAACTTCTTTTATTTTAGGATACGTGTTGTTCCACAGTTTCCGTATAGCTTCTAGTCTTCTATTAAACTCCTTAACTGATAGACTTCTAACTGTCATGGCTTCTTTAACAAGCTTCTCGTAGTCTTTTGGTAGCCATTTCAGATTGTATGCGTAATGTATTCTCCATTTTGGCGGTGCCAGAAACTCCTTATTCAATGCGTACACTAGCCTAATCAGCAGTTCCAAAGCATAATCTAAACAATAATGCGCACTCGCCAAATCGCCTCTTTCAATCCAAGACTCAGCAACCGTGCCAACACCTTCTTCTGTCGGACAAGCATACCACCGGAGATACTCCGCACAAACCACAATGCGCTTAGTCCACAAATCCTTCGGCAAACGCAATTTATCTTCAAAAACCCGCTTAACCTCACCTTTCGGGTCATAAACAATCTCCGCCCGAGAAAACTCCCACCTGTCCGCTTCATCCCACCGCCAACGCCTAAAATCCCTAAGCACATGAACCATAACGTCAGTTTCAACACCAAAACGCTGCTCCACCTCAGAAACAACCCCACGAACACGCCTAACCAAACCCTCTTCCGCATCACCCAAAAACACAGTAACATCCAAATCAGAAAACCGGTCCACAAACCCCCTAACCAAACCACCAAGAAAAACCACTCCAACCACACCATCAAAAGAAGATATCTTAGAAACAAGTTGTTCAGCGGCTTTCTTAAAAACTTCAATACGATTCTCTCCCTTCAACCCAACCATAACACTCACCACCGCCCATACCACAGTCCTTCACACTTCCTAAAAGTTTAACTCCGCTACCGATTCAGAATTCATAAAGCCTTTCTCACACCCGCCAAAATAACATAAACCCAAGCTTAACATGTTAGGCGCGTTCCAAATTTGAGTATTCCAAACATGAAAGTAGAATCGCTCATCCTCGCATCCGTAGCCATATGCCTATTCCTAACCTTCTACTTCTCATACCTCTCATTCCAAACCACAGAAGACCAAATCAAAAAACAATTCACACTCCTAGCCACCTTCAGCCTAATCGCCGGCATGGTACTACTCGCATCAATAGCAATCTACATAATAATAAAAAAAGCCTTCACACACGTAGAAGACCAACTAATAATCAGCCAAGAAACAGCCCAATACTACGAAGAAGAACAACAAGAAAAAGAAAGGGAAAACTAAGCCTTTTAGCCCTTAACGCTTTTTCAAAGAAGCAATAAACCCATCAATCGGAACAGCAGCCATACTCACAATCTTAATAGTCCCACGCGAACCCAACTCAAGCGAAACCCTAGCAACCGTCTCATTATCAGGCGCCTCCACAACATTCACAAAATCATACGGACCCAAAACCGCATACTGACTAACCACACGAACACCAAACGCCTCAAGCTCCCTATTAACCTCCTTAATCCTCTCCGGCTTTTCCCTAACAGTCTTCCAACCCTCATCCGTCAAATTCGACAACAAAACATAATACGGCATACACACTCACCAAAACACAATTATACGCTCAATCCACATTTCAGCCTTTCGCTACACGCAGCATTTACCCTCTCCGCCGCCCCCGCTTCTCAAAAGCCTCCCTCTGCCTCAACCACTCCCCATGCCTCTCCAACAAACCCCTAATCTGCTGCTCCAAAAAATCATTCACACTCAAAAAAGGCAAATCCAAATCCCTAATCGCCTGCTGCAACCGCTCAAACTCACCCTTCGAAACCTCAAAATACTCACACTCACCCTTCAAAAACCGCAACCGCCAACGCACAGCATCACGAATAAACTCCTCACGCGTAGTAAAACCCAAACCCCTATTCTCATCAATAAACCCCTCAACCTCACCAAGCAACTCAGCCGGCAAAATCACAGACTGCGACAACAAACTCTCAATCGCATCCGTATAAGTCTGCATACGCATAGTCTGCGCAGTTAACTCACCCAACAAAGCCGTAAGCTTCTGATGCGCATCATCCGAAACCCGCAAAGTCTTCACACATAAACGCCCCCACAACACAAACAAGTATGATTTGTGCAATAAAACTAATAAAGCTTTTCGGTATACTAAATATACAGAATACAAGGAGAACACAAAAATGAAACACCACGTAGGACTAACATTAGACTCACAACTCCTCAAACAAATCGAAACCCTACGCGGAAGAGAAAAACGCAGCACATTCATCGAACACCTCATACGCATAGGACTAAAACACTACACCACAGACCCACAGAAACACACCTACCAAACAACAAAATAAAAAAAGAACACAGAACTTTTAGCCCTTTACTCTATACCCCACTTCTTAGTAACCTTCACAATCAAAAAGATAACGAAAGCCACAATAACGAAAGTTATTATTGCCACAATGAAATTTCCAATCCCAAACAATTGCCCCGTCCAAGTCGGATCAATCGGAGTTCCTTCAGCATTCAAAGCCGTCGGCGGAACCGCAATCTTAAAAGTAGACAGATTTCCAAGACCAGGTATCGCCAAGCCTATAAGCGGCATCAACAAGTCCTTAACAAGCGACTGAATAACCTGCCCAACATAAACACCCATAATAAAAGCCACAGCAAGACCCAACACCTTATACTTAGAAATGAAATCCACAAACTCATTCCACAAACCCTTCTTCGGCGGCGGCGCAGCCGGCGCAGGCTTAGGCTCCAACAACTTCCTAATCTGCCGCAACTCCTCCAAAATCTCATCATCCTTAACCAAAACAACCACCAAACAATCCCTATCCACTCATATAAATATAAGACTTTTCACCAAAAATGGGCCGGGAGAGATTTGAACTCTCGACCTTTCGGTTTCTGCACGCTTATCAGCCGAACGCTCCAGCCAAGCTGAGCTACCGGCCCGCAACACCAACAGCACAAAACTAATTATCACCAGCCATTTTTAAGGATTTTCAGAAGTCTTTTAATTATTCACCGCCTAATTCTCTTTCACAAGGGCCCGTAGCCCAGCACGGATAAAGGCGTCGGCCTTCGGAGCCGGAGAACGTGGGTTCAAATCCCACCGGGCCCGCCACCTTTTGGGTTCAGAATAAAAATGTCAACCTTTCGGAATTTCTCGTTTGCGAATTATTTTTCTTGCAGCATCAAGGATTTCCACAGCTTGTTCTTTCTTTAGTTTATGTCTTTTTTCACCTAACTCTTTTATGGCTGATTTTATATCGGAGATTTCAATGTAGCCCATGCTTAGGCTTTCTAACAGCACAGTCCAAGTGTTCCATGTTTTAAGACCAAACATTCGTGCAAGATTTGAAAGAGTCTTCTCGTCAACTAAAATTTCGGCTTTTCTCTCTCTTGCCAACATGAGCGTCTCCGCATCCGTTAGCGATATGTTTTCATCTTCAGCCAGCCTTTTAGAAGCCGAAGTCAAACGTTCTGGAAATTCCTCAACCTTAATCCACCCTTCTTCTATGGCTTTTCCAATGATTTGAGCGTCGGGGTGACTGAGTTTGATGCCTTCGTCAACGGCTTCCCGCTTCACGTTTGGGGTAATTATTACTTGTTTGAACAGTTTTTTGAGAAGATGTAGCTTTTTTATTTGGGCTAAATGGATAAGTGGACCAGCGTCAGAAACCACCGTGGGCAAAGGGCTTAATCTCCATACTTCGCCTTCAAATATTCCCGTATACTTTCCGCATCCCAGTTGACCGGAACTCCTTCCCGCTCCAAAATCTCAAGAAACTCCCGCAAGGAAACCCCCAAAATTTCAGCCGCGCGCCCAGCCGTCACTTTTTCCTTCCTATAAAGGTCAACAACTCTTCTGCGCAATCCATCTTCAATAAACTCCTTGATTAGCGTGGAACGGTCAACATCCTCAATAACCCTTAAGGCTTCAACCCTTTCCAAATCACGCTTGGACAGGCGAACAGTAACCACAGCGCTTTTCTCAGTCATGCTTATCCCCAGAATACAGAGAATACAATGTAATACATAAGGCTTATGCATAAAACAACCCAACGTTAAAAAAGTAATCGACTAAACAAGAGCAAATTTTAGAAATTCAGAATATCATATTGACACAATGAACCTTAACATTTGATGGCTTGCCCCAAAGAACATATTTACGCTTGATGGATAACATGGTTTTAGTTTTCAGACGGTTCACAAAATTGAAATACTTATATATAATTTCAATCATATGAAATTCTATGAAAAAGCAAATGAAAGAATACACGCTTAACAAACAAGAAGTTAAAATATTAAAAGAGATTGCTAAGGGAAACAACACTATCTATACATTAAAAAAGTCTCTGATGATAAAACCAAACCTTCTATCTTATCACCTAAAAAAAACTTCTTCAGAAAAAGTTTATTCAAGTAGAAAGAAAGGAAAAGAGATTAGGAAAATGCGTTTACTTTAGCAGTTCAATGCATGCAATTTTGCTGAAAATTGAAAGACAAAGTTAAATGTTGCATATTTCTAGATTATTGATAGATGAGTGGGGGAAACGCGGAAAAATACAATACTTTTCCAGAAAACTCCTTTCTCTCCTTCCCTTTCCCTCATGAATCTTGCTTTAATTAGAGACAAAATAAAAAAGGAGGAAGTTTAATGATTACTGGTTATTTATGGAACAAACCACTTGTGGGGCAATGGAAATTTTGTCGCTTGGAAACAGTAGTCAGCTAAGCCCTTTGATATAATTGGTGTTACAACTAGTATAACGTAGCTTGGTTTTTTCGCGTACCCAACTGCCAAACCAGTTTCGGTGGAATCTTTTAGCCACATGTCATGAGGTATGTACAATGTCAAGCCGTCTATTACAAGCGCGTCGACAACTGTTACTTGGAAGTCTGCTTCTGGAAGTATTGGTGGCAATGGAGCTAAGGTTAGCTCTGTTCCGCTCACGGTTGCACTGTTTATCCACCAGCCTTTATAGGTAGTCGCCCAGTCTGTCATGTAGCGGAAGCCAATCAGCACGGTCATTCCAGCATAAGCTGAAAGGTCAAAACTCATGGTGGTCCAATCTGGCCAGTCGGGGTTGTAGTCTGTTAAGCCTGGGAGGTTGGCAACGATGTCTGGGTGGGCAGCTGGATCGTGGTCGTATGTCGTGTATTCGTTTTCAAGTGATGTCCATGTCTTGCCGCCGTCTGTAGAAATCTGCACAAAGCCGAAGTCCCAGTAGGTTTCAAGGCCGTAGGCAGTGACTATTGTTAAAGTTGGATCTGACGGGTCTACGTAAGCGGTGGCTCCGATTGCCTCGTTTGCAAGGTCTTCACCTGTGCCGGAGTACCAGCCGTCAGGTGTCAGCGTCCATAAGTGTGGTGGTGGAAGTGTTGCGGTGTCGTCTCCGTCAAAGTATATGAAGCCTAATCCTATTCTTGGCCAGTTTTCGAAGGCTATGTAGTCTGTTCCGTAGGTTGCTACCATTGATATTCCTGTGTCATAGCCTAAAATTGTGATTGTGTTTCCAAAATCTGTGCCTCTGGTCCATGGAACGGGCAATCCGCTAATTTCATAAATTCTGACAGGTATGTAGGCGGGGTCGTTTAGGTTGATGCTCTTGTAATTGTATTTGTGGCAGCCTGGAAAATCAGCGCGGATTAGGTTCGCAAGCTTCCAGTCACGATAGACATCATCAAATGTGGCTTCGTAGTGGAAGTGAGCGAGTGCTGCGTTTATGCCGGCAATGCCTCCTCCGCCGCTTGTGAAGTAGTACTGTAGGAATTCTGGGCCGAACTGGTCACTTAGATACATTGTCCACAGGGCTGCTGCACCGTAGTCTGCCAGTATATTTATGTCGCCTTGGTCACCCCAAATTGTAAGTGAGTTGTCTGGTGTGGCGAAGTAGCTGTTCGGATAGTCTGGGTCTATTCCATATCCGCATAGGTATTCTGCGTACATGCTGCAACCTTCATTCATGAAAGTGTCGTCTCCAGGACAAAGCTCGTAGTGCAAGAGGTGTTGGTACTCGTGTGCTAAGGCGCTGTCGTACGCGTAGGGTGAAAGGACATTGTGGTTGTGGAAGATGTTGTCTGGCCAATAGTAGTGGTCTCCCCAATTCATGCTTGCGGGACCGAGGCCGTGGAACCAGCTTACTGCGTCGAGTGTTACGATGTTTCTGTCGTAATAGTAACTCTCATAGGCACCTATGTGCACTCCAATTATGTAGTATGGATAAGTGTAATCATAATAGTTTTTGTCTCTGATGTTACAGACCAATATCACAGCTCGTCCAGTTGGCTCGTAGTAATATTCTGGATCGTCTGGAATGGCTGGGCTTAAATATTGTAGTTGAGCGTTTGAGCCATCATGGAACAGAGGTTCGCCAAAGAACTCTGCCTCTTTCGGATAAATATTGGTTTCAAATTGGTTTGCAAGATACTCTAACATGGCATAGGTTGGTTTTGTTGGTCCTGGATCGTTTCCCGGTCCGTTTCTTGGGTCACCTGTGGGGTATTTGATGTTATTTTGAACCCAGATTTCGACTTTGTTTCCGATATAGCTCAGTGTGTAATATGTCAAGAAGATGCTCCCAGTATATCCGTTGTAGCCAGTCCAAATGGCAACATCGCCAAGGTTCCAATATGAATGATGCGTTTCTCCTTGAGGCTCGACTTGTTCGCTAAAATCGATTGCAGCAGTTTTTACGTCTTCATATATTCCTTTGGGTTCAACAACGTTCGGTGAAGAATATGCTCTGTTTGTGATTACAACGCCGAAGGTGCTTACAATCAATAGCATTGATAGGGCAACAGTTAACAATTTAATCGATTTATTCATTTTTCTATCTCCTTTCGGTTGATTTAGAACATAATTAATTAATGCGTAGTTGTTTTTGAATTTTGTGGAATTTAGTTCTATTGGCTATGTTCCAAACATTTCATCGATAACGTCTTACCATGACCTACAGAAAAACGTTGACAATTCAAAACAAACATGTTTATTTTAAACTTTTATCTAATCAACCATTAAAGAACAAACACAAAGTGGCAGTCCGCATGGTAAACAAGAAAATCTCGCAAACAGTTGTAATCTCGTTTATGCTGATTTTACTTGGTTCTGTTCTTATTATTTGCACGATGCCTCTCTTCACCTACACGCGAGACGAATCCCAGTTAGTTCCAATGTCTGAAACTCTAATAGACGGTTACTTTGAAATATACCAATCTCAAAACAAAGTCGTCACGGTTGAGTTAAGCATTGAACAAACACTCAATATTTTAGCAACAAGCAACTCAATTTTTAACTTCTCAATAGTTAACCAAACACAACAACCAAACATAACATATTACTTCTTAAACAACACAAACACAGTCAACATGACATGGACACACCAAATAAGAACACAACCCAGAACATATCATCTCGTGTTCGACGCCCAAAATGCTTCTTTAAACTCTCCAGTAGAAGTGTACGCCAACGTGACTAAGAATTGGACGGAGGTTAAGCTTGTGCCAGTTTTAATGCCCGATCGCATACCATTAATAAACTCAAACTTCGCATACATAGGCGCAGCAATTCTCGTTATCGGAATAATTTACCTCCGAGTCAACTTACGTTCCAAGCGCAAACTTAAAGATAAAAGACAACAAAGACCAAGCGCCATTAAATAACCGTGTTCGCATATCTTCATCATGCCGCTCAGTGTTTCATGAAGACAACAAATATTTATGGCAGAGTTGCCAGAGAAAATTTAGGAGAGAAAAGAGAATGAAGAAGAAAACTATAGCACCAATATTAATCATGTGCATCTTAACTGCCGCAGTTTCTACAAGCTTAGCCTTCTATGCTCAACCAACCAAAGAAACACTCAGAAACACTGAGAAGAGTGATTTGGATATAAATAAAGCTGCAGACAACGATAAACACATGAACACATATGACGAACAAAAACAAGAAACAAGCAACCAACCAACAGTCGACAACTCTCAAGAAGACATTCCTAAATACACTGACAACTCCTTTGAAACAGACAACAACGAAAATTCCCAACAACAACCGCCTCTTCCGATGCCAGACGGACGAATTTTCCTAAACTTTGGACCACCTTACGCATACACTCCTACATGCACACCAAAAGAACCAACAATACCACTCATACCTCTCGAACCAGAACAATAAACCAAGAAAAAACAATTTACGCAAAGAAACTATAAAAGCTAAAGGAAATATTTTTCTCTATCATCCCAACTCATTAACGAACAAATCTAAAAATGAACACTACAAAAAAAGATAATTTTCTGCTATAAGCCATTAAAACGAACCACAATTCCTAAAAACCCTATACACATCTTTTCTCAAAGGAAACCTCTCTGGGCCGGTAGTTCAGTCTGGTATGAACGCCGCATTCGCAATGCGGAAGCCGGGGGTTCAAATCCCCCCCGGTCCACCACTAAAAAAGCCTGTTTTAGGCAAAATTTTTGCTTATTTTTTGCTTTAGACTTGTTTTAATTGAAATTAAGTCTTGACATACGCGTTCATTTTCTAGAGAGTTTAAATTTTACACTTCCAAATATAATTTGACCGCTCATGGGTAAGTATGGTGGCTCGCGTAGACTTATTTATAGGTATTTTGGCAGATGGAAAAACCTAAAGGATATTGTTAAAGCGACTGATTTGAGCAGGGATATTGTATCTGCTAATCTTTATAGGTGTTGGAAGGGCGGTTTTCTTTTGAGAATGAAAAAACCCATTTAATTAATAAGAAAGGTTTTAAGGGACACGCAAGGTGGAGTAGAAATACAAGACAATATCACCCTTATATTTTAAGACCGAAAGACCATTCGCCCAAGCCTATGTACTAGACTCATCCTTTCTCTTAGCAGGAACTTGTGTCAATATTTTTCGTGGATTACGAGTGTTAGAGAATTCCGAGAACAAAGCGAAGAGGGCTTAAAGGCGCAACGTATCGCCGACTTGTTGTGCAAGACGATTTCGTCTCAACCAGTTTTTAATAAGGTGATAAACATTAATGAAAATAGCTATAATTATAGCGGTTATTTTTCAATAATAAAAATGATTTCGTCAGGATAGTCTAGAAATTCCTTGACTGAATAGTTTAGTTGTGTAAATAATCTTTTCAACCATATTTTCTCCCGTCTTCTTATATCTTCTCTTTTAACCAATGATCTTGTTGCCTCGCTTACTACTATCCATTCTGCTGGTGTCCATTGCAATATTTGTTTTGCAATACCTTTTCTTCTTCTTTCCATAGACCGTAAAACCTTGAACAAGAATGCACCAGAACAATCTGCTAACAAAGGATTTGTTTCGAAAACTATTCTTTTGTTTTCGCTATCAAATAGTTCTAACAGGTCTAGTTTTAATACGTGAGCTTGGATATTTAAAATGGGAGAAACTATTTTGAGATAAGAATTAATAAAGTTGCAAAGGTTGTCATGTAGCTCCGTGCAGACGTAAATACATTCTTGGATTTGCATCCAAGGTACAAAAAGTGGGTTAAGACCACAAGAAATATCAAGAAGTTTCTGTGGTTTTCCAGTTATTCTGAAAATACTATGAAAAAGGTCAGAAGCTACTTCTAGGCGTTCACGAGTGGAGACATGTGTTTTTAAAATCTCCCGATGCAATTCGAAAGATTGTGGTGACCAAAGTCCATATTCTTCAATAGTAAGCCTCAATTTATTGAGTATACCCTCCCTATTCTGCGCTTCTAACGTGTCATAACGTCTGAGCCTATAGTAAAGCCGCCTCTTCACTTTCTTGATTAAATTTCTGTAAGCTGAAACTCTTTGGAATTCTGAGTAATCCTCCTTTTCTTTAAGAAAACTTATAAAATCAGAATCTCTATTTGCTTCCGCAACAAATACTTGTGCAATCAAATCATCAGGAACTTTATATGTTTTCTGTATCAGTTGGATAGTAACTTTGACAATTTCCTCGGGAATCTGCATCTTAGAAACCCTATTTCGTTAATCGAATTAATTAAGATCCATGAGTTTATATGCGCTCCAACTCTCTCTATAGTTGCCTTGTGGTTGCTATTCTTTCTCACAATTTTTCATTTGATTTAAGCAATGAATAAATGGGTTTCTCTTAAATTTATCTTTTACTTCAATGGTATTGTGACACCAGGGATTTTGCTTTTTTAAGCAACCTTTCAATGTGCGATATTGCTTAACATCAATTTTGCGTAGAAAGGTACCTTTGTTTCTTATCTTTTTTAATGTTGGCTCATCCAATTTTTATAGCCGCTAGAAATAATTAAGCCGAGAATCCTAATTATTTTTGTAATGATATCTAAATCACGCATGTTTTGGATGGGATGATTTTTGCATTATTCCAGACCTTTTTTAATTTTCTCAATCAACAAAAAAAGAGCAACCAAATGTTCTGGGAAAATTATAGGGCGAAGTTAGCCCTTAAATGATGTTGACTATATCTTCCAACGTCACCCTCTGCTTTTAGAATGCAGCTGATGTAAATCTTCGCATGCCAAGCATAGTTCAGCGATAGGACTGAGACGGTTTTTGCCTATTCAAAGTTTTCTTTGAAGTTTTTGTTCTAAATGGCTTTCATGGTTCGGTCTAAGGTTAGCGTTCGCGAGTTAGCTTAAGACCTTAAGCTTCCATATAACACTATGTATAGGGTTGTTGGAAAACTGGAGATGAACCATCACTGATTCACTTATCAAAAATATCTTGTTGAACAATTTTTCAATACTAGTTTATTTGTTACGCGGAAAAAGGATTATTTGCCGTTATTTTTCTCCTTTCTCCCCCATTTTTATTATTGAATTGTTAGAATAAAATTTTATTTGACACGGTTGTGTTAACGTTTCTATCTTTATGTTATGAAAAATTAGGAGCTCAGGAATGAATATAAAAGAAAATTCACGTTAGAAAATAGTAAAACACAGACGGGGTTTAGCATTTTCACGTCTAATTATGGCACACCACCACTTTCACTCTTTGCTCCTTCTCCTAAAAGATAATTCGCTGGTGTACGTCTCACGAAACTACACCTAAAACACTACATTCTCACCCTCACAGACTCACTTAGGTTAGGTAAACACTCTTATCGCAATTGAAGGAATAAACATGAGAAAATACGTAACTGTATTCAACAGAGAAGTGCATCTGAGCCTTCTCGCCATGCTCTGCATAATAGTACTGCTTTCCACAGCCCTAGCCACAGTATACTTCACAAAGACCATCAACCACCAAGCAACATAATAAGTGATGGTAAAATACAAACATACTTGACCCTTCATGTACGCAGCCTTTGAACAGTCACGATTGGGGAGAGTTTAACGTGTCCTCTGGAGACGACACAGAAATTTTGGATTTTTACCTCAGAAATGAAGGCAATGTTGAAATAAATGTTACATGGAAAGCCTCAAACTTTACATCCTACAATGCAGCAGCAATTCAATTTGAAACTTCTTCGTGGATATTGTACTTGGTAAAAGTGGAAACGGGCGAAACGAGGCTTAAACCAGAAAACGCCACAGTCCCAGACAAGATACGCCTATCTCCCGGCGAAGTAGTCCATTTGAAGTTTTATCTGACAGCAATCGAAAATAGCGCCGCAGATACCTTCTCATTTCAGACAACCTTCAGCTCGCAAGATAACTAAAAATTTGCAAAGTATTATTATGGAATAGCATTAGCATTGTAGTACTAGAATCTACATTTGTTCATTTCCAAATTTGATTTCCAATATAGATTTTGTCTTCATAACATTATTATCTCTTTATCGCCATGGAAGAAACCTAGGTGAACATGCTTGAGCAGCTGGCATGAACTTGAAGACTTACACAAGAAAAAAGCAGAACTAGAATTCCAGTTACTCTCATTAGAAGAAAAAGAGAAAGCACTACAAGAAAAAGTGAAAATAATCGAAGAAAAAATAACAATCCAAGAGCTTGAGGAACATTTGAAAGCTAAGCATGAAGCTGTAGGAAACCTTGAATCGAGAATTGCAGAGCTAGAAAGGAAACTGAAGGAACAAGGAAAAAAATTTGAAAGCTCCATGATAACGCAGGACATAGAAGAAGAGGAAGAAAAAACCGAGTATTTCTTCCAACAAGACGAAAGATAGCACGCTTCTCATAAAACCTCTTTAGCAACACTAGAGCTTCTTAAAATGGTTAAGAAATGGCTATGTAGACTTTTTTATCGTCAAGCGAGTACTCATGCCATTCCGTTTCTAATTCTTCGCGTTTATTGTATAAGCGCACATTTTTGACGCGGACAAGTTCCTCCATTTCTTTCAAATGCGGCTTAAGCAATTTTTTGCTTTCGTCGTCAAGCTCAGCAATATTAGCAGCGTCTAGGATGTCAGTTGGCACGTAGCCTAACTCCTTCCTTAGAGATTGGATTCTGCGGGCTAAATCACGCATTAAACCTTCGCCGAGTAGTTTTTCGTCGCGGTGAACATCTAAGAAGACTTGTACGCCTTCTTCAGCAGCTGAAGCCCACTCTTTTTGAGCCATATCCTTCGGTGCCTCGTGAGCGTATTCTGCTGTTTTAACATTTGCAAGTTCTAGGAATAGTTCTTCAACATTTTTGAGCGCTTTACAAACCTTTTCTGGAGCTACGACAATCATTCGGTTAAGCGGCCATCTTCTCTTCAGCTTCGCCGACTGCCTAGCGGAGTAAACAAGCGAGACGCACTTGAACAGCACTTCAAATTCTTCTTCTAAAGTTTTATTTCGCAGTTTCTCGGATGGTTCTGGCCAGCTTTCAAAGTTCACCGATTCTGGTAATGTGGGGCTGAGTTTTCTGTAAACGTTCTGGTATAGTGCCTCGCTTAAGTATGGCGTAACCGGATTGAACAGCAACGTAACGGTTTTGAGAACATGCCACAGGGTTGCGTATATGGCTAGTCTTCTGTTGAGTGTTTCTGGGTCGTCTGTCCAAAGTTCTTTTCGAACCATTGGCACGTAAAGTCTGCTTAATGTTTCGATTACATAGTCTTCTAAAGCTGCAAGGGTGAAGTTGAATTCGCACGTTTCGAGTTTGGCAGTATAAGCTTCTATAAGCTGCTGAAGTTTTGAAAGCAGCCATAGGTCTGGATTTTTGAGTTGTTTTTCTTTTTTTGCCCATTCCAGCGTGTGCTCTTGCGGGTTGAAATTGTCGTATTCTGCGTTTTGCAAAAAGAATCTGTTCAAGTGATATAGTGTTGAGAGCACTTGGTATGGGCGTTTGGTCAATTCTTGAAAATCAAAGTTCATGAAGTCCACTGGCGCGCATTTCCGCAGCATGTAGAACCTGCAAAGGTCTGCAGAATACTTTTCTAGGAGCTTGTTGGCTTCCACAACGTTTCCTAGGCTTTTGCTCATTTTTCTTCCTTTAGCGTCTTGCGTTAAGCCTTGAAACATAAACGCCTTGTATGGGGCTTCCGCCTTTCCGGTTAATATGACATGCTCTAGCAGAAGCGAGTTTGCCCATCCTCGGGTTTGGTCTATTCCTTCTGTTAGGAAATCAGTTGGCACGTACTTTGCGAATTCTTGGTCGGTGAATCTTGCGTATGGTGAAGCTCCGCTGTTGTGCCACGTGTCTAGAACAAAGTCTTCTCTGTGCATTGTGCCTCCGCATTTTTCACATTTTATTTTTATACGGTCAACCCATGGCTTATGCAGCTCAAAATGTCCATTTGACTTTTCTAAAGCTTTTTCGAGCAATTCCTTCTTGCTTGCTATGAGCGTTTTCGCTCCGCATTTTTCGCATTTCCAAACTGGCAGTGGAGTGCCCCAGACGCGTTCTCTGGATATGCACCATGGTTTACCTTCTTTTAAGAAGGAGAGGAAGCGGTTTTTGGGGCTTTCAAAGAAGTATTCAACTCTTTCGGCAGCCTCGACGATTTTGTCGTTTATTTTGTCTGTTCGGAGGAAGTATTCTTTTCTGGCGAGCCACACGAGCTTGTGATGTGAACGCCAGCATGTTGGATACTCATGTTTTATAGTTTTCACTTCAACGAGTAAGCCTCTTTTGCGTAGTTCTTCAACAACCATTTTGTCCGTGTCACGTGCAAATATGCCGCTGAAGACTCCTGCTTCTTCTGTGAATTTGGCTTCGTCATCGAAAGGCGCGAATATTGGAACGCCACGTTTTTGTGCTGCGAAAAAGTCTTCTTCACCGTTTCCCGGCGACTGGTGCACTACGCCCGTGGCTGTGTTTATGTCCACAAAATCTTCGCAGACAACCCTATGCACTAGTGGATGCTTGTCCAGTTCGGCTTGTTTGGGTATTAAGTCTTTGAATGGGTAATCGTATTTTGTTCCTTCAAGCTCTTTGCCAAGCATTGTTTCTTTTAGCGTGTATTTGTTTATGCCTAATTCTTGCATGACTGGTTCGACGCGTTGTTTGACGAGTATCCATGTTTCGTCGCCGACTTTGACTTTCACATACTCTGCCTCGGGATGCACAGCCAACAGCATGTCCGTTATAAGCGTGAAGGGCATTGTCGTCCACACTAGGAAGTACTCGTTTTGGCTGTTTGCGACTTTGAATTTGAAATATAATGATGGGTCTTCAACTTCTCTGTAAGAATCTTCGTAGCCAACTTCCGCGCTACTTAAGCTAGTTTGACAGCCTGGGCAGTAGGCTACGACGTAGTAGCCTTCTTCCAGCAGGCCTTGTTCCCATGCTCGCTTAAGATATTGCCATTCGCGTTCTATGTAATCATCCAGATAGGTCCAGTAAGCCTTTTCTTGGTCTATGAACACTCCGAGCAATTCATCAGCTTTAACCCATTCACGGTGATATTTCATAATAGCTTTTTTACATTCTTCTATGAAGCGTTCTTCGCCTACGCGTTCGAGAAGTTCCCGCTTGTTCTTGACGCCTAAAAGTTTCTCAACCTCAAGCTCCACCGGCAAGCCTTGTGTGTCCCAGCCAGCCCAGAAAGGCATGAAGTAGCCTTGCATTGTCTTCCAGCGATAGCGTAAATCTTTCATTACGCGTCCTCTTGCGTGCCCAACGTGTGGTATGCCATTCAACGTTGGAGGCCCTTCAACCCAGCCCGTTACGCCCTTATTGTTTTTCTCACGAAAATCCATTAACTTCTTTTTTATGCGGTTTTGGGTCCAGAATTCACGTGTTTCTTTTTCAAGTTCAAGCGGGCGATAATCCATGCTGAGCCATTTGTTAGAATCAACTTTGAATTTGGCGGTCACCTTTCATCACATTGCACCCGCAAATACACCAAAATAGCCACAGCCACATATAACCTTTTTGAATCAGTGTTAAGCGTATGGAATTAGTTGCAACATTGCTATTTCATTTATCTGAACAGCATGATGTCTTCAAGTGTTGTGTGATTGGTTGGGTTTTATGGCATTTTTAGGATTTTGGTTTAAAATTTAGTTAGAATTATGATAAATTTTTAGGATTTTTTATCTGGAATTATTTTTCATAAGCCTTTTAGAGTATGCTCTAGTAAGAAATGCTATAAATTCATGGAGTAAAAACAAAATGTCAAGAACTAAAGTTTCCTGCATCGCCACAATAGCTATTTTAGTTGCCACAACAATGCTTGGATTCTACAAAATTCCTCCTTCAAGTGCGTTTGCACCTACTGCAGAGGCTAATCCAAGGCTTATCTATTGGACACCCACAATAGTGTGGCGTCAAGGAGATTTTATTAACATTGGACATGGGTGGATTAATGCAAAAAGCCTTGCTTGGTCGCCCACTGGAAGATACTTGCTGATTTACGGACGTGTTTATGAATCTCAACTCTATGGCATACCTACGGACGAATGGAAGTGTTAATTATAGACGTTGAAAGCGGTGCATTAGCATATAACTTCTCCATTAACATAGGACAACTCGAATGGGAAAACATTATTCAGTTTGCCTTTTCGCCAGACGAAACAAAAATATTCTACGTGACAGTCCCGAATACAGAGTGGCTTCCACAAATATTCTCTGTAAATTTGGACGGAACTGATTCAACTTTCGTAACCTACATGAACAGCACATTAGTGAACTCGATGAGAAGACCTTTCCTCATTGATGTAACCAATGAGGGATTTCTAATTTATGCTTCCTGCGAGACTATGTATAATGCTACAAGCGGTCAATACAACTACACAAGCTACATCTGGAAATATAACTTAACCACCAATGAAAAATCGCTGATTTTACAACTTGAAGGAATAGATAAACTTATCACAAGTTTGAAGGCTTCTCCATCAAACGACAAAATAGCCTACGCAGTGGGCGACGAAGTTTGGATTGTAGACATAAACGGTGCAGAACCGCCCACCAATGTCACGTCAGCTTCTAGTGGGAAAATTGGAGCGTTTGTCGACTGGACATCTAACGGAACAATGCTAACTTACTCAGAAATTAATGGCACCATAACTGACTGGGGGGTCGCCACAAGTTGGGATTCATGGATGGGTAATATGACAGCCGTAGATCTGGATGGAAACAATAGACACAACATTCTCAGCGGAGGCTATGGGCTTGTATGGTTGCCAGTTAACAACTCAATTGCCGCATACATTAAAGTTCCATACTATGGAGCTTCAGAAGGCTATCCATACCTTCTAGATTTTGCATTGCCTATTACACCTAATCCGGACAGCGACGGAGATGGCTTATCTGACTCCTCTGAAATTCAGAATTCCCTCTGTCCATTAGACCCAACAGATGTTGACATGGATTATGATGAGGATGGATTAACAAACTTGGAAGAAATTAATTATGGAACATGGTTGGGAAGCACAGATTTTGACCATGATGGACTCAGCGACGGTGTCGAAGTCAAAATCTTCAAGACTGACCCGACAAAAGCAGATACAGATGGCGACGGTGTAAGTGATGGTCTTGAGGCTGCAGCTACAGGCTTGAATGCTTTCATCACGGTTCTCCCAGAAGGGTGGATTCGTATGACGCTTGAATGATCAAACAAAACCATGTATGTTTCAACAAACTCTTCTGTTTTAGGAGTAGTCTTTAACTCCACAAGCATGGCTTTAAGCATTTCCGTAGGTGGTCCAGACGGCACAACAGGCATAGCTAACATAACAGTTCCAATAGAAATAGTGAACTCGCTCTCAGATATCAAAGTCACATTGGACAATCAGCCAATAGACTTTCAAATAAGCCAAGTAGGCAAAAATGCCCAAATCTATGTGCAGTACCACCACAGTTTTCATGAATTAACGGCACATTTGCAAGGCGGTGGTGGCGGCATTGGCGGCGTAGACTTAACAAGCATATTGAGCTATTGGTGGCTGATGCTGTCTGTCGCCATTGTTGCTGTAGCGGCCGTAATGGCAGTAATAATCGTGAAACGCAGACAATAAGAAGAGGGAGCAAAATGAAGAAAGCTGTTGCCCTTGGAACAACTGCCATAATGCTGTTTTTGCTTAGTGCAGCTTTGGCTTATACAGACGCACAAGTTGGAATCAAACCTGGTGACTGGGTAAAATGTGAACTTACAGCAAGCAACACTCCTTCAGAGGACACACCACAATGGGTCAAACTGGAATGCTTGTCTGTTACTGGAACAATGGTAACTCTTAAAATGACTATGCATATGAGCAGTGGAGCAGAGCAAAACGAAATTGGAACGTTGGATGTTGCTAGTGGCGATGGAAACGTCACTTTTCAAGCATTTATACCAGCAAACTCAAAGACTGGAGACACAATCCAAATAGTTGGATATGGCAGTGTGACGATTGCAGGCGAGAAAACAGGAATCTACGCAGGAGCAAGCAGAACAGCAGTATACGCAAGCTTCTCGCAAGGCGAAATGCAGTTTAATTGCAGTTGGGATAAACAGACGGGAATTCTCGTGGAAACAACTTTAACCCAAGGCTCAACATCAGCGACTTTCAAGGCAACAAGCACAAACATTTGGCAAGCATCATCAAACCCGCTAATGCTGCCAAATCTGTCAATAGAATTGCTTTCTATCTGCATTTCAGTAGCTGTAGCAATAGCGATAGTGGCAGCAGCAGTAATTTTCACAAGGCACAAAAGAAGCTAAAAGCTCAACAAACTTATAAAACCCGAACGCTATTCCCCCATTTTTACTCTCTTCATCAATTAGGAAAATTACAGGGGTCACAAAAATCGCTGGTAAGTTAACCCTTGTCTCTAAGTTCTTAGTTTTTCTACGTGTTTTTTAACGCTTCTGACAAGGTTAATATACATTATTGGCAATTATTATTGTATATATCTGAAGATGTAGGCAGTTTCTTTCTGTTTCTCTTCGGAAATAAATTAGGATTTAGGCTGAAATAGTAATGCAAAGGCAAGAAATATCAAACAAAATAAAGGTAACCATGGTTTCTCAAAAATTTGAGGGATGCCCTGAAAAGGACATCAAGTTTTATAGGAAATACGCTGCTGTTGCCTTCAAAACTTTAACTAACCCTTTATTTCAACGCTTCATAAACTGGATAATATTAAAAGAAAACATAAATGAGCACATGATTACCACCATTCAGATAAGAGCATTTCCATTTAGAAAGCAGAACGGGAATGGACTCGCTGGAAAATTCAACAAAAAAGGCAAAATTGTAATCTATCCAAAAAGATTGGAATTCTGTAAGAAACTAATGCAAGAGACTGAAAAAGAAAACGTGTACTGCTACATCAAAGCTCGAGCAAGGGCAACATTAATACATGAATTGCTGCACGTAAAATACTCTAATGATGAAGACAAAGTTAGGCAATTAACAAGAAAATACATAAGAATTTTCACTCGCCATAGAAATTCACAAGATAGTAATGCCAAACACATTCTGCGGACACTGTTCTCACATTAACAAATGGCGTTAAAAGGATATTTTTCTTCCGTCAAAATCACGCTTAAACTTTCCAAACTCTGTCTTAACTTTAATTAATTGCTGGGCACTGAAAATTGGACCATCCCTGCAGACACGGTATTTGCCTATGACGCAGCTTCCACACAAGCCTATAGCACAACGCATTAAACGTTCCAAACTTGCTTCCAACGCTATTCCATGCTTTTCAGCCAAATCCAAAACCTTCCGCATCATCAGCTCCGGTCCACAAGTGTAAATCATGTCAAACTTTTCTTTGCACAAAAGCAGTTCCAGTGATTCTGAAGCTAAGCATTTTACGCCATAACTGCCGTCCTCGGTTGACGCAACAACATTTTCTTTACCGCAGAATCTTTCAATTTCGTCTATGAAAAAGAGCTCTTCTCTTGTTTTTGCTCCTATTATGAAGACAAGTCTTGTCGCTTTTGGCTTGATTTTTCTGGAGAGAAACAAAAGTGGAAAAACACCAGTTCCGCCAGCAACCATAAGCACTTTTCCTTTTTTCGCCGTAAAGCCATTGCCAAACGGACCACGTATGCCAATAATTTCACCAATCCTTTTGTTATGCAAGGCGCTTGTCGCTTCTCCAACCTTTCTCACAGCTACGGCAACACTTCCATCTTCTCGTGCATCTAATATGCTGAACGGGATTTCGTCCACGCCAGGAATCCAAAGCATTAGAAACTGCCCAGGCTTAGCTTTGGCGCATAGCTTATCTTTGAAGGCGAAGGTTTTCACTGTTTGCGTTTCAGTTTTTATGCTCTGAATTTGCGTAGTTCTCAGTTTGTTAGTAGCGATGTGATAACCCAACAATCTCACCAACGTTTTTGAAGCCTTTACGTTTCAAATATGCATTTAATCCACGCGTGACCGTTCTAAACACGTTTGAGCCTTTAGTCGCTATTGCAGTTCCAATCTGAACTGCTGATGCTCCGGCAAGGAAGAATTCCACCGCGTCACGCCAGTCTGCGATTCCACCGCATCCAATTATCGGCACTTTAACCCGTTCATAAATATCGTAAACGCATCGCACCGCTATGGGCTTTATGGCCGAGCCGGAAAGTCCGCCGAACTTGTTGCCTAGAATGGGCATGGTTGTTTCTGGGTCGATTGCCATTGCTTTGACGGTGTTTATAGCCGTTAAAGCGTCCGCGCCTGTCTTTGCTGCTGCTTCGGCAATGTCAGCTATGCTGGTAACGTTTGGAGACAACTTAACAAAAACTGGTTTATCTACAGCATCCTTAACCGTCTTAACAACCTTCGACAAAATTTCTGGTTTTTGTCCAATTTCTGAACCAGTCTCTTTCACGTGCGGACATGAAACGTTAAGCTCTAAAGCATCTGCACCAGCATCTGCTGCCTTCTTTGACACCGCCGCATACTCTTCTTCAGAAAAGCCGTAAACGCTGACGATTAGAGGAACATTCAGAACTTTTTTTGCTTGGCGAATCTCCTTAACAAACTCGCCAATTCCAGGGTTTGGAAGACCCATAGCATTAATCAAGCCGCAGTCCACCTGAACAACCGTCGGATTTGCGTAGCCAACTCTCGGCTTTAAACCAACAGATTTTGTGACAACCGCGCCAGCCCCGCCAGCAACAATACTTTCTAATGTTTCCGCAGAATAGCCCAAGATTCCAGAAGCCAAAATTGTAGGATTTGCAAGTTTCAAACCAGCCAGATTAACTGTTAAACGATTATCTTTCAAACGTGCCTTCTCCGCAAACTTTTAAGTTAGATTATACCCTTTGACAAGATAAAACTTAGTTCTTTAGGTGCGGACTGTGCCCGAAACTAGGAAGATTAAAGCGGTGCTGTTTGACCTTGGAGGGACGCTGGTTAAGACTGCGCATGCTCATGAAATTCACCGAAGAATATTGGAAGCTCATGGAATCATTGTTCCGCTGGACAGAATTGCAGAAGCTCATGGCGTAAATCAGAGAGAGCTTGATGTTGAAGAAATGGCTAGGCTTGGACAGAAGTATTGGATTAAATGGAACTTGAGGATGTTGGAAAGGCTTGGCATAAGGGAAAACAGGGAATTTTTGGCACGGAAAATCGACGAGTTATGGTGGGAATACGCCGAATTGACCGTTTATCCAGACGTGCAAGAAACTCTCACAGAATTATCAAATAAAGGAATAAAAATGGGCATAGTAACGAACGGAACAGAAAAAGACTTCAAACAAGTCCTTCAAAGACTTAACTTAACAGGCTATTTTGACATCGTTATTGGAGTTGACGCTTGCAAGAAGGCAAAACCTCGCAAGGAAATTTTTCTCCACGCACTTACAAAACTTCACATGAAGCCTGAAGAAGTAATTTTTGTTGGAGACTCTGTTGAGTATGATTATGAAGGCGCGCGGAAAGCTGGATTAAAGCCTATATTGATTGACAGAGATGGAAAAGGACATGCAAATTTGGATTCGATAAGGCATTTGACTGAGCTGCTAAAATATGTTTAAGCCTATTTCTTCTTTTTTTGTCCCAAGGGAGGTTCGGGCTCTTCAGCACCCAATAGCACACGCAACGATTTCACTTCTTCCCGTAGCATGCTTATTTCGCTTTCTAAGGCTTTAGCTTTGGAATCCGCCATCTTCTTAAGCTCTTCAATTTCCAACATAAGATTTTTGCGTTCAGCTTCTAAGGATTTAATCTTCTCAATTATGTTTTTAAAATTGCTCATAAGCGTCAGCTCATCCATTATTGCGTTATACTTCGGTTTTTGAACACTTAAGATTTATGTAGAAAAGTTCTGTTAAACAAGCCATCCACGACGAGCCTGAGATAAGCTTTATTTTATGTTTCGCTTTACAAACGCTTGTTGAGGAATTCGCATGTCTCTTGTTGAAGTTACCGTGAAAAGCCAAAAAGGCAAATGTGCTTTCGGGCATAAGGTTGGCGACAAGATAGTTTTTGACGGCAAATCCGTGAAGGGCAACATTTGCTACAGTGCGTTAATGGTGATTCTTCCGAAGGTCTACGCTATGTGTTATGGCGTAGAGTTTCCGTGGGCAGAAGACAAAAACGTGATATGCAATGCGTGTCCAGACGCAGAAAACCCGGTGGTCTTCGAAATCCGCCGCATCAAAAAATGACAAAATGGCATCTTTAAATAATCTGAAGACTGCATGACGCATAGCTTATTCAGTAATCATTTATTAGGAGATAAATTGTCAATAGTATTCGGACTGAGGCGTAAGACGATGAAAGCAACAATAATTGAATGCGCGTTTGGGATACTTGCTTTTAGCGAAGAAAACGCGCTTGTTGAGAAAGTTTTATTTTCAAAAAACCCTCAGAACGCCGCTAAAACCATTACAAAAATTGAATCTGGAAAAATCGTGGACGAAGTTGCCAGTTTGATTGAGTTATTAAAGAAAAAAGGCTATAACAAGTTTGTTTTTGAAAACGCAAGTCTCGCCAAAGAAGCGGAAAAACTGGGAATCACGACAGAAATTGCTAAGCCTTCACGCGCTGGCGAACTGGTTCGTTCTAACATGGAAAGGTTTGCGGTTGAAACAGGATTTGTAAAGAACGCAGAAGAATTTAATGTGTGGACGCATAACGTCACAATGGAAATCGCTAAGCTCCGAGTCAAAGGCGCAGTGGAGAAAAGAGACCTAATCATTGCTCAAGCCATTCAAACGCTTGATGATTTAGATAAGACAATAAACTTGTTCATGAGTCGCGTGAGAGAATGGTACGGAATTCACTTTCCAGAACTTGACCGCCTAATTGACAAGCACGAAACCTACGCACGCTTAATTTTGGAGCTTGGCAACCGAGAAAATTTCACAGTCGAAGCGCTTGAAAAACATGACATGTCAAAATCAAAAGCTGGACAAATAGCCAAAACAGCCGAAGCTTCTATGGGCGCAGACCTCGCTGAAGCAGACCTCAAACAAATTCAAACCCTATGCAAAGACGTGCTTAACCTATACCAACTCAGAGAGAACATGGAAAAATACTTAGAAACAGCCATGGAAGAAGTCGCGCCAAACGTGAAAGCCATAGTCGGCGCATTACTCGGCGCACGCCTAATTGCCATCTCAGGCGGATTAACAAACCTAGCAAGACGACCAGCAAGCACAATCCAAGTTTTAGGAGCAGAAAAAGCCCTATTCCGCTCGTTAAAGTCTGGAGCAAGACCGCCAAAACACGGAATAATCTTTCAGCACACCTACTTGCATGAAGCCAAAAAATGGCAAAGAGGCAAAATCGCACGGGCTTTAGCTGGAAAACTAGCCATAGCCGCGAGGTCAGATGCCTTCGGAGGCAGATACATAGGCGACGATTTGAAAGCTGACTTGGAAAAGAGACTTGAAGAAATCCGCGAAAAATACACTGAACCACCGCAAATTCCAGAAAAGAAACCTCAACAAGAGAAAAAGTGGAGAAAGAACAAACGTGCACGTAAACGTTAAGCCTCATCCGCAATTCCCAGCAATCTACCAAGTAACATTAGAAGATGGAGCCCAAAGGCTGGCAACGCGGAATCTTACGCCTGGAAGAAACGTGTATGGCGAGAGGTTAATACGCTGTGAAGGCGTTGAATACCGCGTCTGGGATGCTTTCCGCAGTAAGCTCGCAGCAGCTATAAACAAAAATTTGAAAACTGTCCCTATAAAGCCAAATCATATAGTGCTTTATCTTGGCGCTGCCTCTGGAACCACTGCCAGTCACATTTCAGACATTGTCAGCGAAAAAGGACGCGTTTACTGTGTGGAATTCGCATCCAGAGCCATAAGAGAACTTGTGAACAACGTTTGCGCTTATAGACTTAACATGTTGCCAATTCTTGAAGACGCGCGGTTTCCAGAGAAATACGCCGTGTTTATCAGCGGAAAAGTTGATGACATTTACTGCGACATCGCCCAGCCGGAACAAGCAAAAGTTCTCGCAGACAACGCGGACTTATTCCTTAAAAAACACGGATGGGTAATGCTTGCCGTAAAATCCCAAAGCATAGACGTAACAAAAGAACCCTCAGAAGTCTACAAACAAGAAACCAAAGTGTTGAAAAGCCGTGGTTTCGACATCGAAGAAGTCGTCCATTTGGAACCCTACGATAAAGCGCATGCCATGATAGTGGCCCAGTTCTACTGAATCTATCTTCTAGAGGACAAGTATAGTTTATATCGGACAGCGTGATGATATTTTTTGTGACGCTCGATGGTTTATAGGGAGAGGGAGGAGAAAAAAGCTCCAGAGACTGTGCTGAAAGAAGCGGGTTTCAGCGTTTCTGAGAAATGTTGTGTTAGGCACAGTTGTTTTGATTATGCAGCGCGAAAGGGCGACAATGTTGTTTTCATAAAGTTTCAAGTGGACATTGACAGTTTCTCCTTCGATGATTCACAAGAGCTTAAACTCGTGTCCAAGTGCGTCTCAGCAGCATATTTTCTTGTAAGCGAAAGAACACGTGAAAAACCATTAGAAGATGACACAGTTTACAAAAGATATGATGTTTTTGCAGTCACATCCAAAACTTTCGAGAACATCGTGCTTCACAAAATCTATCCACTAATTCAAGCAGGTCCAGGCGGCTATTACGTTGAGATTGACGGTGAAACAATTAAGCGCAGAAGACAAGAGCTAGGTCTATCTGCAGGCGAAGCGGCGGAAATGATTGGTATATCACGGCGAACTCTTTATGGTTATGAACGTGGCATGGCTAAAGCTTCAGTTGCGACTGCTTATAATTTGATTTATGCTCTTGGAGCGCCCGTTGCCAAGCCAGTAAATGTTTTCGAGAAACCTAAAAATCAACGTAAATGTACCTTGCTGAGAACGGCTGGAAATGTTATAGCAAAAAATAGACTTCTTGCCAAAATTTGCAGCAAATTTTCGCGTTCCCATGTCACAATGGTGAAAAGGGCACCTTTCGATTTTGTCATAACAGTTCCAGAAGAAGAAATGAAAATTATCGGTGGAGTGGCAAACGACCGAGAACGTACACTCAACCGTAGGGTAGAGGAAATTTTAAGCGTCAGCCGAATAATCAAAGCACATCCAGTACTGATAACAGAAAAACAAAAACCACCAAACAAGGACATACCATGCATTTACCGTGATGACCTCTCTAAAATCAGAAAACCAGAAGATATAATCTGCATGGTTTAAACTAGCTTAGCCTGACGAGAATCATTTTCCTTCTTGGCTTTTTTGGCGGGCTTCCAAGATTTTCTAACAAACTCAGGGTATTCGCCAAATTTTTTCAGACATTGCTGGAGAAACTCAAGTGTCTTCTGGTCTGTGGGATAGCCGCATCCTAAATCGCCATATCTGCGTGCAAGCCCTGCAATTTCTTTGTCACGTTCTACTTTAGCTATTATTGACGCTGCTGAGACTATGGGATATTTTCTGTCAGCTTTATGTTCAGATATTATAGGTATTTTGAATGATAACTCCTCTAGAATGTGCTCTTTAAATCGTTCTTCCAGAACATCCGAAGCATCCACATACGCGATGTCCGGCTTTAGCGTTTCTATCACTTTCGCCATGGTTTGCGCTTCCAGACGGTTGAGCTTGTGAAGTTTTCTGCCAGTCTCAACAACATAGTCAATTTCTCTCGGTGTCAACTTCATTACTGCATAATTTTTGGCGATGCGTTTGATTTCTGCTGCGAGGATTTCTCTTCGGTGTGGAGACAACAGTTTTGAGTCTTTAACGCCTAATTGCACAAGTCTGGGTATGTCCTCTTCTTGCATTAGCACTCCAGCAATTACCAGTGGACCGATTATGGAACCGCGTCCTGCATCGTCAACGCCTGCAACCAGCATAAAGCAACCTTCTAATTTTCAGCTAAGGAGTATTTTAGCTTCGAGGCTATAACACTTTATTTTATTCCGTCGCGAAAAATCAAAATCGCGTTTTGAGTGGCGATGTGTATATTAGTTGATTTTGCACAATTCTTAGTTCGTATCGCAATGTTCCGTGAAAACGATAATCTTGGAATACTTCAGCCAATAATCGGCTCATGGTACGAATCGTTAAAGACCCCAGAAAAACATCAAGAGCAAGTTCTCAACGATTTGGTTAGCGCTTACGCCAAAACAAGATATGGACAAAACCACAACGCCACAGAAGTCAAAGACGCCGCAGACTTTAGGAAAAACTTTCCAGTAATAAACTATAAAGGGCTTAACCCATACTTCAGCGAAGTTGTGAAAGGCAACTACAACGCGATTCTTCCTGAACCCGTCTTATGCTGGGTCATGACTCGCGGTTCAACAGGCGCCGCAAAAGTGCTTCCCGCAACAAAAACGCACATAGAGCAAATTTTCATTTGCGGAGCAAGGGCTCTCGTAAATTACGCGTTGAGAAAAGAGGATTTTGAAATTTTTACAGGAAAAATTCTCAACTTGAACTTTCCATCCAGCGTTCACACGATGGTTGTGGATGGTCGTGAGGTTACTTACGGTTACAGTTCAGGCACCTACGCGAGGCTTAACCCCATGTTTGATAGAGTTAGCCTTGCGCCCAGGCAAGAAGATATAGACGCGTTGGGTGCGGGTATCACTAGGCAGGACTGGGAAAGACGGTTTGAACTGGCTTATCAGCAAGCATTGAATGAGAATGTAGTCGCCACGATGGGAGTAACACCTATCATTTTAGCCTTTGCCCGATACGTCAAACAGAGACACGGTAAAAAACCGAAGGAACTATGGAAGTTCCACGCTCTTTTCTGTACAAGCGTGCGAAAAATCCAGTTCAAATATGCTCCAAAATTAAGAGAGCATTTTGGACAAGTTCCAGTTGTCGAAATCTACAGCGCCACTGAAGGCGTTTTTGGACAGCAACTTGACGATTTGCCATACATTTCTCCAAACTATGACAAATACTTCTTCGAAGTTCAAACAAACCATGAAGTGAAAATGCTGCATGAACTTAAACGTGGAGAATGGGGTAAACTGATAATATCTTCATGCATGTTTCCAAGATACGACATAGGAGATTTGATAGAAGCTGTTGGAAAAAATTATTTCCGCGTGGTCGGACGAAACAATACTCTAACGCGTTTGGAACATTACTTGTTTAGGCTGTTTTTTGGCTGGGTAATCTAGGGCTTAGGATACTTCTTTCTTGCCGTCATTGTATAGTAGAACGCGCCAAATATTATGAGTACGCCAATTATGATTATGAACAAAGCCCACATCATTCTTCTTGTTTGCACATCAAGAGCACCGGTAACTTCAAGATAAGAACTTAAGCCTATAATAATCAAGACTATGCCGCCGATAAGCGGTCCTAAAAAGGCGTATTCCTTCTTCTCGTGCTTTTCCGCCTTCTCTTTTTCATGTTTCTCATGTTTCTCGTGCTTCTCTTCTTTTTCGTCTTTAGGACGCTGAGCCGTCGGAGGCTGTCCAGTAGAAATTGCCTCGACTTTTAATGGTGCTCCACATTTTGGACAGAAACTCATGTCTTCTTCAACTTTGGAACCGCATTTTTTGCATTCAGGCATCCACTTCACCTTTTACACATTTCAGTTTCTTATTGTCGCATTGAGTATTTAAGGCATGTTAAGACATTTTGCGAAATGTTATATGCATGCTAAGCGAAAGTAATGCGTGGAGAAAAAACAAAAATGAGCGCCGATTTTTCACAGAAGACAAGGGAACAATTTCTAAGCATCTTTTCAGCAGGCGTCTTCTTTATTCTTTTAGGTGTGCTCTTTATTGGAACATCAGGATTAATCGACAACACCGTAGCCTTTTTCCAAGACTTCAACATTGTCCAAGTGCCCAACGTTTCACTTAATATTTCTCTTCCAGCACCCGTAAATCCAGCAAACCACTCGGCTGTTTACTCAGCTGCTGCTCTATTCTGTTTCTCGTGGGGCATCTTCCTTGCAGTTTTGCTTGCACTGCGCCTTTTTGCTCGTTCACCACTGAATAAAAAAGCAGATACCGCAGGAGACATTGTGTTTTGGCTTGTGGGTGGCTTTTTAGTAAATAACTTTCTTAACGCAACGACAACTCATGCTATGTGGTTTTCGTTTTGGGCGACAATAATAGCATTGATTGGCGTCTCTTTGATTATTAGAGCAGTAATTTTGGCTTTGTTCAGATAACACCTAACGCTTTGAACGGGCTTATTCATCACTGAAGGAAATCATGGACCTTTTTCTAACGGTTTTGCGATTACTGCTGTTCCGTAGGCTGCGAAGATTGTAGCTGTGCCTTGGAGTATGTCGCTTGTTTCAAAATCCACGCCTATAACTGCGTTTGCACCTTTTTCTCTAGCGTTCTCAATAAGTCTCTCCAATGATTCTCTTCTTGCCTTTTCGCATTCAGAAGTGTAAGAAGTCACTTCTCCACCGAAAATTCCTTCAACGCTAGCGACGAATTTTCCGCCAACTCCTCTAGTTCTCACTGTTAACCCATGCACAACGCCTAAAACCTTAACTATTCCATGCCCAGGCAATTCTGGTGTCGTAACCACGACAATAGCTTTTTCGTTCATGTGTATAACCTAAAGAGGTTTATAGTCAACGCTATTAATTTGGGTTACTAACTAATGCGGTAAGGAGCTTTCTATATGGAAGACATAAAGAAGATTCGCGAACAATTTCCAATAACCAAAAACAAAGTGTTTTTGAACCATGCCGCGCAGTCGCCTCTTCCAAAACCAGTTGCTGATGCTCTTCGCAAATGCGTTGACGAATTCTCGAATTTCGGAGACACTTCGATTAAATGGAACGACGGCGGAAAACCCTTTTTTGCGAAACTAATCGGCGCCAAACCAGAAGAAGTCGCGCTTGTCGAAAACACCTCCATGGGATTGAATATAGCCGCAAATGTGCTCACTCATCCACGTGGCTCAAAAATTGTCACGACCGACTTGGAATATCCGTCAGTGGTTTATCCTTGGCTGCGTAAGGGTTTAGACGTGAAAGTTGATTACGTGAAAAATGTAAATGGCAAAATCTTGCTTGAAGATGTGGAGAAAGCTGTTGACGACAAGACTGTGGCAGTTGCAGTAAGCCACGTTGAATACGTTAACGGTTTTCGCCATGACTTGCGGGCTTTAAGCGAAATAGCTCATGAACACGGAGCCTACCTAATCGTTGACGCAATACAATCAGTTGGCACCATGCCAATAGATGTAAAAAGGGACAATGTGGACTTTTTGGCTACGGCATGTTACAAGTGGCTTCTAAGCCCTCCCGGAACAGGCTACCTTTACGTTAAAGAGGAACTTATCGAAAAATTTGAGCCAACATTCGTCGGTTGGGCGAGTGTGAAGCAAGAAATTTTCGAAACCATAGATTTCTGGGACATTTGGAGCTTGAAACTTTCTGACACGGCAAGCCGTTTTGAAGTCGGCTCGCCGGGATTCATAAGTTTCATTGGCACGATGGAAGCCTTGAAATTACTATTAGAGTTTGGCTTGTAAATATAGAAAAGGTGGATTTAGCTGCAAGTAGCTATAAGCTGGATTTCTACTTGTGGTTTAGGTTCAATTCTTCTGAAATAGGATTAGATGAGGTAAAGGAGTTTGAGTTCACCAACGGTTTTCCCACAAAATATGAAATCTACGCAGATGAAGAGCAAGGGTATTTAGAATATAGAGTTAGAGGAGATTTCATAAAAACTTTCGATTTTACACGATATCCATATGAAACGCATGAACTCACCGTAGAATTAGAACACAAAAACCTCAACGCTTCTTACTATCCTTCTCGAAGGATCCAGCATCAAACATCGATGAGACCGTAAATGTGGCTGGCTGGGAGATTGGAAATTTTGAAACGTTTGTAACCGAACACTCTTACGGTGACGAAACATATTCTAGATTCGTCTTTAGCATCTCATTAAAGCGACCTGCAGTTTCATCATTTATAAAAAGCGTTTTACCCATAGCGGTTATAACTACAATATCTCTGCTTGCCTTTTTCATATCACCTCAAAACTTTGCCCAGAGAATAGGTTTAGGCGTGACGACCCTACTCTCTGCGAC
>JABFQP010000002.1 GCA_019685655.1 Candidatus Bathyarchaeota archaeon A05DMB-5 | reverse complement strand
TGGGATTTGAACCCACGACCGCCGACTTAGGAGGCCGGTGCTCTATCCGTACTGAGCTACCCGCCCACACAAGCATACCTACTCAAAATGTGAATTTTAACTTAATGCATGCACAGCACAAAAAACTTAAACTGCACAAAACAATCAACAATACGCGGTGCGGCGGGGGTACCCGAGCCAGGTCTAAATAGGCGTGGGTCAGAAAACACATAAGCCTAAGATAAGGGGGAGGACTTAAGATCCTCTGGCGTAGGCCTTCGTGGGTTCAAGTCCCACCCCCCGCACTATTTTTTGGAATCTTTTCATCAATAGAGTATAATTGCGGATTTTTGTGGCGGAATTTGCTTAACGTATTCTTTGAAGCTTTATAATGGTCTATTCGTAATTCTTTCACAGTTATGGAGACGAAGGAAAATGTCAAAGAAATTGCTACTTATCAATCCAGTTAAAACCAGCCGCGTAGGGTTAGCAGTGAATCCAAGCTCTCGCTTTCAACCATTGGGGCTGGGAATAATTGCCGCATTAACACCGCATGATTGGAAGGTCGAAATTGTTGACGAAAATTTCACTTCTTTTAGTTTTCAAGAAGCCGATTTAGTAGGTTTAACAGCTTTCACGGCAAACGTATGCAGAGCATATGAGATTTCTAGCCTTTACAGGAAAAGAGGAACACCAACTGTGCTGGGCGGGATTCACGCTTCAATGTGCCAAGAAGAAGCTTTGCAGTATGCAGATGCCATCGTAATTGGCGAGGCAGAAAGTGTTTGGGTTGATGTCATTTCTGATTTTGAGGCGGGTAAAATGCAGGAAATCTACAAGGGAGACTGGTTGAATTTACAGGAAATGCCTCAACCCCGCCGTGACTTATTCCATCCAAACTACATGGTTCGGTTCAGTTCAGACCTCACGAGGATGCCCAATGAATTGCGAGTTCTGTTCTGTCACAGTCTTCAATGGTCATAAATATCGCAAGCGTCCAGTGGAAATGGTTCTGGATGAGCTCCAAACGATTCCTCAAAAAATGGTTTTCTTTGTAGATGACAACATTATCGGCTTTGGCAAGGAAGATGAGGAACGAGCTATCGCCTTGTTCAAGGGAATGATTAAACGCGGCATCAAGAAGGATTGGTTCTGCCAAGCGTCCATCAACTTTGCCAACAATGATGAAGTGCTGGAATACGCGGCGAAGAGTGGATGCCGCATGGTTTTTCTCGGGTTGGAGGCAGAGAAGACAGACGCGTTAGAAGAAGTGAACAAAAGAATGAACCTAAAAGTTGGAGTAGACGCTTATGAAGAAACGTTTCGCCGCATTAATAAGCATGGTATTGCAGTGCTTGGAGCTTTCATCTATGGAATGGACGGCGACACATCAGAAAAGTTACACCAACGTACCTGATACATTCTAAAATCTGGAATTGACGTGATGCAAGTAACTTATTTGACGCCTTTGCCAGGAACCAAAACATTCAACAAACTTAAAGATGAGGGACGGCTGCTTTACACCAATTTTCCGTTTGACTGGATTTACTACGACATGACTGAAGTTACCTACAAGCCTCTCTCAATGAACCCAGAAGAACTCACAAAAGCCATGCAAGAAAGCACTCGCCAACTTTACAGTCACTGGGCAATTCGAAGAAAATTCATGAAGACATGGCGTGCCACTAAAAGCTTTACGACTGCAATGTGGGCTTACACCTCCAACAAAAACTATCGCAACGTGGCTTTTGGAAGAGAAAACAGACACAAAAATTAGAAAAATATCTCTGCATCACGATTGTTTCTTTTCATTTACATGTGGAAACTCAAAGTTCAACCTATTTATAAGGGGGGATACTCAACACAGAAAGCAAGAAGCAACCAACATTCTCATCCCACCAAATCAAACCTCTAAATGAACAGATGAATTTTGTTACGGAAAGACTAATCTCATTAAAACCGAAATAATCTCACTAAATAAGGTAACGTGTAAGCAAATGCACGACAACACTAAACACATCGCAACACAACGCATTCACACACTATTCCGTTTAGCAAAAGAAACCTTCCACGACGACCCACAATTAGCACAGCGCTACGTAAACATAGCAAGAAAAATAGCCATGACAGCCAAAATCCGCCTACCAACAGAATACAAACGACAAATATGCAAACATTGTAAAAGCTTTATCCTACCTGGCGTGAATTGCCGTGTGCGAATAAAACAGCAAAGAGAACCACACTTAGTAATAACATGCCTCAACTGTGGTAACCAAATGCGCATACCACTAAAAAACAAGAAAAAGGAGAAAACAAAAACATGAGCAAACTCAGCGCAGGCGCCAAACGCCGCATCAAACACAAACTAAGCAAAGAAAAACCCACAATATGGGTTGGCAAAAGCGGAGTTTCACAAGAACTTCTGAAAGAAATCGAAAAGCAACTTGACAAAAAAGAAATGCTAAAAATTAAACTACTAAAAACTGCATTAGGAGAAAACGAAGCAAAACAAGTCGCACAGCAAATAGCAGAACAAACACAAGCAGAGCTCATCGAAGTTAGAGGTCACACTTTCATCCTTTACAAACGTCACAAAAAGTGAAAGGCTTTATATTTGGCTTCCCGATTTACTGAAGGAAAAATCAGAGGAAAAAGAATCTTGGTAACCCCCCACGACGTTCCAGCATCAAAACTCATCGAAAAACTAGCCACATACCTAAAAGAAAACGTTGAAACAATAAACCCGCCAACATGGGCAAACGCGGCTAAAACAGGCTCACACGTTCAAAAACAACCACAAAACCCCAACTGGTGGTACATTCGCTGCGCATCCCTCCTAAGAAAAATCTACATCCATGGACCAATAGGCATAGAAAAACTACGCGCAGACTACGGCGGAAGAAAAGACTTCGGCGTCAAACCAGAACACGTGGTCAAAGCAGGTGGAACAATAATAAGAAAGGTCCTACAACAACTAGAAACTGCAGGTTTAGTTGAAACCTTGAAACCCAAAGGAAGAAGAATAACACGTGAAGGAAGAAAACTACTACAAGAAATCGCCGAAGAACTTTACAAGGACCTAACAAAAGAAAATCCAGAACTAGAAAAGTACATGAAAGGCGATTGAAATGTCAGATGAAGACGAACTTGAAGAACTTCGCAGAAGAAAACTTTTGGCTTTACAACAAAAACTAACCGAAGAACAGAGGCAAGAACAACTACAGCAACAGCTGGAACTGCAAAAGCAAGCATTACTAAGAAAAATATTAACTCCAGAAGCAAGACAAAGACTAACCAACCTAAAAATGGTCCGACCAGACTTCACAGACCAACTAGAACTACAGCTAATCCAACTGGCACAAGCAGGAAAGCTACCCATACCATTATCAGATGAACAATTAAAACAGCTACTCATACAACTCCAAACCCACAAGCGAGAAACAAAAATAAGGAGAATATAACATGGCGCGAAACAAACCAACAGCAAAAAAACGAAGACTAGCAAAAGCAGGAAAACAGAAAAAAGCCGTCCCATCATGGATAATGGCTAAAACAGCAGGAAAATTCAGAACACACCCAAAAAGAAGACAATGGAGAACCAGAAAAATAAGAGCATAGGAGGAACACAAATTGAAAGAGGAAAACAAGGAAAAACCAACAACTAAAGAGGAACAAGAAGAGCTACCCAAAACTTCTGAAGAAGAAGCCAAAGAAGCAAAAGAGGAAACTATCGAAGAAGTTGAAAGCGAAATAGAAGAGGAAAAAACAGAAGAAAAGCCTGAAGAACCCAAAGAAGCCGAAGTAACGGAAGAAGAAAAAATAGAAGAAACAGTTGAAGAAGAAAAAAAGGTAAAACCAGAAAAAGAAGAAAAACGCGAAGAAGAGGAAATAGTTGAAGAACGAATCTACACCATCCCTCTAAGCAGAGCATGGATTGCCACACCCCGAAAAAGAGCACCAAGAGCTATCAGAATAATCAAAAGTTTTGTAACAAAACACATGAAACTTGAAGCGCACAAAGAAGGAGAAGAGGAAGAAGAACCTAAAAAATTAATCCTTGATAACAAAGTAAACGAAGCTGTTTGGAGCAGAGGCATAGAAAAGCCCCCTAGAAAAATCCGAATAAGAGCCGCAAAAGACAAGGAAGGCAACGTTACAGTTTATTTGGCTGAAGGAGATTAACGAAGCACTCAACAACTGCATAAACCAACTTGTAATCCCAAATTATAGAAATATACGTCTTCAGTCCCAACAACCGTAACAAACATGTATCTAATTGAGAATAATTACGTGGGAGAAGAGGGAAGGGAAAGAAAAGGACGACTTTACGCCGTCCTAATTCACTGGGCTCTCTCCCATTCAATAATAGGCGCTGTTGTATATTTAAGTTTTTGTTTTTCACCGCTTCAACAATTTTTTGGGACACTTTCCAAAAAGTAAACATGCCATACGCTACAATGATAAAAGCACAGTAAAGCACTATTGAAATTTAATTCGTAAACAAATTCACATCGCTTCTTTATGGTAGCCTTTAAAAAGAAGCTACAAATAATTATCTTCGCCTAAACTCACCACGACCGAAGGAGATTATTGCTTGGCAATTTACCTATCCACCATTGTTGGAAGCGTAAGCATAGGCGTTTATTCGCTTGCGACAGATAAAATAGTCATAGTTCCCAGAATTGTCCCTTCAAAGAAGGCTGAACGACTTCATGAATGGTTAAAAGTCAAACTGGTACATACAACCATTGGCGGTTCAATTTTGGTCGGCGCACTTGCATGTGCAAACTCAAATGGGATTCTGCTTCCTCATTTCATTAAGGAAGAAGAACTTAACGCCATAAAATCAACGTTCGAGGGAAACATTACCATAATGGAAACAAAGAAAACCGCATACGGAAACCTAGTTCTAACCAACGACCATGGAGCAATCGTTGACCCAAGATTGAAAACACCCGAAATTCAGAAAATCTCAGAAACGTTATGCGTTGAAGTTGTAGCTGGTGAAATTGCTGGATTACCTTATGTAGGCTCGCTTGGAGTTGCAACGAACAAAGGTGTTCTGGTTCATCCAATGTTGAAAGATTCTGAACGTAAACTTTTGGAAGAAGTGTTAAAGGTTCCCGTTGAAGTTGGCACCATTAATTGTGGCATACCTTATGTTGGTACTGGTTTAATCGGTAACAGCTATGCTGCTGTGGCTGGAGCTATGACAACTGGACCCGAGATGTTTATAATTGGGAACGCACTGGATGTTGTGAAGGAGGAAACTGCATGAAAGTTTTCAGAGTGTCCGGCGAAATTCAAAAGCCAAACTTGAAAACTTCGTTCAAAAAAGAAGTTGTGGCAATGAAGCCAGAACATGCTATAGAAAAGGTTTATACAGAATTAGGAAGTAAACACCGCGTGAAACGTTACCACATAAAAATAGCAAATGTAGAAGAAATTCAACCTCAAGACATCGAGAATCCCTTGTTAAAAAAACTTGTTACTGGAGAAGAGGAACTTGGCGAACAAAAGTGAAGAAGAACTCCGCAAATTAAGCGTAGAAATCCGTGTTCTCGAAGCTAATGCAGAAACAGTCCAGTCAAGAATTAACATGGTAAACGCCGTTATAACCGACTTATCCTACGCGAGCATGACACTGGAAGGTTTAGAAAAAGAAAAAGAAAACTCTGAACTCATGGTTCCTATAGGTGGCAACTCCTACATAAAAGCAAGACTTGACAACCCGGATAAGGTAATAGTCGGAATGGGTGCGGGGGTATCAGTTGAAAAGACTTTACAAGAAGCAAAAGAAATAATCAAAAAGCGCCTTGAAAACTTAGAAAATACGAGAATGATGCTTCAGCAACAGCTCGCTCAAATAGCAGAGAGAATAGGCGAAGACAGAGAAAAATTTGAAGCTTTAGTGGCAACGCTCAGAGAGGAGAAAGCCAAAAAAGATGTTTGAGCGGCTTAAATCAGGATTGAAAGGACTTGTAAACAAAGTCACCACAACCGAGCTTAAGGCTGAAAATCTGCGCCCAATGCTTTCTGACTTCAAAATAAGCCTTATCGAAAACGATGTCGCTTTTCCCGTGGCAGAACGAATATGTGATGAAATGGAAAAACGCTTAGACGGCGTTCAAGTTAAGCGTCTTGAAGACCGCAAGAAAATTGTAGAAAAAAACTTACGCGAAGTGCTTTTAGAAGTTATGCTTACAAACAACAAAATAGACTTTTTTAAGGCAATTGAAGAAAAACGGAAAAAAGGCGAGCCTTTTGTGATAGTTTTTGTTGGAATAAATGGTACTGGAAAAACCACATCAATCGCTAAAGTTGCATGTCTACTGAATAAAAAAGGGTATTCTGTTGTTCTTGCGTGTAGCGACACGTATAGAGCTGGCTCCATTGAACAGTTAGAAGAACATGCAAAACGTTTAGGAATACGAATGATTAAGCACGAGTATGGTGCGGATCCTGCCGCAGTAGCCTACGACGCCATAAGCCACGCCAAAGCACACGGAATAAACGTTGTTTTAATAGACACGGCAGGTAGGATACAGACAAACAGAAACCTAATGAACGAACTTGCAAAGGTAAAACGTATTGTCAATCCCGACCTCACCATTTTAACTGTAGACTCGCTTACTGGAAACGACGCTGTAATGCAAGCCGAGGAATTTCATAAAAGTGTGAACATAGACGCGACAATACTAACTAAGGTTGATGCTGACGTTAAAGGTGGATCTGCTCTCAGCGTCACCTATGTAACAAAAAAGCCGATTCTTTTTATTGGCGTTGGACAAACTTATGATGATTTAGAAGAATTTAACCCAGAGAAATTCGTGCAAATGATCTTGAAATAATTTTTTACTGTTTTTTCAATAGTTTTAGTATTATCGCCTTTGCAGAGTAAAGCCTATTTTCGCTTTGTTCATATATAACTGACTTTGAGCTTTCAATAACGTCTGCGCTTATTTCGTATCCTCTGTGGATGGGCATGTCATGCATTATATAGGCATTGCTTTTCTGTAGTAACTCCTTGTTTATTTGGTAAGGCATCATAAGTTTTACGCGCTTTTCTTTTTCTGCTGCAAATTTAGGATCTAAAAAGAATTCCATGTCAACCCAAGTGTCTGTATAAACAAAATCTGCATCCTCAACAGCTTTCTTAACATCTAAGGTAGTTTCCCAGAGTCCAGTTTTCTTTGCCTTTTCCAAAAGTTCTTCGTCTCTTGATGGCTCGTTGAATATCGGCGTCACCGTGGTTATTTTTACTCCGGTTTTTGTGCATCCTTCAATAAGCGAATTACAGACATTGTTGTGAATGCCTATGTAAACCAATTTTGCACCTTTTAACTTTCCCTTTTTCTCTTTCGCCGTCATTAAATCTGCTATTGCTTGGCTTGGATGATATTTCTCGTCGCATCCATTTATTACTGGAACGCGTGAAGCCTTAGCCATAACTTGCAAGTCAGCGTTTTTCAGCAATCTCGCCATCATACAATCAACGTTACGCGACAAATATTGCACTTCATCGTAAATGTCTGCAAGGGCAAAGTTTGTTGTTCTCCAATCTATGTAAAGAGCGTGACCACCAAGCTGAGTCATCGCAACTTCAAAAGAAACACGAGTTCGGGTAGAAGTTTTTTGAAAAATCATAGCTAAAGATTTACCATCCATAGCATTTCGATATTTTTGCGGGTTACTCTTGACTTCTATGGCTCTGTCAATTATCTCTTCAAGTTGTTGACCAGTTAGCTCCTTAAAATTGATTAAGTGCATTTTTCCACCTTTATTTTTTGGACTTTAAAGGCTCAACCGACTTCAAAAATTATAAACTTTGTGGAAACATTTTTCTTCAAACAACAAGTGTTGTATCTCGGAAGTATGCTAATGATTTTGATTGTTGCTTCAAACAAAGATGTGGCAAGTCAAAACATTGCAGAGCAAATTCTGCAACACTATTCTTTCGAAAAAACTGCAGAAACTTTTCAGCAAAACCCAGTTTACGAAGCCAACTTAAGCCATAAAAAAGTCCAAATTGTAACATTAAACAACGAATCTGTTTATGCACAAAACATAACTGATTTTTTTCCAAATTCCGAACTCATACTCTTCGTCTCAAGGCACAGCAGCATCAGCGGCACTCCCACGTTGTCCGTGCACACTCCAGGCAATTTAGGCAAAGCAGATTTAGGTGGGCTTCCCAGAAAAGTTTCAGTTTCTCCGGCAAACGCTATACGCAATGCTTTAAAAGCTATGGCACGCTTAAAAAATGAAATGCAGCTTAATTATGAAGTTTCTTATGAATGTACGCATCATGGGCCGTCATTAGACGTACCAACAATGTTCGTCGAGTTAGGTAGTTCGCCTAAGCAATGGAGCGATTTGAGGGCTGCAGAAGCCATTGCGCATTCGGCGATAGCGGCTATTTCATGCTTCGGCATTTCCCAAACAAAGGCTGTTATGGGAATTGGTGGACCACACTACAACAACAAATTCACTAAACTGGCACTTGAAAAAGAAATAGCGTTTGGACATATAATTCCTAAATATGCTTTTCCAAACGTAGATTTGCCAATCCTAAAACAATGCGCAGAAAGAACCTTAGAAAAGGTTGAGTTTGCAGTTTTGGACTGGAAAGGAATAAAAGGCGAACATAAACCAAAACTGATTGAGATTCTTGAAGAAATGGGTCTTCCTTTTGAAAAGGTTTAGGCTTCCACGTTTTACGTAAGCGTTTCTCTTCAACGAGGGAAAAGTTAATAGAAATGTCTAGCTTATCCTATTAGAAACAGCAATCGTAGTAACGTTTATATTAAGAGTGATATGTTGAGGTTGCGATGAACCATGGGTTTAAGGTCGTTTCTTTCAGGATGCGCAAGAACACTGAAGCTTTCAGTGAAGCCCGGAAAAAGCGAGCTATGGCTATCAATAAAAATATGCTTCTTGGGCATAGGAGCTGTAGGATTAGTAGGTTTCGTCATTCATTTAGTTTCTTTTGCGTTGCAAGGAAGACTTGTGTAAGGAAGAAATTTTTATGGAAAAAAAGGAAGAAGCATTTCCAACGAAAATTTTTGCAGTAAAAACGACAACGGGACAAGAGAAAAATGTAGCCAAGCTTGTTGCCGCCAAAGTTGAGATGAACAAAATACCCATAAAAGCCATTCTGGTGCCTGAAGGCCTAAGAGGATACGTATTTATGGAGGCAGAAGGACCACATATGGTTGAAGAGGCAATAGCTGGAATAAGACATGTACGCTCACGAGTTCCAGGCGTTGTGAGTTTCACTGAAATTGAAAGATACATTGTAAGAAAACCGGTTATTGAAGAGTTAAGCGAAAACGACATTGTCGAAGTGACAGGCGGACCGTTTAAGGGTATGCGTGCAAAAATTACTCGCATCGATAAAACTAAAGCTGAAGTCACGCTTGAGTTGTTGGAAGCAACCTTCACTTTGCCAATCACTGTGCATTCCGACTACGTAAAATTAGTTGAAAAAGCCAAAACAGAAGGCGGTGAAACATAAAAATGGGCGAAAAAAAGGTAATAGAGCTACTCGTAAGCGGAGGACAAGCAACCGCGGGACCGCCATTAGGTCCGGCTCTTGGTCCTTTGGGCGTGAATGTTCTCGTTATTGTGAACAAAATAAATGAGCTGACCAAAGACTATTCTGGAATGAAAGTTCCTGTTAAAGTTAGTGTTGACCCTGAAACTAAAGACTTTGAGGTTAGTGTTGGGACTCCAACTGCATCGGCGTTGATTGTTAGCGAATTGAAAGTAGAGAAAGGTTCTGGTGCTCCTAATACGCAAAAAATCGGGAATCTTTCAATGGAACAGATTATTCGTATAGCAAAAATTAAACGTGAAGAGCTTTTGGCAAAAAATCTGAAATTAGCTACAAAGGAAATACTAGGAAGCTGTGTTAGCATGGGCGTCACGGTTGAGGGCAAGGATCCACGTGAAATCCAACGAGAAATTGATGAAGGCAAATATGACGAAATGTTTAGTAAGAGTTAAGCCTAAGAGAATATTTTTATAACCGCGTTATATTCCCTCATTGGCACGAGGCTCTAAGATGCCCTTAGACCAAAAAACTATCCTAGATGCAGTTAAAGAAGCAAAAGGAAAATCCGAGAAAAGAAAGTTTACCCAATCAGTAGAGCTTATTCTAAATCTTAGAGACATTGACATGAAATCTCCTGAAGGAAGAATTCAAGAACTTGTAGAATTGCCACATTCACCGCCGGAAAAGCCAAACAAAATATGCGTAATCGCATCTGGCGAATTGGCTTTGAAGGCGAGAAAAGCAAACGCAGACTTGGTAATTGAACGGGCTGAGCTTGAGGGTTTAGCGGGCAAGAAGCGTGACTTGCGTAAGATTGCTGATGGATATGACTTTTTTGTTGCTGAGGCTCCTTTGATGCCTTTAGTGGGCAAGATCTTTGGTCCAGTTTTGGGTCCTAGGGGTAAAATGCCAGTTCCAGTTCCTCCTACAGCAGACATATCAAGTTTGCTTGAGAAATACCGTAAAACTGTCATTGCAAAGATGCGAAATCAGCCGATACTACAGTGCCGCGTTGGAACGGAAAGCATGAAAGACGAAGAGTTGGCTGATAATATTCAAGCAGTTTTGAGAGCAGTTGAAGGGAAACTTAAAAAAGGAATGAAAAACATCAAATTTGCTTACATAAAAACTTCCATGGGTAAGCCCGTGAAGATTAAACCGTGAAAGAGGAAGACAAATGCCATCCCAACAGATTTTGCAGGAAAAAATCAGCGAGGTTGAGCAGATAACTCAGCTGGTAAAGAAACATAAAGTCATTGGAATCGCTAGTTTGCAGAAAGTTAGGGCTGCCCAACTACAAGAGTTAAAGAAGAAATTATCAGACAAAGCATACATGAAAGTTATAAAAAACACGTTAATGAAATTAGCTATTGAAAACTGCAAGGAAAAGCCAGAGCTGAAAAAAATCGAAGAATACTTAAATGGTTCAAACGTCTATTTAATGACTGACCTTAACCCGTTTAAGCTAGCTTTACTTCTTGAAAGAGGAAAAGTACGAACAACAGCAAAGGCTGGCGACATAGCTGCCTTTGACGTCATAGTTCCTGCAGGAAACACTGGTCAACCACCAGGTCCAATAATTAGCCAATTGAACGCGGTTGGTTTGCCAACAAGAATAGAAGCAGGCAGCGTTTGGATAAACAAAGATACATTGGTCGTCAGAAAAGGCGAAGTAATCTCTGAAAGACTTGCAAGCGTGTTGTCGAAACTTGGAATAAAACCCGTGGAAGCTGGGCTTTCAATGAAGGTGGTGTACGATGATGGCTTAGTAATAACTGCTGAGCAACTCCGAATAGATATAAATAGCACTAAAAAAACCGTCGAGGAATCTCATGTGGATGCGTTTGCATTATCGATAGCTGTAACTTATCCGACAAAAGAAAACGTTGTAGTGCTTTTGCAACTGGCGCATCAGAAAGCCTATGCACTTTCAATAAATGCAGCTGTTCCAACCAAAGATACAATTGCAGACTTACTTCGAAAAGCACATGCTGAAATGTTAAGTCTGGGAAAAAAGACTAACCAACCAGTTTAGTTTTTTCTTTTTTGCCTTGGTCAAGTCATTCTTTGTTCTCTTACTTATCGTACATGTAATGTAAGATTTCCAGCACAGCTACGCCAACTGTCACGTAGTAGGCGATGAATCCTAGGAAGGTGGTGTAAGCAAACACAAAGAAACCGAGCAGACCAGTAAATAGGCAGAGATAGAAAACTACAACTGCATGCAGTGGAGAGATTTTCTCAACTACGCGATGCTTTGGAAAATCTTCTATGAGCAGTATAAACCTAAGAGCGCTTGAATGGCGTATCCTTTTTATTGCATGTTTTAGATTGTTGGATTTGGTATGTCTCCCCAAATCGTCTTTACGTAAGGCGCTATTATCGCTGTTGCCAGAGTTATTATCCATGGAAGCCACTTTATCAGTTTGATTTTCCACAATAAGTTTCACCTCCTTTTTTGTTTGTTGCCGCCTTAAGTTTGTGTAAGGCTAAAGCTTGAGCTGATAGAAAATTCAAGTGAATTTGGCGTTTATTCAGTAAAGTTTCCAACAATTGGAAGTTTCACGCAAAAACTAGAGTTAGCTCCTTAAAACTACTTAACAATTATGAACTTAAAATATAGATTGAAGTTTCTGAAGCTATTATGTAGAATTTGCTGGGCAGAGAGATACCTTTTGGGCTTAAATCAATTTATCTAAGGCTTGAAATCCTATTAGATTAATCTGGCTTTTGCAACTATTGCATTGCAGAATTATCTTTTCCAAGCAGTCTTCGTTCATCACAGTTTCCAAAATAGTATAAATCCTGTCGGTTTTGTCATCTGGAGAGATTTGAACGCCGCATTTTGGGCATTTGAACTCTCCTTTTCCTCGAGTTCTGCTTATGTCGATAGTGTAGGATTTAGTTTCTTGCAACTTCATTCCTTCAGATTCTCTATTAGTAATTGGTTTCGACGAATCTAAATGCTTATCGGAAAATTCTTCTACTTGCTAAAAATTACAATGTGGAGATTGATTTGGGGCAGTTCTTAGACATTTGCATGCAAATGACAGAAAAGGTTTATATTTTAAAGCTTGGTATTTGAACCGAAAGGTGAAACGAGTATGGAATATGTTTACGCTGCCATGCTTCTTCACAAGGCCGGAAAGGAAATAAACGAGGAAAACTTGACGCAGGTTTTGACAGCAGCGGGCATAAATGTTGATGCTGTGAGGGTTAAGGCTTTAGTGGCTTCTTTAGCTGAAGTGAACATTGACGAAGCAATTAAGTCTGCTTCTACAATGATGGCTGCGCCTGCAGCTGCACCAGGTGTGGCGGCGCCAGCGGCAGAAGCTAAACCAAAGGAAGAAGAGAAGAAAAAGAAGGAAGAAGAGGAGAAAGCCAAGGAAGAGGCAGCGCTTGAGGGTTTAGGCGCACTTTTTGGCTAGAAACCTTTTTTGGAATCGCCGGGTTTCCTCTTTTAAATTTTCTTTAACGTTTTTGTGTTTTCCCAATTGCTTTTAAAATTACTAGTGGTAGCCAACCGCAGATAATCATTAACGTGCCTGGGAATGCTCTTAGTTCATAGTTCAGTATTATTGTTTCGAAGATGAAGAATGAAATGCACATTGCGGCAACTGATAAGATTGCGAATTTTTTGTCAAACTTTTTCATAGTTTGTATTCCTAATAATCCAGCAAAGAAAAAGTCGCCTAGGCCTAATGACATATAGATCATTCCCCATTCAGTTGTGATTGTAGGAAGAGTTGGCAATGAAATAAGTACTGGGAGTCTTAGGACTGAGACATGTCTTGCTGCGGAAACCATCGCGCCCGTGAATAACACGAGAATTATGTCCATAACTGTTAATAGCGTAGCAAAAATCAGCGTGGTTTTCCATGTGAATAATGTTCCTAGATAGAGAATTATTAAGACTGCAAAGACAATTCCATACATGTCAAGTAGATACGGAAACCATATTGGTGTTCTGCTGAAAAATACGTATAGGCATATGAATGATGCTGGCGGCAGCACTGCCAGATACCATCTTTCTTCTGTGCTAACTCTATTTTTCTCATATAATAATGCCACTAATGCAAAACTGGAGAGAGAGAAAAAGGCCAAGGCTCCATAAGCAACCATGATGTCTGTTCCGAAAGTGAAAATGCTAATCGTGGCGGCGGCGAAGCTTATTATAAGAAATGCTTTGAAAAAGAGTTGAGCCTTTGTTTTTGGGAGGTTTGAGAAAAGGTAAGAAAAAATGAACAGTACCATTGAGTAGGCAAAGAGAAACATCGTCATGATTGCCATTTGCGGTACAAACACCATTAGCGATATTGTTATACTCATTGCTGCGACGAGTACTATAGCATTCCAAGTGCTGAACTGTTTTTCTTCGAAAATGCCCTTGAACTTTCCTTCGATTTTCTTTTCTAAGAGCATAGCGGCTATTGTGACTAGGAAAAGTGTTATGGGCATGACGATGTCGAAATACATAAACGCACATATGCAAAACGTGCATTTAAACATTAAAAGCGAAAGTGTGTGTTTAAGATTGCTAAAGATGCAATGAGTGCTTCTTCTGTTCTAACCGTTTCTGTTCCTTGCGTCGGAATTGTGTTAATGGTAAAATCTACTACGTCATCCAAGTTGAATCCTTCATGTCTAACTATTTCATATAAGCCTTGAGTGGGTGCGCCGAACGCTACGAGAATTTTTTGTGCTGATCGCCATCGCTCTGAAATTTCTTCAGTGGCATCTGCAAACGGAGTGCCATATTTAGAGGTGGCGATGGTTAAATCGAAATTTCTGTTTTTTAATATTTTCACGAATGGTTGTGTTTCGGGGGTGATTGTGTATCCCCAGTAATGTGGTATTTCTTCGCGGCTTGCAATTTCAACTTGTGCTTGTTCGTTTATTTTGGTTATTTTTATGGTTATGCGCTTGTTTTTTGGTAATTGCTTATTTTGAATTATCGCTGGTTTTTCTACGCCGATGTCTATGAGTGTGTCATTTTCCTTGCTGGATAGTGTTACTCCTTCTCGGTATTCGCCGATTTTCAAATCTTTTGTTTTGCGGTTTAATGGGTGATGTGGTGTGCGTAATGGTGGAAGTATGCCAGCATAACGCAATGTTGGTTTGAGTTTGAACAGTCTTTTTCTTAGATACTGGGGTGTTTCCATGTAAGCAAGCAAGGTTGCGATTAAATCTATTTCATGTCTTTGGTTTGTTTCAGGATTATCTGGATAAACTATGATTTCGTCTACTTTGAAAATTGCGGCTGCTCTTCCCATAAGACCTATCTTTGATGTTTTTTCACGCAAATGAGGAGTGTCAGAAACAACCGAAGCTGGTATGGCGATTGAAATTTTTTTCCCGTTCAAACTGTGTTTTCCGCCTTTATTACTACTGGGTTAATCCTCAAATGGTTATTATTTATACATCTTCTGCTTAAAAGCTAAAAGCATATACCTTTCACATTTGACTGTGACGGGTGAAGGAGTTTGCCAAAAGCAACCATTTTGAATGATCTTGAGGAAATTAAACGGATTGATAAGAGCAATATGCTTTCTTTCTGTGTCGGCGCTCCTAAACATTATAGTGACGCTGCAAGGTTAGCTGAAACGATTTCTATCAGTTATCCAAAGCCCAAAGCAATCATTGTTGCGGGCATGGGCGGGTCCGCCATCGGCGGTGAACTTTTGAAGGATTGGGCAAGAGACCAATTGACTGTTCCAATCGAAGTTTGTCGGGAATATTCTTTACCTGAGTATGCAAACAAGAACACTCTGGTTTTTGTTGTGAGCTATTCTGGCGAAACTGAGGAATCATTAAGCGTATTTTTAGACGCAGTGAAACGAGAATGTATGAGTGTTTGCATAAGTTCTGGAGGAAAGTTGCTGGAATTTGCCGAAAAATTAAGTATTCCGCATTTGCGTGTTCCTTCTGGAATGGCTCCGCGCGCAACGCTTCCTTACCTTTTTGTGCCTCTGTGTATTTTGATGGAGAAAATCGGTTTAATCAAAGATGCTAAGCCTGAAATTTCTGAAGCTATCCATGTTCTGAAGCAGATTAGCGAGTCAAACTCGCCTAAGATTCCTTTAAATGATAATTTTTCTAAGAAGTTGGCATTAAACATCTGCGGCACTGTTCCGGTTGTTTATGGTTTTGGAATTTACCGTGCTGTTGCTCAGCGTCTCAAGCAGCAGTTTAATGAAAACAGTAAGGTTCCGGCAAAATGGGAGTTTTTCCCAGAACTTAATCATAACGAGATTGTGGGTTGGGAAAGAGTGGAGAAACTTGCGAAGTGCTTCTCTGTATTATTAATTCGGGACAATGACGAGTCGGAAGCAATGCGGCAGAGAATTGAAACTACGAAGGAATTGATAAGTAAGGAGTCATTAAAGGTTTTCGAAATTTACGGTCAAGGCAGAAGAAGCTTGGCGAAGATGTTGTCGACGGTTGTCCTTGGTGATTTTGCTAGTGTTTATCTGGCTGTTCTGCGTGGTGTCGACCCAACGCCGGTGAAAACTATAGCTTTTTTGAAGGAAAGGATGAAGCGGGTTGGAGTGAAGGAGAAGGTAATACGGGAACTGCAGAAAATTACTAGGCGTTAAGGCGTTTAAGCGTGCTTTTTCATGATGAAGTCTGCGAACATTTGCTCTGCAGTTTCTAGCGGAATAATTTGTGGTGGATGTTTAAACGCGTAGGCGCAGATTGGCAGCACGGTTCCTTTTAGCCTTTTGTCTAGCGCTATTTTCACCGCTCTTATTACATCTAACAATACAGAACCCGCATTTGGCGCGTCTACAGTCGAAAGTTTTAGGTCTATTTGCATTGAGGTGTTGCAGAAGTATAAGCCTTTTATCCAGAAGTAGCTGTCTCGTCTGTTCTCTAAAAAGTCAACGTAATCTGTTGAGCCTGCAACAACTTCAGCTTTGTATGGCAATGCGGTTTCTACAGATTTTGTTTTGACGGTGCGTTTTATGTCTCTTGTTCTTTCAAGAGTGTCCAAGGATTCTGTTCCTCCGCCAACATCAAGTTGGTATGTTTGGGCTATGCGAACGCCGTGCATTGAAAGGAGTTTTAGTAATGTTTTGTGTAGTGTGGTTGCGCCTACTTGGTCAATTAAATCGTCGCCTGCAAGTGGTAGTTCTGCTTCTTCAAAGCGTTTAGCCCATGCTGCGTCGCTTGCAATAAAAGCTGGTGTAGCGTTCACGAATGCGCAGCCAGCCTTTAAAGCTTGTTCGGCATACCATTTCGAGGCTTTTACTGCGCCGCTTGGAAGCAGATTCAGCATGATTTCTGCGTCGCTTTCTTTCAATACGTCTGCGATGTTTATTTCTGGTTGGTTGCTGATTTGGATGAGGTTTTTTGTGTATTCGCCGATGCCGTCCAATACTGGACCTTTGTTTACGATAACGTTCGAGTTTGGTATGATGGTTATTTTTGGGGCGTTGTTTGGTGCTGCAAAAATTGCTTCTGAAAGGTCTTTGCTGACTTTTCGGTTGTCTATGTCGAAGGCGGCGACAATTTGCACGTCTCTTGGGTGATAGCCTCCTATAAACAGATGACGCAGTCCAATGGCGCGGTCTTCTTTATCGCAATTGCTGTAGTATTGTATTCCTTGGATTAGGGCGGACGCGCAGTTTCCAACGCCGACGATGGCAACTTTTATTTTTGGCATTGTTGATTCCTCTCTTTTGCATTTGATATTTTGTGTCTTCTTTATAAAATGCTACGTTGCTTACTAATGAAACGAAGAAAAGATCGAGATGAATTTGAAGGCTGGTCCTTCTCTATTCTTGGCACTTGGTCCGTGCATTTTGTTCTGTTCTCTTATAATATCTTTTTCTTACATTAACACTTTTGGTGACCCTTTTCATTATTGTGATTATATTCGAAAACAGTACAGACCTTTTCGTTGATTTTGTGCTCTCTGAAAGTAGTAGCCCCCCTTATAAATAGGTTGAAATACAAGTTCTACGTGCGGTTTTTTAGTGATTTTGAAAGCTTTGAACTGAAACTTGTCCTGTATGGAATCGTTATCATGTTGGTGTTGTGTGGTATGTTGTGGAAATGGAATCAGACATTGAATGTGGCTATTGTGGAGTAGAATTCAACAGCAAAAAATGCGAAAGACCGTGTGATACTCGGATTCCAAATAGACGAGAATGGAAAAATACAGAATGTAAAAATTGTTGAAAATATAAAAGCCAGAATAGTCAATACTTGATGTTGTAGCGCAAACTGCTTGTAACCTTTTTGAAACTATTACAAATTTTAGTAAGCCTTAAAGTCTTTGAGTAAGTATCAATAGAGAAGGCTGAACACAATTGACTGGCAAGACTAAAAATTTGGACAAGTTCACTATAATTGACGAGTTAGCACGCCGACGAGGCTTCTTTTGGCAATCATACGAGATGTATGGCGGAGTAAGCGGCTTCGCAACTTACGGTCCTTTAGGCGCAAAACTAAAGCAGAACATCGAAAACAAACTTCGAGAACTCTTCGTAAACAAACTAGGCATCTTGGAAATAGAATCTCCAATAATTGCTCCAAGCAAAGTATTCGAAGCGTCAGGTCACGTGGACCATTTCAAAGAAGCTATGGTTGAATGCCTAAAATGCAAGAAACGATTCCGCGCAGATCATCTACTCCAAGAATTTGCAAGAATGACGGAAGCTGAAGCTGAAAAGCTAAGCCTTAAAGAATTGAAAGCCGCAATCAAAAAACATAACATTAAATGTCCAGAATGCGGCGGCACTTTCAGCGAACCCAAACTATTCCTAACAATGTTTAAAACCACGATAGGTCCATATTCGGGCGCGGTTGGTTATGGAAGACCCGAAGCGGCGCAAGGAATTTTTGTAGAATTTCGGCGTTTATACGAGATGGCTCGAGAAAAGCTTCCCTTCGGCGTTCTGCAAATTGGTCACGCGTTAAGAAACGAAATTTCACCCAGACAAGGGCTCATACGATTGAGAGAATTCACAATAGTGGATTTAGAATTCTTTTTTGACCCAGAAGAACCTGACTGTTTTCTCTTGAAAGATGTTGAAAATGAAAAGTTGCGGCTTTTGCTTGCTGAAACTAAACTACGGGAATCTGAAGAAATAACCGAAGTTACCGTAAAAGAAGCATTAAAGAAGGGTCTAATCAAGGCGGAGTGGCAAGCAGTTTTTATGGCTTACGCTAAAAGACTATTAATAGATTTGGGTGTTCCAACCGAAAAACAGCGTTTCATCGAAAAACTCCCTTGGGAAAGAGCTCACTATTCGCTTCAGAGTTTTGACCAAGAAGTTTACGTTGAACGTTGGGGTTGGGTGGAAGTTTCTGGACACGCTTACAGAACAGATTACGACTTAAAACAGCACATGAATTTCAGCGGAGAAGACTTGCAGATTTACAAAGAATATGCTAAACCCGTCGAGAAGGAACAGTTAATCATAAAGCCAGTGATGGCTAAGCTTGGTCCAACGTTTAAGTCTGAAGCCGCGAAAGTGGCAGAAATGCTTTCTAAAGCTGACCCAGAGAAAATTGAGGCTTCTCTGAAGAAAAACAAATACTACACGCTTGGAAAATACAAGATTCTCCCAGAAGACGTAACGATTACACGACAAAAGATTATTGAACGCGGAAAACGCTTCATCCCCCATGTTGTTGAGCCCAGTTTCGGCTCTGACAGGCTTGTTTATGTCACTCTTGAGTACGCTTACAATGTTAAGGATGATAGGGCTGTGCTGAGTTTCCCCCGTGACATTGCACCAATACAAGTCGGTGTTTATCCTCTTGTAAGCAAAGATGGACTGCCCCAAAAAGCATTGGAAGTGTATAACATGCTTCTCGGTGAGGGTTTCGCAGTTGAATATGACGAAGCGGGTTCTATTGGTAGAAGATACGCTCGTGCAGACGAAATCGGCGCAGCCTTAGGCGTAACAGTTGATTACGAAACACTAAAAAACGACACAGTAACTATTCGCGACCGCGATTCATGGAAACAAGTCAGAACCAAAATCGAGAACCTACCAGAGCTTCTGCACAAATATTTCAAGAAGAAAATCAATTTTGAAGATTTAGGCAAGCCACTCTAAAAGCACTGTTTACGTTACCTTTTTTAATGCTTCAGTATATCTAATGATAGGAAAATTTGCCCTGTTTTGCGGGCGGGAAAAACTTTGGTGCTTCCGGCAGAAACTGAAGAACGTGTAAAACGGCGAGCCTTGACCGTTTGCCAAGACCATTTAAGAAAGGTTTTAGACGTCACCCGAAAGGTTCCTCAAATGATAGACTGTTTTATGCGAAATGATAAGGAAAAGGCAAAGCAGCTTTTCACTGAAATCAGAAGCGGCGAAGAAGAAGTTGACAAAGCTAGACGACTGGTTTCGCAAGAACTTGCAGAGATAGGAGCTATTCTTCTTAGCAGAGAAGACTTTTTGAGGTTCACAAACTTGACAAGTGAAATCGCAGATTTCTCTGAGGGCATTGCCTTCCGTTTGGTTGAAATTATGGAACACAATTGGAACGTTTCGGGAGACATAAAGAAAGATTTGCTTAAACTTTCAGAGGCAGTTTTGGACGCTGTTGTTAAGCTTAGAGAGACAGTTATGGTCTTAAGTTATGGTCCCGCCAAAGCTATGGAAAAAGCTAAGGATGTTGAAGTTGCTGAAAGAACTGTTGATGAACTTTACCGCGAGTTTGAAATAAAACTTCTAAGCAGCAAGTTAGAGTTTCCCACGTTGATTCTCTTAAGAGATGTTCTGCAACTTCTTGAAGATTCAGCCGACAAAGCAGAAGACGCTGCCGACGCTGCACGAATCTTATCTTTGATTATGTGAGAGAGAGAAAAACGAAATGCCTAAGAAAATAGAAGTGGAGTTCATCGAAAACTTCTTAGTGGTGTGGGATTCCGTTAAGGGCTCGGAACTTTACAAGATGGGTTTTTATGGGAAACCCTTGGGAATTTCTAAACCAAAAATTCCGGAGTTCAATGTTCCGCTTGTTTTAGATTTGATGGAAGGTTTGTACCTCGCGTCAAAGGGAATCATAACAGTCTATGAAGGCGTTGACAAGAAGAAGGTTAGTCTCGTTAAGTTACGTCAAAGAGCTAGGCAATTATATGAGGATTTTGATGAAAAATATACTGTTTATCGGGATTTGCGTGATGATGGGTTAATCGTCACGCCGGGTATAAAGTTTGGATGCGACTTTGCTGTTTACAAGTATGGACCCGGTGTTGAACATGCACCGTATATGGTGTCTGTTAAAAGTGCTAAGTCTGAGATTACCGCCACTGATATTGTTAAAGCTGGAAGGCTAGCGACAACCGTCCGAAAAAGATTCATTATTGCGGTGCCGAACTTGGAAAAGGGAAAAATAAGATATTTGATATTCAAATGGTTCAAAGCGTAAATAAGCATAAAATTATGCTCATTGAAAGGTTTCCTCTTTTATTGAAAATAGATTTTAGAAGCATGATATTTTGATAGAATCGGAATGAAGCAAATTTCTCAACAAAATCGTTGAATGAACCGGTTTATGAGCGTTTTTCTAAAATAAACGTCAGCAATTCTTCTTCAAGTGTTGGTTTCTGCGGGTTCTCAATTATTTTTCCGACTTCTTTTCCTTCCTTAGAGAATAATATTATGAGTGGAATCTTATCCACTTTGAATGTTTCTACCTCAGGCGGTGATGGCGGGATTCTCCATTTTATAGTATGACTTAACGGGTCTTTCATTAATCCGCCGAAGATTCGGACTTCTAATCCTGTTGCTTCTGATATTAACGCTAGAACTGGGATGTTGGCGGCGCAGTCTTTGCACCATTCCGCTGAAAAAGCAACCACCACAAAATTGTCTGCAAATTTTTTAAGCTGGATTATCATTTCTTGATTCAATCTATAAGTTCGTTTTCTGGTGAAGAATTTTTCGCGGAACGGTTCTCCCAAACTATCCAAATATTCGTTTACTGAAATGGTTCTCTTTCTGATTTCAGCTAATTTGATGTCCATTTTTAACCTGGCATTAATGTTTGATTAGCGAATTCTCCTCTCACGTACTGGTGAGGGTAAATTTTTGTTGCTGTTAGTGTGCATCCTTCTGCTATTGTCACGTCATCTGCAATAACTGATACCCCATCTATCTTTGTCTGTTTTCTGGGGCTTGACAGAACTGTCACATGTCTTCCGACAATACTGTCTTTTATCTCCGCTTTTTCCTCAATTATGACCCTATCTAGAATTGCCGAATTCTCTATCACAGCATCCTTTCCTATCTTCGTATAATTGTCAACACACGAATTAACCAATCGCACACCGTCGCTTATTTCACAGTGCCGCCCGATTAGAACAGCGCCTTCGATTTCTATTTTTCCTTGTTTGATTTTTCTTATGATTTCTTGTCTTCTCTTTTGTGATTCGGAGCTTTCTCCTTGAACCCACACTCTTGTTTCTTCACTTATTCTTCCGCCAAAATCCTTTAAGGATGAGAAGCGTCCATTAAGCATGTCTTGCATAGCTTCCAAATAGCGTTTTGGACTGCCAACATCATACCAGCTTCCCTTCAAAGTGTACCCATAAACTGGTCTTCCAGTTTTTATAAGGTAGGGAATAAAGTCAAAGCCAAAATCTAGGCGATTTTTTTCTTTGATTATTTGCTTTACTCCTTTTTCTTTGAAGATTTTCTTTATTTCTGGCGAGACCATGTATAAGCCTGTGTTGGCAAGATTTGACGGGGCTTCTTTAGGCATTGGTTTTTCGACGAATCTTGAAATTTTCATGTCTTTGTTTATGTCAGCTATTCCGTAGCCTTCAACGTCAGCAACTTCCCGCAATGCTATTGTCATTGTTGCGCCTTTTTTTCGGTGAAATTCCACAAGTTCCTTCACATTTACGTTGAAGATGTTGTCGCCTTGCACCGCGAAAACTGGGTCTCTAACGTTGTAATATTCCATGTTTATTCTCGCTGAATCTGCGCTTCCTAGGTCGTCAACGTTGGGTTGGTATTTTATGTGAACACGTGGACTAATTTCGTATCTTGTGGAAAACCCATAGCCCGACTCGAAATAGTCATGTAAATCCCTATAATTCGTGTAGCCTTTCACTCCGAAAATGAAGTTTCGGATGCCTTGGCGGGCAAGAGATAGAAGCGAAAATTCTATTAACGGTCTATTCAAGAGGCGGATGCACGCCTTGCTGGTTTCCGCTGTAAGCGGTAATAAGCGTTTGGCTTTCCCGCCCACTGGAATTATCACTCTTAGTCTTTCTGGTGCGTAGTTGTCACGCAAAAGTTGTCACCAACTTCGGAAATGTTTATTTTACGTTCAACGTATTAAACTTTCGAATCTTATCGTGAGTTTTATAACTTTAATGAAGGCTTATGGTTTAGTGCAAGGCTTGAGAAAATGCAGAAATTCACTGGTTACCTGCGTTTGATGCGTCCAATTAATTGTTTAATGATGGGTTTCGCGGTAATAGTAGGCGCAGCACTAGCAAACCCAAATGTTTTAGGCACTTTTTGGCAAAAGCTTGCATATGGATTTGTCACCGGTTTTGCTTTAACCGCCGCTTCTATGGCTATAAATGACTATTATGATAGGGAAATTGACGCAGTAAACGAGCCGAAACGTCCAATCCCAAGCGGCTTAATCCAGCCAAAAAACGCCTTAATCTTTGCATTAACCCTGACAGCAATAGGTTTCATAATTGCGTTTTTAACAAACATCCTCTGTTTCTTAATAGCTATACTTGCATGGATACTCTTTGTAACCTACACCACTGTGGGAAAACGCAGCGGTTTACCAGGCAACCTCCTAGTAAGCACATGCGTATCGATGCCATTCATTTATGGAAGCGCCGTCACAGTGAATACTGTTGTGCCAAATGTTTTGATCTTTGTCTTAATGGTTTTTCTATCAAACACCGGTAGAGAGATAACTAAAGGGATAGTTGATGTTCAAGGGGATAGACTGCAGAATGTGAGAACTTTGGCTGTGCTTTATGGAGAGAAAAAAGCTGCCATAACTGCAGCTTTATTCTACCTTTCTGCAGTTTTGTTGAGTCCGACCCCATGGCTTTTGGGAAATGTTTCTTTTTGGTTCCTTCCCTTTGTTGCCATAACCGATTTTGGACTTTTGGCTTCCGCGTTCGCGCTCCTTCAAGATTTTTCAAAGGAAAATGCTAGAAAAATCAAAAACATTGTTCTTTTATGGTTTCTCATTGGATTGTTAGCCTTTATTGCCGGAGCCTTTTAGGGTGAAACATTGATTGACGATGAGATTTTTGCAAACATGCTTTTAATGCTTTTGTGCTATTTTTACATATTACTCATAATTTTTGTTTCTAGCAAAATGGACAAAATTTTAGGCTTACGGCGAAAGGCTTCTCGAAAATTCTTGCATATAATGATTGGAAACTTACCCTTTATAATCCCTTTTTTTACATCGAATTTTTATCCATTCTTGGTTGCAGTTCCATTCATACCCATAACATTTTTGGCATCCGCCTATTCGCCATTTAAAAATTTAAGCAACAAGATGAAGGGACTTACAGACATAACCGAAGAGGGGCATCAGTTGGGACTGGTTTTTTATGCTATATCCTACACTGTTTTGGCTTTGCTTTTCGCTTCTAAACAGTATGTTATGGTTTTGGCGGCAAGAATTTTACCAATGGCTTATGGCGATGCTGTGGCCTCTGTTGTTGGAGAAAAATTTGGCAAGAGGAAGTATGGAGTTTTTTCAGAAAAAAGTCTTGAGGGTTCAGCGGCTATGTTCCTTGCTAGTTTTAGCGTTTTAACTTTCAGCCTTTTCTATTTTTCTCTAATATTGCCATTTTCATTTTTAGACAAGCTTTTTCACGCAGTTGTTGTGGCTGCAGTTACAACCTTGGTTGAAGGATTTACCCCCCTAAGCTTTGATAATTTAACTGTGCCAGCTTTCGGTGCTTTAGTCTTCTTTCTTTTGAACGGAGGCGTATGAACTCATTGGTTTTCATAGTTATAGACGGTTTGGATGCGTCTGGAAAAAGCACTCAAGCCTTTAGACTTTACAATTTTCTAAAAAGTGGTGGAAAAAGAGTTTTCTTGCGTTTTCACCCGTCAAACGACAATTTTTTTGGAATCAAAGCAAAACAGTTTCTTTATTCAAAAGGCAAAAGCGCTCATTTTGCAGCAGCCCTTTTTTACATGGTTGACGTTATCCGCTCAATCCTCTTTTATTATTGGAGAAAATTTGACTACATAATTTTTGTCCGCTATTTAATGGGAACCGCCTATCTGCCATCACCATTACACAGAATTGCCTACCACTTCTTCGCTCTTGTTGTGCCGAAATCAAATTTCATGTTTTTTCTAGATGTTACTCCAGAAGAGGCATACAAAAGAATACAGCATGGGCGTAAAAGGCGGGAAATCTTTGAAAGTTTAAAAGAGTTAAAAAGGATTAGACGTAAAGCACTCTTCTTGGCGTTAATAGACGAATGGAAAATTGTAAACGCAAACAAGCCAGCAGCAGAAATAGCAAGAGAAATCAAAGATCAATTATAATCCGTATGGTCTGTTTTGTTCTAAAATTGGACTTATAAGTGTCATATTCTAGAACTATATTTTGAGAAGCGTGCTGCTTGTTGAACGAGGCTGAAGAGGCAAAGTTTGAATACGCGCTTAGAGGAAAGGCTTGGAAAGTATACTGGCTTCTTTTGAAAAGCGGTCATCCATTGAGTGTTCGAGAAGTTCAGAAAGCCCTGCGTTTCAGTAGTCCCAGCGTGGCGCAGCATCACCTTGAACAGCTCCGTGAGTTAGGATTGGTTGAGAAGCAGAATGTCGGCGGTCACTATTTCTTAGTCAACGAAGTCAAAATTGGCGTGCTTAGACACTTTGTCAAGCTTGGAAGATTATTGTTTCCGCGTTACTTCTTTTATGCCGTATTTTCCACCGTTTTTTACGCTCTTTTTCTTTTATTTCTCGTTCAAGGGATTACAAGAGAGAACTTGTTTATAATAACTTTCGGAGCCATTGTCTCGGTTATTTTCTGGTACGAAGCGTTTCGAGTATGGTCTTTACGACCGTACTAACTTTTGGAACATCGCGTTCCAAAGTATAGCATGAAATATCGCAGAAACTCTAACGTGTAGTAGGTGATTAATCAGTGGAAAGCAAAATTAAGAAACAAGCACTCCTCTATGGACTCGCTGCTATTCTGCTCGCCTCTATATTAACAGCAGTAATTCTTAACATCATTATCCCGTTTAAGTATACTCCCGGCGCTCCGCCGGTCTCCGCGCCACAGTCTCCTTTGCTCTCATCATTTCAATCCGAGGAAGAGTTGAAGAACTTCTTAAGAATGAATTCTAAGAATCAAGCGCCTTTTTGGATTTATGGACCTGCGGATGCTAGGTTCGCTAACTCGTTTGGCATACTATCTGAAAGCGGAATAGTGAAAAGTGCTGCTCCTTCGCATTCAACCACAAACATTCAAGTTGCTGGAGTAGACGAAGCAGACATTGTAAAAGTTGACGATAGAGGTTATATGTACACTTTGTCTGGTAATGCGGTTTATATCCTGAGAGCTTATCCTCCCGCGCAGGCTAAAATAGTTTCAAAAATAACCTTTGAGAATCTATATCCTATTGGAATTTTTGTCAACGGCGACAAGTTAGCGATTTTAGGGTCAGAATATCACTTTCCACTAGTTTACGATAAATATTACGTTGTTGACATCAAGACCTTCGTGAAAGTATATGATATTAAAAATCCTGACAATCCAACACTTTTGCGCGACCTTGTCATTTCAGGTAGCTACTTCAACTCCAGAATGATTGGCGACTATGTCTACTTCGTTGTCAGCGAAGCAGCTTATTTGATTAATGAAACGCTTTTCCTTCCAGAAATTAACTCTGACGGTAAAATCATACGAATTGCTCCCACCGAAATCCGATACTTTAATGGAACTGACGACTACTATCAGTATACAACATTCTTTGCTATGAACATGCAAAACATAACAGAGTCGCCAGTTTACTTGACACTAATGCTTGGAGGCACATGCAACATGTATGTCTCACTCAATAACATATATGTGACATATCGAGACTGGGACTGGAATGGTAATACTACTATCTATCGAATACGTGTGCAAGGTAGTAATATGACATGCGAAGCCAAGGGAACAGTGCCAGGGCATGAACGCAATCAATTTTCAATGGACGAATACAGCGACTATTTCAGAATCGAAACAACAACGTGGACACAGAACTGGACAACGCAAACAAACCTCTACGTACTAGACATGAATCTAAGCGTAGTTGGAAAACTGGAAGGACTTGCACCTGGTGAAAACTTCCATTCCGCCAGATTCATGGGCAATAGAGCTTATTTTGTAACTTTCAAAAAAACTGACCCATTGTTCGTGATAGACTTAAGCCAACCAGCCAATCCATCAGTTCTAGGAGAACTGCACATTCCAGGATACTCAGACTACTTGCATCCTTATGATGAAACACATCTAATCGGCATAGGCAAACATACAGTCGAAGCAGACGAAGGAGACTTTGCATGGTATCAAGGAGTAAAAATATCCCTCTTTGACGTCACCGACGTAAACAATCCAAAACAAATAGCAAACTACACGATCGGCGACAGAGGAACAGACTCGCTTGTTCTAAGCGATCATAAAGCATTTCTTTTTGATAAATCAAGAAATCTTCTAGCTGTACCCGTTTTAGTTGCAGAAATAGATGAAAGCGAATATCCTGACGGTGTACCCCCATGGGCGTCTGGAGAACCGGTCTGGCAAGGTGCTTACGTGTTTAGTGCATCCATTGAAGGCTTCATGCTCAGAGGAAATATTACACACTTAACTGCTGAAATGAATGTGTGGACCCCCAGCTACTGGGTGAAGCGGATACTCTACATCGAGGAAACACTTTACACGGTGTCTGACAAGAAAATTAAAATGAACAGTTTAGAAGACTTACATTTCATAAACGAAATCGAACTCCTTTAACCTTCTCATTTTTTCTCTGGTTCTATGTGAACAGTGACTATTGTTTCCGCAAATTTTTCCTTCAATTTTTCTTCAATGTAAGAAGCGAGTTCATGCGCATCTTTTATTGATGGTTTGCCGCTGAAGCTGCAGTCTATGTTGATATAGCGCCTTTTCTCAGCCACATAAGTTACTATTTTTTTAATTTCAAAAGTTTGCTTGTACTTTTCCATGGCATGAGAAACAATTTCTCTTATTTCATTCTCATCTACTGCTGAGCCTTTCCGCAGTTCAGCATCAAACGGTTCTATGTGAACGGTTATGTTCTTAACATCCCTTATCCCTTTACTGACTTTCTGTTCAATTTTGTCCGCTATTTCATGAGATTTTTCAATAGACATCGCGGGGTCTACTTGTGCATGCAAGGTTATGTACAGTTTTCCTCCAGTGCATGTCACGTTTATTTCATGGGCTTCCTTTACGCCTTCAACTTCAGTTGCCAATTTCTCCACAAGTTTTTCAGTTCGTCCTTCCGCTTCCAATGGTTCAATGTGGATTGTGACGTCGGCGTTTCCCAGAGAACTTTTGATGTCTGTTTCTATCTTTGAGGCTAATGCATGCGCTTCTTCTAGGCTCATATAATCTGGCACTTGCACTGTAGTTTCTACAAATGTTTTCTCGCCTGCCCTTCTGACTCTCAAGTTCTCGCATCTGCAGACTCCTTTTACGCTGAGTATTTCTTTCCTAACTTTTGTTGCAACATCCCTTGATATGGCATCGCTTAACTCCATTCCGCTGCTCCAGACTAATCTGACGCTTAAGTAGCCTATTATAGTGCTAAGAACTATTGAAGCTAATACATCTCCTTGAAATATTCCAACCGTTGCCAGTCCAAATCCGAGAAACGCAATGATTGTTGAACCTAAATCCGCTAGAGCATGGTATAGTCCTGCTTTAACTGTTACGCTTTCATGTTCCATCTTATGCAATATTGTAACTCTTAAGATGTCTATGCAGAAAGTGTAGGCGATGGCTATGAAACCCGCAAACTCCCATTCTGAAACCAGATATGGCTTATTTTCCAGAAGTTTCAAAACAGCTTCAAACATCAAGAAAACTGCTGTAACAGAGAGAATTATTCCACCGATTAATCCGCCGATGGATTCGATTTTTTCGTGTCCATACATGTGTTCCTCGTCGGGCGGTTTAAGCGAAGCTCTTGTAGCAATCACGAGCACAAACATGGATATGGCATCTAACAACGCGTGAGCACCGTCGCTTAAGATTGCTAAACTCCCAACAATAAAGCCCAAAATAACTTCAACAACAACCACACTCATTATTGCAACTGCCGAAATCTTCAGAGTCAGCAGCTTCTGATTGTGCTTTCCCATAATATGCATTCTTCTTCATGTAGTATTGCCAAAAGTTAGAGATTTAAGAATTGTGTGACAACAACCTATTGTCCACCTTACTTTTAACGAGAAAGTTAACATTGAAAACGAAACATTTAAAATTAAAGACGCAATTAGGGTTGTAAGGTGCTAAACTTGCACGGTGAACGTTTTAACTTCACCTGAAAAAGCTGAATCTTCTTTTGGATTTATAAGCATATACCCCGTAAGTTTTGAAGAAGGTGCTTGCGCATGAGCGTTAGTGACATATTAGACGGAAAACTAACTGAAAAAGAAGTTGAAATAAAAGGTTGGCTAGTTACAAAACGTTCCGGCGGCGGCGTCCAGTTTTTGATGGTGCGAGATGGCACTGGAACCATACAAGCCACAGTTCACAAGGACGAAGTCTCCAAGAAAGTTTTCAGCGACACTGACAAACTAACACAAGAATCATCCATCAAAATTAAAGGCTTAGTTAAAGAGGATAAAAGAGCACCAGGCGGCTACGAAATAAGAATCAAGGATTTACAAATTATCCATTTAGCAGAACAGGAATATCCATTAGGCAAGAAGGAACATGGCATCGATTTCTTACTTAGCTTTCGACAATTATGGGTACGAAGTCCTAGGCAAGTTGCTATATTGAAAGTGAGAGCTGAAATCGTGAAGGCATGCAGAGATTTCTTGGACGAAAGAGGCTTCACCTTAACAGATTCTCCGATTCTCACTCCCGCCGCCGTAGAAGGCGTTGCAACTCTTTTCGAGGTTCCATATTTCGGCGACAAAGCATTCCTAACACAAAGCGGACAGCTTTATGTTGAAGCTACAATCGCCGCGTTTGGCAAAGTTTACTGTTTTGGACCAACCTTCCGAGCTGAAAAATCAAAAACACCACGGCATTTAACGGAGTTCTGGATGCTTGAGCCTGAAATGGCATTCTACACTTTTGAGGATAACTTGAAGCTTCAAGAAGAATTGGTCACATACATAGTGAAAACAGTCCTGGAAAGAAGAAAGCGAGAGCTTGAAGCCTTAAAGAGAGACTTAAAGCCTTTGAAAAAAGTTGAGCCTCCTTTCGAAAGAATCAGCTACACGGAAGCAATAGAGATGCTGCAGAAAGCCAAATGTCCAATACAATGGGGAGAAGACTTGGGAGCGCCTCATGAAAGATTCATTTCCTTGAAATTTGAAAAACCCGTGTTCGTTCACAGATACCCAGCAAAAGTCAAAGCCTTCTACATGCAACCTGACCCGAAAAATCCTGAAGTTGCGCTTTGCGCTGATTTGATGGCTCCTGAAGGTTACGGCGAAATAATCGGAGGAAGCGAAAGAATTCACGATTTAAAACTGCTCGAACAAAGAATAGAAGAGTTCGGCTTGCCCAAGAAAGCGTACGAATGGTACTTAGATTTAAGAAGGTACGGCTCAGTGCCCCACTCCGGGTTTGGATTGGGACTTGAAAGAACTGTAATGTGGATATGTAAACTAAAGCACATACGGGAAACGATTCCCTTCCCTAGGACAATCACTAGAATTTATCCCTAAAACTATAAAATGATGATAAGAGAAGTGGTCTAATTTTTTCTGGTATGGGTCATTTAGGAATACTTTAAAGAATATGTATCGTATATACTAACACATGTGAAGGGCGCATTCTGCAAAGAATGGAGGACGTGAGGGTGGGCACTGAAAATCTCGACAAAATCTTCAATCCTAAAAGAATCGCAGTGATAGGCGCAAGCGACAAAGAGGGCTCAGTTGGCGCCAGACTCATACAAAATTTGGTCGGCGTAGGCTACACCGGAGTAGTTTACCCCGTTAACCCTTTCAGACCCACAATTCAAGGAATCACCGCATATCCTAGCGTCACCAAAATCCCGTGGCAAATAGACCTTGCAGTAATTGCAACTCCAGCGCATACGGTTCCGCAAATTATAGAAGAATGTGGAAAAGCCGGTGTAGCGGGAGCAATCATTATTTCGGCTGGTTTTAGAGAAACAGGAAAAGAAGGAGAAGCACTCGAAAACCAAATTCTTGAACTCAAAAATAAATACAACATGCGAATCATTGGACCCAACAGCCTTGGAATAATGCGACCAAAAATCAAACTAAACGCTACATTTGCAAACAAAACAGCTGAACCTGGAAGAATAGCATTCATTTCTCAAAGTGCAGCATTATGTGCTTCAGTGCTAGACTGGGCTGCTGAAGCAAACATTGGTTTCAGCGCTGTAGTCTCAACTGGCTCAATGATTGACGTAGATCTTGGGGATCTTATTGATTATTTCGGAAATGATGTTCAAACACGAAGCATCATACTCTACATTGAATGTGTCACAGACGCGCGGAAATTTATGAGCGCCTCAAGAGGGTTCGCCAGAGCCAAACCTATCGTAGTAGTAAAAGCAGGACGATTTCCCGAGAGTGCAGAAGCAACAGTATCTCATATCGGCGCCCTCTGTGGAGAAGACGCTATTTACGACGCGGCTTTTAGACGTGCTGGAATTGTTCGTGTTGAAGCGATAAATGACCTCTTTAGCTGTGCAGAAGCGTTGGCAATGCAATCAAATCCTAAAGGACCAAATCTTACAATAATCACCAACGCTGGTGGACCAAGCATAATCGCAACTGATTGTCTCATTGCGCGAGGTGGGCGTCTCTCACAGTTAAGCAGTGAAACTGTTCAAGCTTTGCGAAATGTTTTGCCATTGTATTGTCGCGCGGCAAATCCCATTGACATTTTAGAAGAAGCCACCGTGGACAGGTTTAGGAAGGTTATGGAAATATGTTTTAAAGATCCGAATAGCGATGGCTTCTTGATTGTGTATACTCCTCAAGGGGCGGCTAATCCTCTTGCGACAGCAAAAATGATAATCGAACTTTCTAAACAAACAACAAAGCCAGTTCTTACGTCATTTATAGGTGAAGGTGACTGCCGAAGGGCTAGGCTGTTACTGCAAAAGAACAGCATCCCAGCGTTTAGCACGCCGGAGCAAGCTGTTTCTACATTCATGTACATGTATAGCTACACTCAAAACTTGGAGCTTCTCTATCAAACTCCTGAAGAGCTTCCCATTGAGTTAACTATTCCTGCTTTTCTTAAAGAGATTTTGCGAAGAGCTTTTAGCGAAGGGCGAAAAGTTCTGACTCAATCAGAGTCTCTGCAGTTTCTTGAGGCATATCAGATTCCAACAATAAAAACTATGACTGCAAGGACTCCGGAGGAAGCTGAAGTTGTGGCTTCTGTGTTAGGGTATCCAATTGTCATGAAAGCCCTTTCGCCACAAATAACCCATAAATCCAAAGCAGAAAGCGTCATACTCAATGTTTGGTCGCCAGCTGAGGTTAAGATGTTTTTTAACGAATTGGCGCAAAAAGTAAAAAGCTACAGCCCTGAAGCCGAATTTCAAGGTGTCGTAATCCAGCCTATGGTTCGGAAACGAGGATACGAACTGTTGATTGGTTCTAAGAAAGACCCTCAATTTGGCGCCGTGATAGTTTTTGGAATGGGTGGTGTAGCGACAGAATTATTGCAAGATATAAGCATAGGGCTTCCGCCATTAAACCAAGTTCTCGCAAAGCGACTCATGGAGAAGACTAAAATTTACCAGCTTTCTGAGTCGAGCGGCTTTCGTACTAATTTTAAACTTCTCGAGGAGATTTTAGTGAAGTTTTCACAGCTTGTGATGGATTTTCCGGAGATAAAGGAGATTGATGTGAATCCTTTACTTGTCGATGAGAATAGCGCTGTAGCTGTTGACGCCAGAATAGTTATAGAAACTGAAAAAATGCTGCATGAAATCTCACCTCATGAACATCTCGTGATAGCCCCTTACCCTAAGAAATACGTCACTCAGTGGACATTAAAAAATGGAACCCCCGTGGTTCTTCGTCCAATAAAACCTGAAGATGAGGCTCTATTAAACGAACTTTATTGTTCCTTATCTGAAGAAACGATGCGTCTCCGGTTTTTCCAAGTTTTTAAGGAGGTTCCTCATAAAACCTTAACGCGTTATTGTAATATAGATTATGACCGTGAGATTGCCATTGTTGCGGAGATGCAGAAAGACAAAAGAAGCATAATTGGTGTTGCCCTGCTCACTTTGGAGCCTGGTGGAAAACGTGGAGAGTTTGCTGTTGTAGTAGGAGACCAATGGCAAGGGCTTGGGCTTGGTTCCAAACTGCTCGATTACATTATTGAAATTGGCAGAGATATGAAGTTAAAAACGATATTCGGTTACGTAATCTCGGATAACTCTAAAATGATTAACATGTGCACCAAAAAAGGGTTCGTGATACAACCGTTTGACAGTGAGCTTTCCATTGCGACATTAGAAATAGCTTAGCACTTCTCTTGTGGATTTTTGAAAAGTAGAATTAAGAAAAATTTTGGAACTTGAAGTTTGATGTTTAGTTGTTAGGCAGTTTTTCTTTTATTTGCGTTCGAGGGCTGCTTTTACTGATTCATAGGCTTTCTTTGCTTCTTCTACAGCTACGCCATCTTCCAGCGTACTGACATCTCCGAGAGTTGCTCCTGCAATTATCGCTTTTAATAGACGTCTCATTATCTTGCCGCTTCTTGTTTTTGGAACGGAATCTACAAAGGCTATTGTGGTGTCTGATGCTACGAGTGGACCAATTGTGCTTCTTAAATGCATTTTTAATTCGTTTGCAAGTTCTTGGCTTGGAGAATATCCCTGTTTAAGCACTGTGAAAATAAACGGTGTCTGCCCCTTTACTGGGTCTTCTTTGCCGACGCATGCTGATTCTGCTACGGCTGGATGTTTAATCATTGCCGATTCGATTTCTGCTGTTCCGATTCTGTGACCTGCAACTTTGAGGACGTCGTCCGCTCTTCCCAACACCCATATGTATCCATCTTGGTCTTTGATAGCGAAGTCTCCAGTGTAGAAGTACATTTTACCCTTGAATCTTGACCAGTAAACGTCTATGTATCTCTGGGGGCTTTTGTAAAGTGTCATGAGCATTCCTGGCCATGGTGAAGTTATGGCTAAGTATCCTCTCACTCCAGGTTTGCATGGATTTCCGTCGTCGTCAAGAACTTCCATTGTAACTCCTGGTATTGAATAGCCGTTTGTTCCCGGTTTGAGTGGGAATATTTTTCCTAATCCGGGGAAGTGTCCTGTTAGCATTTGTCCTGTTTCTGTCATCCACCATGTGCTTGATGCGACTATGTCTTCTCTGCCGATGTTTTTGTAATACCATTTGAATGCTTCTGGGTTGATGGGTTCGCCAACGGAGTGGCAGATTCTTACTGTTGATAAATCGTATTTTTTGACGAGCTCTTCTGGGAATTTCATTAGCATTCTGATTGCTGTTGGCGTGGTGTAGAAGATTGTTACGCCATATCGCTGGATTATGTTCCACCATCTGTCTGGTCCCGGACAGTCTGGTGCTCCTTCATACATTACGGATGTCAAACCTGCCATGAGCGGTCCGTAAACAATGTATGAATGACCGGTAACCCATCCGATGTCCGCTGTGCACCAGTAGATGTCGTCTTCGCGCACATCAAATATGAGCTTCATTGTTGTGTACAGGGCGACTGCGTAGCCACCTATAGAATGTTGTGCTCCTTTTGGGGCGGCGGTTGTGCCTGACGTGTAGAGTATATAGGAGAAATCTTCTGAGCCGCATTTTTCGACTGGAATGTTTACATTTTGTGGCACATCTTTGATGAATTCATGGTGCCAAACGTCAATGTCGTTATTCCATGGAATGTCTTGTCCTGTTCTTTTGACTACGATGACTTTTTCGATTTTGCATCCGTTTTGTGCGCATATTTTTACGGCTTCGTCGACGATGGGTTTCAAGCTTATTATGCGTCCTCTTCTATAGAACCCGTCTGCCGTAACTATGATTCTGGCGCCGCCGTCTATTGCTCTAGTGGCTAGTGCATCTGCGCTGAATCCACTGTAGACTATGCTGTGTTTTGCTCCTAGTCTTTGTGCGGCGAGCATGTAGAATGGGAGTTCTGGAATCATCGGTAGATAGAATGTTAGAATTTCTCCTTTTTTGACCTTCAATTTCTCCTTCAAGGCATGGCTAATAACGTTTGATATTCTGTGAATGTCATAATATGTGAATTTTCTAACTTCTTTTGGCTGCTGCAGGTTTTCGTCCCATGGCTCTCCTTCCCATATTAGAGCTAACTTGTTTTTTCTGCCTTGTGCTAGTTGCCAGTCTGTGGCTAAGTACGCCAGATTTGTTTCGCCACCGACAAACCATCTGTAGAATGGCGGGTTGCTGTCGTCTAATACTTTGTTCCATTTTTTGAACCAGAAAATCTCGTTTGCCCATTTTTCCCACCATTCTTCCTTTGCCTTTTTGTCTTTTACTGTGTTTTCGTACCATTCTTTGAAGTCTTTTTTATCCCAGACTCTGTCTTTCCAGCTAGGTGGGATTATGTCGGTTTCGAATTCTTTGTAAACTTCTACTGATTCTTTAGACATTCTACTTCACCTTTTAGAGCTTGGTTAATTGGTTCTTTTTAGGAAAATTTGTTATCGTATATATGCATTTAGGTTCTTTTGAGAAGGAATTGTTGTTGTTTGGCTTTCAGATTTATTTTTGCGCTAATTTTTATTTTTTTGGTAAAAAATGTGGAAGCAGTTATTGATTTACTGGGCAGATTGGCAACACTGTTTTTCCGTGCGCTTCGTTTAGCACCTCTGCCAATGCTAGGTAAACTGCACTGAAACCGCAAATGATGCCTTCAGCTCCGATTATGCGAGTGAATAGTTCTATTTGCGGGTCTGTGGGCGATATTGTTGTGTAAGCGAGGACTGCTGACTTCGCCGCGAGTAGAAAGAAGAGTATTGCAAGGCTCATGAAGACGAATTGTAGTGCACGGTTGGTTTTCAGAGTGCCGAAAAACATGATGAATGTGAATATTCCCCACATTAGGAAATAAGCCATAAATGCTTCTTGGCTGACGAACCAAGGTGTATTGTAACCTGAAATGTATGGAGCGTAGGATGTGAAGGGCCAGACTCCTCGGGCGGCTACACTTGTCGTTCCCAGCCAGTTTAGAGTTACGAAAGATAGCCAAAAGAGTCCGTAGGATGTGAATGCTGTTGTTCCGAACGTGTTGCCCTTTTTATATTCCAATACACCCGCAATAATCTGTGCTAGACCGCCGTAGAATATGCCCATTCCTAGAATCATGCTGTCGATTGGGCCTAAGCGGGCATTGTGGACGAAGTTTAAGAGAACGGTTGTCATTCCGAAGCCTAATAGTCCGAGTGGTGCTGGGTTTGCTGATTTTTCGTTCATGTTGTTCACGTCTTTTTATGTTGAGTGTGGAACGTTTTTTGAAACACCTTTTCATATAAGCTTTTCTAGACGATTATTTCCATTTCCAGATTTTTCTGTTCATTAAGAATTCTGGAAGGATGAAGAGTCCCCAACTGGCTACCCCTATTACGTAGGCTAGGTCTGTTAGGCTTAGCGGTGACAAACCAAACATTTTTGCTGTTATTGGAATGTAAGTTATGCCTAGAGTGGCGGCTATTGAAACGATTTCAGCTATTACGAAGAACTTGTTCTTGAACGCGTCTCTTCCCATTCTCCACACACTTCGAGTTTCAGAGCGGCAGTTCCAGACAACGAACAATTCGAACATTGCAGCTTGCACGAAAGCTGTTGTTCTTGCTTCTTGCAGAGTTTCTGGGGTTCCAAATCCGTGGGCTGGCCACACATAATATTCAAGGCAGAAGACGAGTATTGTTCCAGTAGCTTGCAGTATGAATGACGCTATAACAAACCGACCCATTCCATGCAATATTCCTTCTTCTGGCTTGCGGGGCTTCCGGTCCATAACATCCACGTCTGGAGGGTCTGTGGCTAACGCTACCGCTGGTGCGCCGTCGGTGACGAGGTTTATCCACAAAATCATGGCTGGAAGCAGAGGCAACGGAAACAGTTCCGGGCTGAATATGCCTCCTAAAATAGCGAATGACCCAATGACAAGTAACTCGTCAAAATTGCAGGCGATTAGGAATCTGGCGTATTTGCGGATGTTGTCGTAGATTACTCTTCCTTCCTCAACCGCCTTAACTATGGTTGCAAAATTGTCGTCTGTAAGCACAAGGTCTGAGGCTTCACGTGTGACATCTGTGCCTGTTATGCCCATTGAAACGCCTATGTCTGCAGCCTTAACTGCTGGTGCATCGTTGACTCCGTCGCCCGTCATTGCTACAATGTGTCCTTTAGCCTTCAAGGCTTTTACAATTTTCAACTTATGCTCTGGCGAAACTCTCGCGTACACGGCAACGTTTTCCACGATTTTTTCGAAATCTTGGTCGCTCATAGCATCTAATTCTACACCAGTGAGAACTATGCTATTTTCTTTCATCATTCCGATTTCTTTCGCTACTGCTACAGCCGTGAGTTTGTGGTCACCAGTTATCATTACAGTTTTTATTCCAGCTCTTTCGCATTTCTTGTTGGCTTCGATTGCTTCTTCACGTGGTGGGTCAATCATTCCTTCCAGACCCACGAAAACCAAGCCTTCTTCAACAGTCTTCTCGTTAAACTCATTAAGTTCTACTGGTAGTCGCTTGTATGCCATGGCTAAGACACGTAATGCCGAGCTTGCCATCTGCTCATTTACTTCTAAGATTTTCTTCCGCTTAGCTGCGGTTAGTTTCTTTTCTTCATAGTCTTCGAGAATATGGCTGCATTTTTCAAGGACTATTTCGGGAGCACCTTTCATAAATGCAACCTTTTCTTTTTCCGGCGTTAAGTGGACGGTTGTCATGCGTTTTCTTTCCGAAGTGAAGGGAATCTCGCTTATGCGTGGATACTGCGTTGTTAACTCTCTTTGAGCGAAGCCAGCCTTGGCTGCAGCGACTATTAAGGCGCCCTCAGTTGGGTCGCCTATAACTATCCATGACCCATTGTTGTTCTGTTCAAGCTGGGCGTTGCTGCAAAGCGAACCTATTTTAAGAAGTGTTGAGGGTCCGGTGTCATTTGTTGGATTGATTAGTTTTCCGTCTTGTTGAAACTCACCTTTTGGTTCATAACCAACTCCTGAAACGTCCACAAACTTACTGTTAGCATAGAGCTTGCGAACAGTCATTTCTCCCTTTGTTAATGTGCCTGTCTTGTCTGAGCAAATGACCGTGACGGCGCCTAAACCTTCCGCGGCAGAAAGCTTTCTGATTATGGCGTTGCGTCTTGCAAATTCTCTTGCGCCCAGAGCAAGGCTAATCGTGACTATTGCAGGCAGTCCTTCTGGAACCGCGGATACTGCCAATGAAATTGAAGACATAAAAGCTTGTATAAAACCTTCTAGGTTTAATACTCCGCTACCATGCCACAGCGTTGAAGCCACTTCGAAGGCTTCTAATGCAAAAATTATCACACAGACAGCCACCACTACTTTGGCGATTTTCTTGGCGAAAGTGTCAAGTTTCCTCTGCAAGGGGGTTTCTTCTTCCTCTTCTTCTTGAACAAGTTCCGCTATCTTTCCAAATTCGCTTTGCATACCAGTTGCTGTAACTACCGCCTTGCCTCGACCATAAATGATGTGGGTAGCAGTGAAAACCATATTGCGTCTGTCGCCTATTGGCGCTTCTGGCGGCAATATCGCTTTAGCATCTTTGTTTACAGGTGTTGACTCTCCTGTCAAAACAGCCTCGTCGGCTTTTACCTCGATACTCTCTATTAATCTCGCATCCGCCGGCACAAGGTCTCCTGACTCCAAAACTAGAATATCACCGGGAACTACTTCTCGAGCCGGAATTATGGTTTCTCTTCCGTCGCGTAGTACGCGTGCTTTAGGTGCTGCAAGTTTTTTCAAGGCTTCTAACGCTTTTTCTGCTCTATATTCCTGAACAAAGCCAGCCACAGCAACCAAGACTACTATTATGGCTATAACAATTGAGTCGGCATACTCTTCAAGAGGCTCTTTAGGTAACTCGCCAGGCATTAAAGGTCGTTGCAACTCGTAATATCCGACTATTGCAGAGAAAATCGCCGCGGCTATAAGAAGTAAGATGAATATATCTTTAAATTCGCTCAAAAACATTTGAAGCGCAGTTCTTCTTTTCTTTTCTTTCAGTTCATTGTATCCAAACTTTTTCAGTCTTTCCTGCGCTTCTTGAGAAGTTAGACCTTTGCGGTTCGTATTTAGAAGACACATAGCTTCATCGATTTCTGTGGCATGCAACGGCTTTGACGTGACCTACACCTCTTAGGTTTTGGTTGTGACTATGAATAGACGCGGGCATGACTATAAAAAAATTGTGTGAAACTTAACACATTTTTCACTAGTGTATTAATAGTAAGATTAAGGGAGCGAAAACTGATGCGACGAGAGACATTACTGTAATCATTGTGTTCAATGAAGGCCCCGCCGTGTCTTTGAAGGGGTCGCCAACCGTGTCGCCCGTGACCGCCGCCTTGTGTGCTTCTGAGCCTTTACCACCAAAAGCGCCAGCTTCAATATACTTTTTGGCGTTGTCCCATGCTCCACCAGAATTTGCCATGAACAAAGCGAATATTATTCCTGTAATGATGCTTCCAGCCAAGAATCCCGCAAGTGCTTCTTTTCCCAAAGTTGACACAACCACTATCGGGGCTATTATTGCCAAGGCGCAAGGCAATATAAGCTCCCTCAAGGCTCCTTTAGTAGCTATGTCAACGCATTTGGCATAGTCAGGTTTCGTTTTTCCTTCCATAAGTCCAGGAATTTCTTTAAATTGGCGTCGGATTTCTTCAACCATTCTTCCAGCATTCTTCCCGACAGCTAAGATGAGCATTGCAGAAAGTAAAGGCGGCATCATTGCCCCAGCGAAAATGCCCACCACCACTTCTGGTTTCATTAAATCTAATGTTGGAATATCTACAAGTGTTAGGTAGCCATGGAAAAGTGCAAGGACTGTTAAGGCTGCAGCTCCTATTGCGAAACCTTTTGTTATTGCCTTTGACGTATTGCCTGCAGCGTCAAGCTTGTCAGCAACTTCTATAACTTCTTCGCCTAACCCTGATTGTTCAGCTATGCCTTTAGCGTTGTCAGAAATCGGTCCGTAAGCGTCAGCGGATATTATCATTCCGACAATTGAAAGCATTCCCAGAGCTGAGACAGCGATTCCGTAGAAGGGTTCGACTCCAAAGGCACTTGCAAGATACCATGAGGCTAAAGTGGCGGCGCATATACCCATTATTGGTGGAACAATGCTCATTATTCCGTAAGAAAATCCTGTCAGTATGTTTATTGCTGCGCCGCTGGTGGAAGAAGAAGCAACTTTCTGCGTTGGTGCTCTGTCAATTGAAGTGAAGTAATCAGTTGTGATTCCAATGATCATTCCAGCAATTAACCCAGCCAATGTAGGAAGAAAAACGCCAAGCCACATATTTCCACTTAACCCTGAAAAATACGTAATAATCAGAAGGAAGATTGCAAAGAATAAGCATGTTGAGAAAGTTCCTCTGTTCAATGCAGCTCCTGGATTGTTAGCCACAGTAACTTTTACAAAAAGGGTTCCTACTATCGACGCGAAAACTCCAACGGCTGCTATCAGAAGCGGAAGTGTTGCAAAGATTCCACCTCCAATTTCAGCGCCAATGATTACTGCTGCAATGACGCTTGCGATGTATGAGTCGATCAAATCTGCACCCATGCCCGCAACGTCACCGACATTGTCGCCAACATTGTCTGCAATAACAGCTGGATTTCGTGGGTCATCTTCTGGAATCCCCAATTCCACTTTCCCTACAAGATCTGCACTTATATCTGCTGTTTTTGTGTAGATGCCTCCCCCTGCCTTTGCAAAAAGCGCGAGCGCGCTGGCTCCGAAGCTGAAGCCTAAGACTATGTTTGCGGCTTCTCCTTCAGTCCAGCCTAGCACTACATTATAAATGTAGAATAGTAGGCTGATTCCGAGGAGGGCTAAACCTACCGTTGCTAAACCCATAACTGCTCCGCCGAAGAATGCTACTGGAAAAGCTTTTTTCAAGCCGGATTTTGCTGCATTTGCTGTTTTTACGTTTGCCTTGACGGCTGCCATCATTCCAGCGTAGGAGGCTACTGCTGTGCACAATGAGCCAAATAGGTAAGCTATTGCAATACTTGCTCCGTGAAATATGCTTTGGGTTATTCCGAAAAGTATTCCGAGCACTGTGGCCATGACTAAAACGAATACTGTGAGAGTTAAGTTTTGTCTTCTTAAATATGCCTTTGCTCCTTCCTTTATTGCCTTAGCTATCGCCTCCATTTTTTCTGTGCCGCTTTCTTGGTTGTTAACATAATGATAAAGATAAGCTGCAAGAGCAACAGAAGCCAAACCAGCTAATGGAGTTATAAGGAACCATTCCATGCGTATCCCTTCTGGTTCTTTTTATTCTAAACCGTCTAAAATCTATATATCTCATTAATAAGCTTAACGCAGATTTGAATTATGTTTAAGAGAGAACGTATTAAGCCGCATTGAAAGTGAGCAGTTTCCCTCTACTTCCTCTAAATTTGGATGCGTGTTAGTCGATTCCCTTATCCAATATTTTAAAGGCAGTTTTCATGAAAATCGGTTTCCTTGAAAGTCTTTCTTGTAATTTCATGTTCTCTTCCCCGAACCTCAAAATAAGTTTTCAAACATTTCTAAACTAGAAAGATACAATAAAATACTGTACAACCACAAGCATATGCATGTTAAACAAATTCTTGAACATACAAATCTCCCCGAACAACTTAATATATTAATTCTTAATTCTACACCAGAATAGTCCAAACAACAGAAGAGGTAAAGATGTTGCTAAAAGCAAGTTTCAAATACATTTAAAAAAAGACTTTGTTATTTCTGCAAGCAAAAATAAATAAACTGGCTAAAATGCCTGAAAAAGTGGAATCAATATGGTTACAAAGATTGTCATGCCAAAACTTAGTTTAACAATGAAAGAAGGTACCGTAGGCAAATGGTACAAAAAGGAAGGAGAGGTTGTGGAGAAAGGCGAGCCAATAGTTGAGATAATCTCTGAAAAAGCCACATACGACTTGGAATCACCAGCCTCTGGAGTGTTGCGGAAAATTTTAGTAGAAGAAGGCGTTGACGCTCCGGTTAATGCTGCTCTGGCTTTTATAACAAGTCCAGATGAAGCGTTTTCTGAAGAGCAAATTCGCGCAGAAGCACCGCAAGACGCTGGAGAAGTAGGTGAGAAGGTTTTGGCTTCGCCGGCCGCGAAACGTTTGGCAAGAGAGCATGGAATAAATCTATCGCTTGTTAAGGGCAGCGGACCTGAAGGAAGAATAGTTGAGGAGGATGTTAAAAGATTTTTGGAAGAAAGTCGAGGGCTTTTGCCAAAAATTAGGCAGGTTATTCCGTTAAGTGGTTTCAGAAAAACATCCGCTGAGAGGGTTTCAACAAGCTTCAAAACAGCTCCGCACAGTACAGTAGTAATGGAGGTTGATGTTTCTGAAGCTGAAGAATTGCATAACAGACTTCGAGTGTCCTACACAACGATTATTATAAAAGCCGTTGCAAAAGCATTAATTGAGCATCCACTGTTGAATTCAACGTTAGATGGAAACCAAATAAAAGTTTTCGAAGATGTAAACTTGGGCGTTGCCGCTGCAACTGAGTATGGTTTAGTTGTTCCAGTCATCCATAACGCTGACAAGAAGTCTTTACAAGAAATCGATGCAGCTATAAAAGGATTAACGGAGAAAGCCCGACAAGGAAAACTATCCAAAGAAGAACTAACAGGAGGAACATTCACAATTACAAACCTCGGCATGTATGACGTCGAATTTTTCACACCAATAATCAATCCACCAGAAGCAGCCATACTTGGCGTAGGAAAAATAACAGAAAAACCCGTTGTGATTAATGGAAAAGTCGAGGTCAAGCCGAGAATGATGTTGAGTCTTTCTTATGACCACAGAATCGTCGATGGCGCTCCAGCCTCTGAGTTTCTGCGAAAAATTAAAGAGAAAATTGAAAGGGCTTCAGAGTTAGAAAGCTAAAAAGGCTAAGATTCTTTATTCTCTATTTTCTCGGCGGTTTCTTCTACTTCGCGTAAGCTTTTCTTGACAAGCTTTAATTTTACATCTTTTATCAGCGTTACTCCACGACTTGAAAGAATAGAACCTGCCCAAACCAGTATAACAAAAATGAAGAACACAAGACAAGCGTTACTGAAAATTGTAGCCGCCTTTACGTAACTATCTGTTTCTCCAGGTTGAATGGGTATAAATTTTGGGATTTGCCAACCAGCCAAAAACATTACGAGTGCCAGCACTGCTGGGAGAATTATGAAGATTAATCCGATTATAAGAAAAGTGTATCCGGAGATTTTCTCTATTTTTTCGGCTTTCATGGAAAATCACTTGTTTTCCTTTTATAAAAACTTTTTACTCAGCAACATTTTTTTGCATGAAAATTGAAATTATCCATTGCTTGTGTCTTTGAATTGACATTTTTATATGCTAAAGCGTATTTTGGAAAGTCTTAAGTGTTCAGCGATAGAAAGACAAGTGAGTCAAAATGAAGGTTGCCATGTACTATAGCCCACAAGACATAAGAATAGAGGAAATGCCTACGCCAAAAATACGGGAAGACGAAGTTTTGGTAAAAATGAAGGCTTGTGGAATATGCGGTTCAGACCTTATGGCTTGGTATTTGAAAACTCGCGCTCCACTTGTTCTCGGGCACGAACCTGCTGGTGTAATTGCAAATAAAGGAAGAAAGGTTAAGGATTTTGATGTTGGCGACAGAGTTTTTGTTCACCATCATGTTGCTTGCTTATCTTGTCATTACTGCAAACATGGCGATTACACGTTATGCGAACAATTCCACAACACGAACATTAAACCAGGCGGATTAGCAGAATACTTCAAAGTTCCAGCGCCTAACTTGCAGATAGACACATTAAAAATTCCAGAAAAAATGTCGTTTGAAGAAGCAACATTAATCGAACCAGTAGGCTGCTGCATAAGAGCTCTCAAAAAATGTAATCTTCAAAAAGGCGATTCGGTAGCGGTAATAGGCGTCGGAGCAACCGGAATAATTCACACAGCATTAGCGAAAATTTTTGGAGCTAAAAAAACGATTGCAAGCGATTTAATTGATTACCGCTTGAAAATAGCGAAAAAATTTGGAGCAGATGTCGTTGTTAATTCGGAAAAGGAAAATCTGACGGACATAGTTAAGGTTGAAACTGAAGGAAGAGGTGTAGATGTGGCGGTGGTTACTGCACCAAGCTTGGAAGCCTATAAAACTGGTTTAAGCGTCATTCGAAAAGGTGGAAAACTCTGCATTTTTGCTCCCACTGACCCGGGAAAACACTTGCAGATAAGCCCGAAAGAACTGTTTTTCTCCGAAATCCAAATAATTCCATCCTATTCAACTTCGCATTTGGAAACAAGAGAGGCTTTTGGGCTAATAGAATCTAGAAAAATAAAGGTGGAAGAGTTGATAACTCATCGTTTTTCGCTTGGCGATACTGCAAAAGCCTTTGAAACAGCTTTGAAGAATAAAGAGAGCTTAAAGGTTGTTGTATTGAATGGGTGATTCTGAATGAAAGCAGCCATGCTTTATGGAGTAAAAGACCTAAGGATTGAGGAAGTTGAAAAACCGAAGGTTAATACCGGTGAGGTTCTTGTCAAGGTGAAAGCTGCAACAACTTGCGGTACGGATTTGAAGATATTTCAGCGCGGTTACGTTGGAAAGGTAATAAAGCTTCCAACAATTTTTGGGCATGAATGGGCTGGAGAAGTTGTTGAGGTAGGAGAGAATTTGGAATGGCCCACGAAAGGAATGCGTGTTCGTGCTGGTAACAGTGCGCCTTGTTTGCATTGCACAATGTGTCAAAAGGGCAAGTATAATCTTTGCGAGAATATGATTTGGCTTTGGGGCGCTTATGCAGAATACATTAAAGTTCCGGCGCGGATGGTTTTGGTGAACATGCAAGAAATTCCACAGCATGTTTCTTTTGAAGAAGCAGCCGTCACCGAGCCTTTGGCCTGTGTTTTGCATGGCGTTGAAGAAGCGGATGTTAAGTTGGGCGATTCTGTGGCTATAATTGGTGCTGGACCAATTGGGCTTCTGCACATGTTGACGGTTAAGAAAATGGGCGTGGAAAAGGCAATAATGATTGACCTTGTAGAGGAAAGACTGAATTTTGCAGAAAAACTCGGCGCTGACGAAACAGTTAACGCTGGAAAAACAGATGTTATTGAAACCGTTCGCAAACTTACTCGTGATTATGGCGCGGATGTAGTAATAGAAGCAATAGGGTTGCCAGCTACATGGGAGCAAGCCCTCAGACTTGTTAGGAAAGGCGGAACAGTCTTGGAATTTGGTGGCTGTCCTCCGGGAACGGAAGTGAAAGTTAACGCGGAAATGCTGCATTATGGTGAAGTAACAGTTATGGGCGCTTTTCACACGACACCGTTGCATTTCAGAAAGGCCCTCAATTTGATTGCGTCTAGAACAATTGATGTAAGACCCTTGATAACAAAGAAAATGAAATTAACCAATATTACGGAAGCATTTAACATACTGTCCACATCAAAGACCGAAATTAAAATAGCTATAAACCCGTAAAAAAGTAACAATGGAATCTCAGATGGTTGAAGCTGAAGGTTACATTTTAAGAATCGCTACCAAACAGTGGGTAGAGCAAGTCTTTAACATGGCAATATACTATACTAGCGCCCGTAGAAAATGGAAACCGGGGCAAACTATACTTTTCGTGCACAAGACTAGCAAGGGTGATGCTGTTGTAGGTTATGGTGAAATAGGGAACTTATACTCGATTGATGAGCTTTCCGAAGAAGAAAAACTTGAATGTAAAAAACACGGTTGGAAGAAGGCAATAGAATTCACTTATGTCAAAGAATTTGAAAATCCATTGTTGATAAAGGAGACATTTCTTAAAGATTTAAAAATTCGAGGGAAATACTTTCATGGCTTGCCTCTTAAAAGAGAACAAATAACATCAATTATAGAGCAAGCAGAAAACCGTTAAGAGATAAGGTTCACCAGAAACCCGGAATGTATTCTCTTGCTCGAAATTTCACACCTATCTGTTGAGCAATCTTGGCAACTTTTGAAAGGTCAACTTCCGAAATGGTCACTGCTGTAATCTCGACATCAAATTTTCCTTTTGCTTTTTCAATAAACGTTAATACGTTTTCAAATGCGTCTTCAAATTTTGGTTTGCAAACTTGATTATATGTTTCCTTGTCGTGAGCGTTTAGGCTGACGCTTAACTTATTCACACCTTCGGCTTTTAATTCTGTGGTAATGTCTCTGCTCTTGTTGAGCAAAAAACCTTGACCGTTCGTGTCCACACGAATGCTTACTGGCTTTCCATAATGCTTCCTTATCCAACGTGTAACTTCTAAAAGGCAATCCAGTCTTTCCAAAGGCTCACCAAAACCACAGAACACAATTTCACGCCAATTTTTTCGGTTCAGAACTTTTAGAAGGTCGTCTAGAATTTCTTCGGTGGATGGTTCTTTTGAAAGTTTTAGGTTGAAGTTGCCAACTCCACTTTTGAAATTTCTTATGCAGAAATAACAGTTGTTAGAACATTTGTTAGTAATGTTTAGGTAGAGATTACTTCCAAGCCAATAGACTACACTTGGGCTTTTTTTCAAACTGTTCTCTTCCTTAAACAAACTCTAATAAGAGATACTCAAAAATATACCGTTTCAGACATTAGAGGTATATCAAGAGGGGAATCAAACCATTTGAGTAAAAAATTTTGTTCGGTAAAAATCTTAAAATCAAAGCCCATTTACAATAAACATGGTATAACAATCTTAGAAGACAGTGTGAAATTTGCTGATGGAACAACTTATGAATATGTTTACTTCAGAAGCAAGGGAACTGTCGTAATAGCGGCTTTCACAGAAGATAAAAAGATGATTTTGACAAAGCAATACCGTCATCCTCTCAGAAGAATTGTTTACGATGTTCCAGGAGGTGCCATAGAGAATGGTGAAACACCTCTGGAAGCTGCTCTGAGAGAACTTGAGGAAGAAACTGGTTTTACCGCTGAAAAACTTGAGTGGATTGGTAGATTCAGTCGTGGTCCAAGCAGTCAAGCAGTTGTAGAAGTATTCTTTGCAAAGATAAAACGTAAAAATGAACATTTTGATACAACCGAAATAGTTGAAATCGAAATGGTTGATTTTGATTCACTGTTTAAGAGAATTTTAAAAGGTGAATGCTTTGATGCCGCGGTGGTCATAAGTGTTCTGCTTGTTTCGGCAAAAAGGCTTCTGGAATAAATTTAAATGTAGATTCGGGTGTATGCTTTTGTTATTGCAGAGGCAGAATTATGGTTAAGTACATTTTTATTACAGGCGGCGTGCTGAGTTCGGTTGGGAAGGGTATTGTAACTTCTTCTATTGGAAAAATGTTGCAAGCACGAGGCTTAAAGGTAACTGTCATAAAGATTGACCCTTACGTGAATGTTGACGCTGGAACAATGAATCCTTACATGCACGGTGAAGTTTACGTGACTGACGATGGCGGCGAAACAGACTTGGATTTGGGCTGGTATGAACGCTTTCTTGATTTAAACTTGAGGAAAGAAAATAATCTTACCACGGGTTTGGTGTATAGGGCGGTTATTGAAAAAGAGCGACGTGGTGATTTTCTAGGAAGATGTGTTCAAATTGTGCCGCATGTGACAAACGAAATTAAACATCGTATTCGAGCGGTTGCCAAAGCTTCAGATGTGGATGTTGTCTTAACGGAAGTGGGTGGAACGGTGGGCGACATTGAAGGATTACCCTTTTTGGAAGCCATTCGTCAAATGCGTTTGGAAGAGGGCTACGAAAACACTTTGTACGTGCATGTTGCGCTGGTTCCAGTTTTAGATGTTACGAAGGAAATGAAAACAAAGCCTTTGCAGCACAGTGTCAACGAGTTACGGCGTATCGGTATTCAACCAGACACCATAGTTGCAAGAAGTCGGGAAATGATAGACTCTGAATCTTTAAGGAAAATAGCTCTTTTCGGAACAATACCAGAAAATGCGGTTTTCTGCTCTTACAATGTCGAATCAGTTTACCAAGTTCCACTTATTTTGGACGAGCAGGGAATGGGCGAGTTTATCTGTAAACGGCTAGGTTTTTCGGGGCGATTGCAAGATTTTAAGGAATGGAAAAAGTTTGTTGATGCCATATTAAACCCTCAACACGAAGTCAAAATTGCATTAGTGGGCAAGTATGCCGGCTTAACAGATAGTTATGTAAGTATGAACGAGGCATTGCGGCATGGAGGTGCTGCTTGCAAGACAAAGGTCTGCATCAGTTACATAGAAGCCGAAAAATTTGAACAAAATCCAAATGAATTTGAGATTTTGAAGAATTTTGATGGAATATTCGTGCCTTACGGTTTCGGTCCTAGAGGAACTGAAGGAAAAATAATGGCAATCAAATACGCAAGAGAAAACGACATGCCTTTTCTTGGAATATGTTATGGTTTCCAATTAGCTGTGATAGAATTTGCACGCAACGTGTGCGGCTTAAAAGACGCAAACAGCACAGAAATCAACCCGCAATCACCTAACCCAGTAATTGACCTCATGCCAGAACAACGCGGAATAGAAATTAAAGGAGCAACAATGCGGTTGGGCGCTCACAAAATAGTCATAAAACCTAACACGCTAGCTTATAGCCTTTACAAAAATGAGGAAATCTACGAACGCCACAGACATAGATTCGAAGTCAACTTGGGCTATCTGGATAAGCTTGAGAAAAATGGATTAGTTTTTTCTGGAAAAAGCGCAGATGGAAGAAGAATGGAGATTCTGGAGTTGCCAAATCATTTCTTCTTTTTTGCGTCACAATTTCATGGAGAATTCAAAAGTCGCCCAGTGAAGCCAGAACCAGAATATTATGGTTTCGTAAAGGCGTGTTTATGCAAAAAATTGGGGAAAGCCAAACCTGAGTTTTAAAAGTGGGTGGGTTAGAAACGCTATGTTTTATGTTTCAAAACGTCTAAGAACAGTTGCCAAGAAAGTTATAGATAATGCGCTTCCGATAAAAAGGGGTGAGATTGCGGTCTTTTGCGCTGGTGTCGAGAATTTAGACCTTGCTTACGCGTTTGCTGCTGAATGCGAAGCTAGAGGAATTGAAACATTAGTTCAAAGTGAAGGGGATTACATCTCAAACACTAAGCTTCTAGAAGCTCCAACAGATGCTTTTGAAAGAACGCCTAAAATTCCAGAAGCTATTGTTGATGTTGCAGATTGGCTTATTTTGATGAGAGGAAGCAGATTTGATACTTCAATTTATCAAAAGTCAGAGACGCAAAAGCGGCTACTGGAAATCCAGAAAATTTCGAAATGGACTTTTGATAGCATTCTCCAACTATGCCTAAAAAAGAAGACCCATCTTGTGGCGTTTTTGGACCCGAACTTGCAACAAGCGCAGGCTTTGGGGAAAACCTATGAAGAAACGCGTGAAATGTTCCTTGCTTCTTTAGACATAGACTATGATGCTTTAACCGATTTGGGACAGCGACTGATTAATTTTATGAAAAGAGGGGGCGAAATTCACTTGACTTGTCCGAGAGGAACGGATTTGAAATTTCATGCTGAGAATCGCTATTGGATTAATGATGACGGGAAATCTTCTCCGCCGTCAATTCCTATAGTTCAGTATGTTCATAATTTGCCGGTTGGGGAAGTTTTTGTGGCGCCTATTGAAGAAAGTGCTTATGGTGTTTTGTGTCCTAAAGATTTGCCTGGAAGCGTTGCAACTGACATTCGTATAGAGTTTAGAGGAAAGAAAAAGGCTGCTGTTTCTGCTGAGAAGGGATTTGAGTTTTTGAAAGCGCGGCTTGAGAAGGCGACTGGAAATCCGTATTGTATGGCGGAGTTTGCTTTTGGCACGAATCCGTGTGGTGATATGCTTCTTGCAACGGAGAAAGCGTATGGCACGTGTCATGTGGCGATTGGTCAGAATACGTGGTTGGGCGGTAAGAATGAGAGTAGTATTCATTGGGATTTCTTGGTTGAGTGTCCCACTGTGACTGTTGATGGGAGATTGGTTGTGAAAGAAGGGAAATTTGTTCGGGAACTTTTTAGAAGGTAGAAAGAAGGATTATTATTTTTGGTTTAGTATGTGCGGCGGTGTGGTCTGACAAGTTCTTCTAGGATTGAAAGTAGTGTTGGCACTTTGGTTACTATGTCTGTGAAGGTTACGATGCCGACGAGTTTATTGTTGTTTGTGACTGGGAGTCGTTTGATTCTTTTTTTAGCCATGAGTTTTGCGGCTTCTTCTATTGTTGTGTTTTCGTTTATTGTTGTGACTGGGCTTGTCATGATTTGTCTTGCGGTTAGGGTTTCTGGTGCTAGGCATTGTTCTACTAGTCTTCTGAGGATGTCGCGTTCTGTTATGATGCCTACTGGTCTGTCTGCTTGGGTGACTATTATTGAGCCTATGTTGAATTTGTTCATTGTGGCGACGACTTCTTTGACGGTTGTGTCTGGTCGGACGACGCGGACGTCTTTGGACATGACGTCTCTGACGAGTATTATGCTTGCCATTTTGTTTTGCTCCTTTTGGTAACTAATTGTTTTGGGTTGGGGGTTTTATTTGTTTTGGTTAGTGTTTCAAAAATGGGTTAGGGACGTGAATTCTCTATATGCATATAAATAAGATTGTGAGGAATTTTGGAAGTGTTGTGAAGGGTTGTTGGTATGGGTGATGGTGAATCTTCAGTTGTTGACAGGTTTCGGAGTCGTTTGGAGAATGCAAAGAGTTATGGGGAGGTTTGGGATGTTGTTAGGGATTGTGTGGAGTTTTCTCTGCATAAGCGTAGGGGTGGGATGATGCTTTTTCTTGATGATTTGCCTTTGCAGTTGGGTGCTTATCATTCTGTTGGGACAAACAATATTGTTTTGAATAGGGCTTTGGTGGAGATTGTTGAGGCTGCTGTTAAGTCGAAGCGCATTGTGAATGCTTTGGTTTTTAATTTGCTTTTACATGAGTATTTGCATGCGTTGGGCGAGTATTCGGAAGTTGAGGTTAGGCGTTTAGTGTACAAGGTTGCGAGAGAATGTTTTGGTGAGGATTATGTTGCAACTTTTGTTGCGAGGAAAAGCCCTTGGGTTTTGCTTAAGGATATACCTTTAGAAGGTGTTAATGTTCGAAAGCGAGTTATGGAGATTGTTAGGGATTTTGAGAAGGCAGATAAGTATATCGTTTAGGTTATCGGCAAGGTTTTATGCTGGTTTAAGTTGTTATCGTTTTCTTTAAGGCTGGTGTGTTTGGTTGGTTGATGAGAGAGTTGTCAAGTTGGCTAAGCTTTGTGTCCATTATAGTGTTGATGTGAAGCCTAAGGAGAAAGTTCTGATTAATGGGAGTGATTTGGCTTTTCCGTTGATGCATGAAATTTACCGAGAATGTTTGTTAAGTGACGCTTATCCACTGATTATGGCGAATCTGGATACTGTTTACACATTTTTTAAATACGCCAAAGAACATCAGTTGACTTTTGTTTCGCCTTTTGACCGTTTTGCTGCTGAGCATTTTGATGTTATGATCGGAATTTTCTGCGAGCCAAATCCGAAGAAATTGACGGGTATTGATCCTGCTAGGATTAGAATGCGGAGTGTTGCTAGAAGGGAGATTGCGGAGATTTTGTTTAGGCGCGAAGCTGAAGGGAAGTATAGGTGGACTGGTTTGCCGTTTCCTGTTACTACGCAGGCGCAGGAGGCTGAGATGGCTTTGCCGGAGTATGAGGATTTTGTTTATAGTGCTTGTTTGGTGGATAGGGATGACCCGATTGCTGAGTGGAAGAAGATTAAGGTGGAGCAGGAGAAGATTTGCGGTTTTCTAAATGGAAAGAGCGAGATTAGGGTTGTTGGTGAGGATACTGATTTACGGTTTAGCGTGAAAGGACGCAAGTGGATTAATTGTTGTGGTGAGAAGAACATGCCGGATGGGGAGGTTTTCACGGCTCCTGTGGAGGATTCGGTTGAAGGGGAGATTAGGTTTACGTTCCCTGGGATTTTTATGGGGCGTGAGGTTGAAGATGTTAGGCTTGTTTTTGAGAAGGGTAGGGTTGTGAAGGCTTCTGCGGGTAAGGGTGAGGAGTTGTTGCGGCAGTTGTTGAAGATTGAAGGTGCTGAGCGGGTTGGAGAGTTTGCGATTGGGACGAATTATGGAATTAGCCGATTTACAAAGAATATGTTGTTTGATGAGAAGATGGGTGGGACGTTGCATATGGCGTTGGGATTTAATCCTGTTCCTGCCACTGGTGGTTTGAATAAGTCTGCTTTGCATTGGGATATTTTGAAGGATATGCGCAAGAGTGGAGAAATTTACGCGAATGGAAAATTGTTTTACAAGGATGGTAAATTGTTAGAGTTTTAGAAATATTAGGCTTGGAGAAGCTATAGCCCCCCTTATTTATAGGTTGAAACTATAGTTAGGGTCTGGGTTAGATGCGAATTTGGTTTGTGTGTTGTGAGAGCCGTCTGGGTTATACAGCCATGGGTGAAATGTCTCTTTCAAGTTCATACAACAGTTAATGGAAGATTAAGCTCTTTTCCTTGTGCTCACAATGGATATGACGTCTCCATCTTTGAGCGGATAGTCTTCTCCAATTCGTTTTCTTTGCCTAGCTTCAACTGCGTAGAGGAAACCTTCCCCAAGTTCCGTATGTATCAAGTAAGCCATTTGACGCGCTGTAATCCCATAAGGCACAAGGTAAGCGTCAGGCAAAACTCGCCCATTATGGTCCGCTAAATGCTCCAAATCCTCTACAGGATAAACGGTAATCATGTTCAAAAGTTTGAAAAAAGCCATGTTTATCGCGTCTTGAACGCCAGTTGAACCATATTTGAGAAGAATCTTCTCTCTAATCGTCTCCAACGCTTTGGTTTGGCTTTCAGTTAATTTTTCTGGAGTAAGTATCTTAAAGTTGCAGTCTCCAGGTCGGTAATCTATTAACTTTTTTTCAGCTCCTCTTCTTAACGCAAGTTCAGCCTCTGCACAGCAAGGAACAACAAGATAATCCAATTTTTTGAGCCTTTCCAAGTTTTCCTCTGCAGGAGGCACATCTATTTTGTTTGCTGCAATTAACATGGGCTTGGCAACTCGCCTTAGCATGTCCACAAACTTCAGGAAGTCTTCTTCACTCCAAGCCGTTGCCTTTTCTGCATTTAACCCAGTCCTTCTAACTGCCTCAATCACGTGGCTTCGTCGGATTGCCAAACCACTTAACCGTTCCTCAAGCATCGAAAAAAGGTCTCTTGTTTCAGATTCTGCGGTTCTAGCGATTTTGGGCCAATCGCGTTTTAGTATATTTGCCATCCACATGGTTATTTCGCGTTCTAAAAAGCGAACATCCTCCACTGGGTCATGTTCTCCAGCTTTGCATAGTCTTCCTTCGCAGTCTGTTCCGCCGGAAGCATCAACGATGTGAATTAAAGCGTCTGCCTTTCTAATTTCATCCAAAAACTGATTGCCCAGTCCTCTTCCTTTCCAAGCATCTGGAACAAGACCCGCACAGTCAATGAACTCTACGGGAATAAGCCTTACGCCGTCCAAGCATAGAGAGTTAACCGGATTATCTTTAACATTAAATTCCTCATGCACACACGGGGTCCTTACATAACCGACGCCCCTGTTCGGTTTTATCGTCGTGAACGGGTAGTTTGCAATCTCAGCAGGCGCCAAAGTTGCAGCACAAAAGAAAGTGGACTTGCCAGTGTTTGGTTTTCCAACTATGCCAAGCAAGCGTGAATAAGACTTCTGCATAGAGGATTCCTTTACAGAATACTACAATAACTGATTCTATATGGTTTGTGCTTCCATCATCAAATAATATAAAAGTATGAAAAAGTATAACTCACCAAATGCGCTGAGGGAAAAAATGCATGTTAAATCTGCCAAAAGACAAGCTCGCCGAGATGCTTAGAAAAATGTTTGAAATTCGTCTTTTCGAAGAGAAAGTTTTCGAACTTTACGCTCAAAATCTTGTTCCAGGCACAATTCATCTTTATGCTGGAGAGGAAGCGGTGGCAGTTGGCGTTTGCAGTAACCTTCGCAAGGACGACTATATTACAAGCACGCATAGAGGACACGGACATTGCATAGCAAAAGGCGCTGATTTAAAACGGACAATGGCTGAGATTCTAGGCAAAAAAACAGGCTACTGCAAAGGCAAAGGCGGTTCAATGCACATAGCAGATTTCAGAATAGGCATGTTAGGCGCAACCGCAGTCGTCGGAGCAGGAATACCCATTGCAGTCGGCGCAGGCTTATCAATAAAACTTAGACGGACAAACCAAGTCGTGGCATGTTTCTTCGGGGAAGGCGCTTCAAATCAAGGCACATTTCACGAAGGCATAAACATGGCGTCAATATGGAAACTGCCAGTAATCTTCGTCTGCGAAAACAACCTCTATGCTATGGGGACACGCCAATCAATAGTCATGAACATAGAAAACATAGCTGACAGAGCAATAGCTTATTGCATTCCAGGCGTTTTTGTAGACGGCAATGATGTCTTAGCAGTTTACGAAGCCACAGAGAAGGCAGTTGAAAGAGCCAGAAAAGGCGAAGGACCAACACTAATTGAATGCAAAACTTACAGACACAGGGGGCATTCGCGCGTTGACCCGGCAAGGTATAGACCTAAGGAAGAAGTAGCAGAATGGCTGGCAAAAGACCCGATTAAACGTTTCAAAGAAAAACTCATACATACAAAGGCGTTGAGCGAAACTGAAATTCAGCACATTGAAAAGGAAGTTTCGGTTGAAATTGAAGAAGCAGTCAAGTTTGCCATAGAAAGCCCGTTTCCCGAGCCAGAAGAAGCGTTGGAGGATGTTTACGCCTAATTGTGGAGGAGCATAGTATGCGAAAAATAACATATAAAGAAGCTTTAAGAGAAGCCTTGAAAGAGGAGATGCGCCGAGACCCAACAGTTTTTCTGCTTGGAGAAGATATCGGCAGATATTGGGGAGGCGCTTTCAAAGTAACCGAGGGCTTGGCGGAAGAATTCGGAGATGAAAGAGTCCGCGACACACCTATATCCGAAAATGCCATAATCGGCACGGCTGTAGGCGCTGCAATAACGGGCATGCGCCCAGTCGCGGAAATAATGTTTGGAGACTTAACCGCCTTAGCAATGGACCAAATTGCAAATCAAGCAGCAAAAATACGATACATGTTCGGCGGTCAAATAAACTGCCCTCTTGTTATCAGAACACCATTCGGAGCTGGCGTAAACATTGCATCCCATCACTCGCAAAGTTTGGAAGCTTGGTTTATGCACGTTCCAGGTTTGTATGTGGCTGCGCCGTCAACGCCTTATGACGCAAAAGGACTTTTGAAATCAGCCATACGTGGCAACAATCCCGTTTTCTTCTGTGAACACAAACTTTTGTATCCAATCCAAGGAGAAGTTCCAGAAGAAGAATACACTGTTCCTTTTGGAGTGGCAGACGTGAAGAAGGAAGGAGCTGACGTAACTGTAGTGGCTACCTTATACATGGTCCACAAAGCCTTAAAAGCGGCAGAAATGCTTGAGGCAGAAGGCATAAGCGTAGAAGTTGTTGACCCAAGAACACTAACACCACTCGACAAACAAACAATAATAAAATCAATCAAAAAGACGGGAAGAATAATCATAGTAAGCGAAGACTGCAAGACCGCCGGCGTAAGCGCCGAGATTGCGGCAGTAGTAGCCGAAGAAGCCTTGGATTATTTAGATGCTCCAATAAAAAGGGTGGCAGAGCCAGACACGCCAATCCCCTTCAGTCCACCCTTAGAAAAATATGTGATTTCCGATGAAAAAGCAATAATTAAAGCGGTTAAAACAGTCATTTAAATAGCTAAAGAAATAACACACCATGTGACAGTATTTTCCGCATATATTTTTTCTTTCTAGTATCAACCGATATTAACGGTTCTGCTTTAGCGCCGGGGAATAGGTTTACATTTCGATTTAATTTCTCGGCAGATCTAAAATCGTAGAACACAAGTCAAAATAATGCCTATAAGTGTTAGAATAGTAGGAGATTGTGAAGGCAAGGTTTGATGGAAAATGATTCTGAGCAAGGCAGAGAAGGTCTTAAGGGAAATTGAAGGTGTAGCGAGAAGGAGGAGGTTTCTTCCTATTGTGGGACCAAACAGGGGTCAAATACTGGTGAAAGTTGTTCGTGAAATCAAACCTAAACGCGTTTTGGAGATTGGGACTCTAATTGGATACTCGGCAATCCTTATGGGAAAAGAGCTTGGGAGCGACGCCCACTTAATCACTATTGAAATTGATGCCAACAACGCAGAGATAGCGAAAGAGAACATAAGAAAGGCGGAGATACCGCCAACCGTGGAAGTGTTAGTCGGCGATGCAATTGAAATTATACCAACGTTGGAAGGCATGTTTGACTTGGTCTTTATCGACGCGGATAAAGCGCAGTACCTAGACTATCTGCGACTGGTTGAGGAGAAACTCCATAAAGGAAGCGTCATAGTCGCCGACAATGTAGAGCATGCGCCATCCTACTTAGATTACGTAAAGTCTTCAGGAAAATATAGTAGCAGATTCGAATCCATAGGTCCTGCCGCAGTAGGACACCATCGCGAAGATGGACTTGAAATAAGCGTAAAGCTGTAAATACCAACATTGCATGCTCAACTAAAGATTTAAATATGATTCGTGTAATTTGGCGCCGGGAATGGGATTCGAACCCATGCGGACCCAAAGGGTCCACAGGCTCTCAAGGCCTGCGCGTTATCCACTCCGCCATCCCGGCATCAATATATGCTCATTTAATCCTTTTACATCTTAAAATGTTTGCTTGCAGACTGGCCTCCATGTGAACCGAAAACCTATTTTAAAAGAAACCTAATCAAATAGGAATACCGTGGTGGGCCGGTAGTCTAGCTCGGTTAGGACATCCGCTTGACGTGCGGAAGGTCACCGGTTCAAATCCGGTCCGGCCCATTACAACTTTCTTAGACGCGTTGTTAAGCGTAATTTTTCAGAAAATCTTTGATTTCTTTTCTCTCTTCCTTCTTCAGTGGTAACGCTGGCATTCGTGGATAGCCTGCTGGTAATCCTAAAATGTTTAGTGCTTCTTTTATGGATGATAGCTGGTTGTATTTTTTAACGAGTATTTCGTTTATGTGGGATATTTGCCGCTGTAGTTTGCCCGCTTTTTCATAGTTTCCTCTTTTAAAACTTTCATAAAGTTCGTTGCATAGTTTTGGGAACACATTTGCAACGGCTATCACTGCGCCGCTTCCACCCGCGATTAGCGTTGGAAGAGTTACCTCGGCTGTTCCAGCCAAAACCGAGATTTTATTGCCAACCAACCTTATAGTTTCAGTTATAGCGCCGAAGTTTCCACTGCTATCTTTAACTCCGATAACATTTTCGTGTTCTGATGCGAGTTGTTGTATTAAGTTTGGTTCGAGAGTATAGCCCGTGAATTTTGGGACGCTGTAGAGAATGATTGGAAGGTCAACAGCATTCAGCAAAGCTTCATAGTGCTTTAACACTTCTTTGTTTGAAAGTTTGAAATAAAACGGCGTGACCACCAGCGCTGCATCAACTCCAGCATCTTTTGCGTCCTTTGTGAACAGAATAGTCTCCCTAGTGCTTATGCTACCCGTCCCAGCAATAACGATTGTTTTTTCGCTAACTTCGTCCATCACTGTTTTTATGACTTTTTTCCTTTCTTCCCTAGATAGATAAGGTGCCTCTCCATTACTTCCGCATGACACAAGTCCAGAAATTCCACTTTCCAGCCAAAACCTTACGCATGTTCTTAACGCTTTTTCATCAAAACCGCCGTCACGTTTGAAAGGCGTTACATGTGGAACAAAAATTCCCTCAAGCTTTCTTTTTGCCATTCTCCCTCTTCCTTTGTGTTCTTCTTTGTTGGAAATTGCAGATATCATTTGCTCTTAACGTTGAGGGTTATGCTTAACCAAAACAGATAAAAATGCGGCGTCACTCAAGAAGTGTCTAACGTGGGATGATTCATGCCCTCTGAAATCTTTGACGAAGAAAAATTCATCAGCATAAGCGAGCGTGCAGATTACTGTGCAGTGAAAAGGTTGAAGGATGTTGTAAAATTGAAACTGCGCACGCCTAAGAAGCTTTACACTTTAAAAGTCGAACCGGCAAAGGCTGAAGAAATCATAAAGAAACTTCAATGCGAAATTCGTGAAATATAATTAACTTCACTTTACTTCCATTGCGATTTTCGCCAAGCGAATGGAATCTTCCAGAGTTCTCATTACTGTATCGGTAACAGTCACTTTTACGTCTAACTCTTCTATCCGTCTCTTATAGCCTTCATCAACCTTATCTATTATGAAATGGTCAAGAAAGTCTGCATAAAATTTAGCCACGCCATATGCTGAGGCTTCTAATCCCATACTAGCCATAATTTTATCTGCTGGTCCTTTGAGTGCTTTTCCGCCAACAATTGGACTGATGCCAACAATATACGCGTTAGTTTTTTGTAATTCCTTTCTGATTGGCGAAACGGAGAGTATAGGCGATATGCTCAAAACAGGGTTGCTTGGACATATGACAACACGCTCTGCTTCGCTTATTGCCTTGATTATGCCCGGTGTGGGCTTAGCTTTGTCTGCTCCCTCAAACAATACGCCCGTTACTGTATCTTTGGTTTGTCTTTTTACAAAGTATTCTTGAAACTCAAGGCGAAGCATGCCCGACAACACTTTGGTTCTCACAGGGTCATTGCTCATGGGCACGAGTTTGGCTTCGACTCCAAGCATCTTGCAGAGTTCTGTTGTGACCCTTGAAAGTGTCATGCCTTCTTTCAACATTTTCGTTCTTAAAATGTGGACTGCCAAATCTCGGTCGCCAAGCTTAAACCATGTTTCAAGTCCAAGCTTACCCAGCATATCGAGGCAGTTGAATGTGTCACCGGAAACGCCCCATCCTTTCGTTTCATCAATAATCCCAGCTAACGTGTACATGATTATGTCCAAGTCTGGGCTTATGTGGAGCCCATAAAGCTCTGTATCGTCACCGGTGTTGCCAATAATCACTAAATCCTGCGGGGGAATTATCTGAATAAGACCGCGTAACAGTTTGGCTGCGCCCACTCCGCCAGCAAGAGCTGTCACGAATCCCATAAACGTTCACAAGGATAGAGCTTTCATCTAACTTCATAAAGCTGACTATAAACCACGATTTTAAAAACCTCCGATTCAAATAAAGAGCGTGGAAAGAGGAATACGCTTGGATATAACTGAACTGGTAAAGTCGAGAAGAAGTATTAGAAGATTCAAATCCACTAAAGTTTCACGTGAACTCGTAACTGCCATTTTAGATTTAGCACGATGGTCTCCTTCTGCTCACAATGCTCAGCCATGGCGTATAATAGTAATAGACGATGACAAGGTAAAGAAAAAATTAGCCGCTAAAATGGGCAAAGCATGGCTTTTTAACATGCTTAAAGATGGCGTTCCAAAAGAAGAAGCTGAAAAAATTGTGAAAGTTGAGAGTTTGGACAGAATCACAAAAAGCCCAATTGTTATGATTGCCTGTGTAACACTGGCGGACATGCACAAATATCCAGACCCGCGAAGACGAAAGGCTGAATATTTAATGGCAACTCAAAGCGTAGCAGCATACATCCAAACACTGCTCCTATTAGCCCATCACCATGGACTTGGCGCATGTTGGATTTGCGCACCACTTTTCTGTCAAGACACTGTGAAAGAAGTTCTGCGACTGCCTAAAGAATTTGAGCCGCAAGCTATGGTCATCATGGGACATGCGAATGAAAAACCACGGCTTCCTCAACGAAAACCATTGAATGAAATATGTGCTTTCAACGGTTGGGCTAGCTCTTAGGCTGAGTCGTTTCTTCGCTTGCGGTTTTTCGTTTTTTCTCTGAAAGTTTCAAGAGTAAGCTAAGTGCAAACTCGCCTTTTTCTACTGGTCGGGTTTCAATAGTTCCAGCTTTTTCTGCTGCTTCAAAGAGTTCTTCTCCCTCTTTTGTGCGTATTACCATGAAAGTCCAGCCGTCTAGTCCCAGACCGCCAATGGACATGTCTGCCAATTCAGAGCTGAAATCATCGCAGAATCTGCAGCTTTTTCTGACGTATTGTTTAATATCAGCTAAGGGAATGGCTTTTACTTCCGACTCTGTTGTGACGAGCATTTTTCCTTTAATATTCATCTTTTTTATTGAGTTCAAGTTTACGCCTAATGTTTGGTGGATGTATTTTTCCATTAGTCCTTCGTAAGTGAAGCATTCTGAACACATGAGTCCAACCAAAAATTTTAGAGGCGCACTGTATTTCTTTAAGCCTGACATTTGTATTTTTCTTATTGCACGAATCTGGCATGGCGTTCCAACAAATGCTAAGCTTTTCTTTTTCTGTTTGATTCCTTCAGTCAATGCGAGAATGTTGGGCGAATAGGAGTATTTTGTTCCGGCACATTCCAGAATTTCCTTTTGTGTTGTGGCTAACTTTGGAATCGGATAAAACGGTTTTTCGTTACTGATTCCAGAGACCACAGCGCCATCAATAATCCCTTTTTCTAGAGCAAAAAGCAACAGTGCCGTGGCGACGCCGCCATCTTGACAAACCTTCAGTATTTCATTATTCTTCGCTTTAGCTACCGCGAGCCTGCGATAGACGCCAAATTCTTCTTCAGCCTTCCGTTCTCTGCCAAGCACAAAATTTTCCGCTTTCAACCATGACCATTCATATGTTGGACAGGTTTGTGCGCAGATGCCGCAGACTTTGCATTCTTTAACTATTCGAGGCTCGCCTTCAAAGTATTCTAAACAACCAAAAGGACAAACGACAACGCATGTGCCACAGCCAACACAGTTCCCTGTAGCGACAACATTTTTTTCTAAGGATTCTTCGAAGCTTATTTTGTTAAAGCTCATGGTGAATAGCCCACTTTATGAGAGAATAACATGCATGTTTAAGTTTAAAAGTTTTGGAAAAGCCTTTTTCATTAAGGGTATAGAATATTCTGTGTAAAACTAAAAATAAAAAGGTAAAAGGTTTATGGGTTAAACGTTATTTTATTTTCTGAATTTCTGAAGCTTTCCTAGCAGTTCTTTGTCGCCTTCGTGGTCTCCTGCGCATGTCGCGATTACGCCGTCTACGATGCCTTCCAATTTTGCCACATAATCTTCAACGTGGTCTATGCTTGTGGTGCTTGTCCAACCAATCATTTTCATAGTTTCCACGTTGTTGGGTGTTTCCACCAGCAAGTATGTGTATATCGGCTTGTCTAGGCGTTTGCATTCTTTGGCTATTTGCTCCAGTGCTGGGAAGGTTTTATCTTCCAGCCTCATGAAGAAAACAAAGTCCCAAGGTTCTCTCACTCTGGCAATGCTGTCTTCTATGGAACGGCGTGCTGTAAGCAGAGAACCCAGCTTCAGGTTTTTTAAGCGTACCGTTGTGCGGAGGAAATCTCGGGCTTCTTCTGAAGATTTGAGCATTTTTATTGGTTCTCCATATTTTGGAACATCGCCCATTGTGAGCACGAGGCCGTCTAGGCCTACGGCGTCTGCTGCTAAAGCTAAACCTCCCACTTCCACTGGACCTTTATAGTGCAATATGAAGATTGGTATCACTATCTTGTCGGGATACTTAGCCTTGAGTACGCAGCTTACGGCTGTGCCGCTTGGCGCTGGGAGTCCCGCTGCGCTGTCGGTGACGTTCCATCCGTCAACTAAATCTTTTACTTCTTCTGCGATTTTTAGGAATTTGCGTGTTGGAACAAACTCATGTAATATTTTCATTGAAACATCATCTTGACTAAAGAGAAAATGGTGTTGAGATTAAAAATCTTTCGTAGACGTGTTGCAAAATGTGTGAAGATTGTGTTTAAACAATCCAGTTTAGCCAAAAGTGTTGTGGAGCAGTTTTCTGGTTGTGATTGGCGGGGCTCAGCGAAATTGTAAAGAACCCACCTGTCTTATATTAATGCCGATGTGGCGCTGCTATGAGCATAATTCAAATAATTGGAATTAATGGATTGCCAATAATTAAGGAAGGCGACAACTTAGCCAAACTTATTTGTGAAGCAGCGGAAAAGCAAGGAACCCCAATCCGCGACGGAGACATACTCGTGGTTACGCATGTTATTGCTTCGCGTGCTGAAGGCAAAATTGTGAATCTTGATGATGTTGTGCCGTCGGAGTTTGCGAAAAGTATAGCCGCGCAATATGAGAAGGACCCTGCAATGGTTGAAGTTGTCCTTCGAGAATCTAAGAGCATCAAGCGCATGGGCGACGGGAAGCTTATCACAGAAACTAAGCATGGGTTTGTCTGCGCGAATTCTGGTGTTGACAAATCTAACGTGCCTGGCGAAAGAATTGTTGCTTTGTTGCCTGACGACGCGGATGCTTCTGCGGAAAGAATTAGGCAAGAGGTTAAGCGGTTGACTGGTTATGATGTTGCGGTGATTATTTCTGATACGCATGGGCGTCCATTAAGAGAGGGTGAAATAAACGTGGCTATTGGGGTGGCTGGGATAAAACCGATTAGAGATAGACGGGGCGAGAAGGATTTGTTTGGTTATGTTTTGAGGGTGAAGCAAACGGCCGTGGCTGATGAGCTTTGTTCTGCTGCTGAGCTGGTCATAGGGCAAGCAGACGAGGCTGTTCCAGTAGCGATAATCCGCGGCTACAAATATCAAAAATTAGAAAACGCGAAAGCAACAGAACTGATAAGACCACCAGAAAAGGACTTGTTTCTCTAACAGTTGCAAAGCTGCAGCGTAGAAAAGTGTAAATAATTTTGCGAGAGTTAATCAGCAAGAGGCATGTTGAGTGAAGATTGCGGTTTCTGGAAAGGGCGGGGTTGGCAAAACCTTAATCGCTGGAGCTCTCGCCAACTTTTTTGCAAAGAAAGGACTAAAAACGATAGCTATTGATGCTGACCCTTCGCCAAATCTGGCCTTAACCTTAGGCTTGTCGCCTGAAGAGGCTCGAACAATAGTGCCCATATCAGAAAATAAAGAGTTGGTGGAGTCTAAAACTGGCACAGGTTATTCGGGCGTTTTTCGCTTATCCTTCACTGTTGACGATATTGCCCGCGACTATTCGGTTGAAACTCCTTTTGGTGTGAACTTAATTGTTATGGGGACTGTGCGGTCGATGGGTTCTGGCTGCACTTGTCCGGCGAACGCTGTTGTGCGTGCTTTGCTTCGTCATTTGGTTGTGGAGCGAAATGAGGCGGTGGTTTTGGATTTGGAGGCTGGTGTTGAGCATATTGGTCGTGGAACAGCACGACACGTTGACACGATGCTTGTTGTGGTAAATGCGAATGTGAAGTCTCTTGAAACTGCAAAGAGCATTCATGATTTAGCCGCAAAGGCAGGTATGAAGAAGGTTTTTCTTGTTGGAAACAAAATCGAAAACGATACGCAAAAGGAAAACGTCAAAAAATATGCGTTGGAAAACGGTTTGGAAGTTGTGGGTTTCGTTCCTTTCGACCCAACAGTTGTAGAAGCAGAAATGTTGGGGAAAACTCCACTTTTACTTGAGAAATCTGAAGCATTATTTGCCATAAAGCGTTTGTGTGAAAAGTTAATGGTTAACAACATCTAAATACGTTTGAAACAACATCTAGTAGATAATAGGAGAAAAAGAACGTGAAAATACTTGTCACAATAGGACGTGGAGGCACGGGGAAAACAAGTTTTGTGGCTTTGATGGCAAAATATTTCATGGAAATCGGCGAATCGCCTTTGTTGCTTGTCGATGCCGACCCAGACCAAAACTTGGGCGAAATGATAGGCGTAGACCTGAAAGATGCGGGTAAAAAGACAATTTCAGAATTGCTAGTTGAAACTTTTTTGGAGCAAGGCGGAACAACGATTGGTGTTGCGCCTACTGAAAGGATTGAAAACAGGATTTGGTCTTATGGCATGTTCGAGAGTGACTATTTCGATTTTATAGCGCTTGGGACGAAGTGGGTTGAAGGATGCTATTGTCTGCCCAACGCAGCTCTGAAGGGAGCATTAGAATCGCTAACAAAAAACTACAAGTATATTCTGATTGATTCACCAGCGGGTTTAGAACACTTAAACCGAAGAATCACGTCTAAGGTGGATGACATCTTCGACGTTTTGGACCCTTCTAAAAAATCCTTCAACCATGTTGAACGTGCGCATCGCATAGCCAAAGAGGTCAAAATTGACTTCAGAAACTTTTACGTTGTTGGCGGTTTCCGATTTCCAGAAGGCTTAGCGGATAGTGCTGAAAAGATGTTGAAGCATAAATTTTTGGGCAAAATAGCTTTTGATGAAGCTGTGGAGGAGCATGTTCTAGCTGGAAAATCTTTGCTGGCTTTGTCTTCGAATTCTCCTGCGTATGTTTCCGTGAAGAAGATAATGGAAAATGCTGGATACCTAAAATCGTAAGATAGCATCCTAATTTTGCTTTAGGTTTAATGGAAAAAGGTTCTAGAAAAACTTAAAATAACGCAGCGATAAGGATACATCTTCTAAACTCTTTAGGTTGTGTCTTTGAGTGAGTAAAAAAGGCGTTAACATAAAAATTGACGAGTTAAACACTGATGTTGGATTTATAAAGAATCTTCAACTTTCCTTCTGCAAACTTATCGCAGAAACGTGGACTGAACCGATGGGACCAACACCCTTTCCTTCGCTTACTGCACTAAGAGAATGGGACTTGAAGCTTCTCCAACGCTACAAACCCTTCTATCTGCCCTACTGTGACGTTTGCTGCCTCTGCACTTTTGGAAAATGCGACTTAACCGGCGACAAACGCGGAGCATGCGGAATAAACATGTCAGCCCAGCAATCCCGCATCGTGCTTTTGGCATGCTGCATCGGTGCTGCAACACACATTGGTCACGCACGCCACTTACTTGAACATTTAATCGAAAAATTCGGGCACAATTATCCTCTTGACGTAGGTGGCTTAAATATTAAGGTTGAGGCTCCAGTAACCCGTCTCGTGTGTGGAGTAAAACCTGAAACGCTTGGTGATTTAGAAGAAGTTTTGGATTACGTTGAAACTCAAGTTACGCATCTTTTGTCTGTTGCGCACACGGGACAAGAAGGGAGCAATCTTGACTTTGAGTCGAAAGTTTTGCATGCTGGCATGGTTGACCATGTTGGAATGGAAGTTGCAGACATAGCGCAAATAGCTGCTTATGGTTTTCCCAAGGCTGACCCTGAAGCGCTGCTTGTAGACCTGGGATATGGAACAATAAACGTGGAGAAGCCAGTGATTCTCTGCATCGGACACAATGTTGTTCCTTCTATTGGCATAATCGATTATATGAAAGACAATGGGCATGACGGAGAAATCGAAGTTTGCGGATTATGCTGCACAGCCCACGACATAACACGGTATTATAAGCGTGGCAAGATTATTGGCCCAATATCTTGGCAACTGCGTTTCATACGAAGCGGCGTTCCCGACGTTGTTGTGCTGGATGAACAATGCGTTAGAGCAGACTCCTTCTTTGAGGCTCAACGGATTAAGGCACCTGTGATTGTGGCTTCCGAAAAGAATTGTATGGGTTTGCCGAACCGCACCAACGACCCAGCTGACATTATAGTCGAGGACTTGCTAAATGGAAAGGCGCCTGGAGCCTTAATTCTCGACCCCGAGAAAGTTGGAGAAGTCGCCGTAAAATTAGCATTAAAGGTTGCTCCGTTACGCAAAAAGTTTAAGGTAATTCCCGAAGTCGACGAGGTCATCCAACGTGCAAAGGAATGTAGACAATGCAACGACTGTAGAAGGGCGTGTCCGCAAGACTTGCACATTCCAGAGGCAATGAAAGCCGCAGCCACGGGCAACTTAGCAAAGCTTGCTGACCTGTACGAATTATGTGTGGGCTGCGGACGATGCGAACATGCTTGCCCGGTAGGCTTGACGGTTCACAGTTTCATTGTCAAGGCTGGAGAGAAAAAGCTGAAGGAAGAGACTTACAAGGTGAGAGTCGGAAGAGGCGCAATACAGGACGTTGAAATAAGAAACGTTGGCAGCCCAATTGTGCTCGGTGAAATTCCAGGCGTGGTTGCTGTTGTGGGTTGCTCTAACTATCCGAAGGGCGGGCAGGAAGTTGCGGAAATCTGCACGGAATTCGCTAATAGGCGTTTCATAGTTGTGACTTCTGGTTGCTCAGCGATGTCGGCTGCTATGTACAAAAACGAAGAGGGAAAAACACCCTACGAGTACTTCACAGGAGAGTTCACGTCAGGCTGTCTTGTTAACGTGGGTTCTTGCGTTTCAAACTCGCACATCGCTGGAGCTGCAATAAAAATCGCGAACATTTTTGCGAAGAGAAATTTGAGAGCCAACTATGAAGAAATAGCCGATTACATACTGAACCGTGTTGGCGCAGTTGGCGTTGCATGGGGCGCTTACTCTCAAAAGGCAGCGTCAATTGCAAGCGGGTTCTGGCGGCTTGGCGTGCCAGTCATTGTTGGTCCGCATGGCATTAAATACCGGCGTATGCTTCTTGGAAGGGCTGACCGAGAGGAGGACTGGTACGTTTATGACGCACGGACTGGCGAGAAAGTGTATGTTGGACCCACGCCGGAACATCTGTTCTACACTGCAGAAACAAAGGAAGAAGCCATGGTTATGATTGCTAAGCTTTGCATGCGTCCAAACGACACAATGAAAGGACGAGCCATTAAACTTACGCATTACGTTGATTTACACAAGAGATTGTATGGAACGATGCCTGAAGATATTCATTTGTTTGTGCGCACAATTGCTGATGTGCCTGTGACGATGAAGGATGAAATAGTTAAGATTCTTGAGGAGAAGGGGTGGAAGGAAACGGTGATTCCTGACCCGACGCTTCTTCCTAGGATGATTAGGAAGAAAAAGGAGTGAGAAGGCATGGTTGCTGCTGAACCTTGGCAAACTGCTGAAGTTCCCGGACCAAAAAAGGCTCTGGTAGTGACAAAGCCGGAAATTGTTACTGCAATGATTAAGAAGGCTAAGCATCCGATTCTCGTTGTTGGTCATAAGGCGGTTGAAACCGAACTGAATAAGAAAAAACTGATTGACCTTATGATTGAGCTTGCAAAGAAAGCGAAAATTCCAGTCGTTGCCACAGCTCACATTGTCAGCGAGTTTCACAAGCGAAAATACAAGCCGGCTGGTTTCATGCCTGCAGTAGACATTGGCAACCGTCTCGTAGACGCGGAATGGTCTGGAATCGACGGCAAGGGACCGCATGATTTGGCGTTGTTTGTTGGGCTTCCTTACTACATGGAGTGGACAATTCTTTCTGGATTGAAGCATTTCGCCCCAAATCTTAAAACGATAACGTTGGATAACGTTTATCACCCGCATGCAAGTTGGTCTTTCCCAAACACTTCAGTGAAAGACTGGGTGGAAAATCTTAGAGTAATAATTGAAAAGTTTGAGGAAGGAGGCAAATAGCAAATGTCAATGTTTAAGGACATACCAGTAGATGTGGGCGTAATCTACGAAGGCGAAAGAATCCGTAGAAAAGACATGTACGTGGAACTCGGCGGACCAGACATTAAAGAAAAATTTGAACTTGCAAGAGTTAAAAAGCCAGAAGAAGTTGAAGATGGAAAAGTAACAGTCATCGGACCAGACATAAAGGACATGGAAGAAGGCAAAACCTACCCTCTAGGCATCGTCATAGAAGTTGCTGGCGCCAAACTCGAACCCGAACTTGAAGGCGTAATCGAAAGACGCATTCACGCCTACTGCAACTTCATCGAAGGCTTCATGCACCTCAACCAACGCTACGACATTTGGCTGAGACTAAGCAAGAAATCTTTTGAAAAGGGCTTAAACTCCTTTGATTTCGTAGGCAAAGTTTTGCATAGACTCTTCAAAAGCGAACTGCCAATAATCGAGAAAATGCAGGTTACTTTCATAACTGATGCAGAAAAAGTGAAAGAACTTTACGATGAAGCATTGCAAATCTACGATGCAAGAGACGCCAGGGCTCGTGGCTTGAAGGATGAGGAAGTTGACAAGTTTTACGGGTGCATTTTATGTCAGTCTTTTGCTCCAACCCACTGTTGCGTAATCACGCCTCAGCGATATTCAAACTGTGGAGCTATAAGCTGGTTTGACGGCAGAGCCGCCGCAAGCATAGACCCTAAGGGACCAGTGTTCACAATTGAGAGAGGCGAACTGTTAGACCCTGTTAAGGGTGAGTATTCTGGCGTGGACGAAGCGGTGAAGAAGAGGACTCTTGGCGAAATAACGAAAGTGTGGCTTTACACGGCTTTTGGTTATCCGCACACTTCTTGCGGTTGCTTTGAAGGTGTGGCTTTCTACATTCCTGAAGTGGATGGCTTCGGCATAGTTCACAGAGGCTACAAGGATGTGACTGTGAATGGGTTGCCCTTCTCCACTTTAGCGGATTCCACGGCTGGCGGTCGCCAGGTTGACGGTTTCCACGGAATATCCATTGAGTACATGCGTTCGCAGAAGTTTCTGCAAGCAGACGGTGGATGGAAACGTGTGGTTTGGATGCCGAAAGAAGTTAAGGAAAGAGTTAAGGATTTCATTCCTGCTGAGATTGTCGACAAAGTTGCTACGGAAGAGCAAGCTAAAACAATTGATGAATTGAAGGCTTTTCTTAAGGAGCATAATCATCCAGTTGTGGAAAGTTGGAAGAAAGAAACTGTGACTGTTGAAGAAGCGGTGCCAGCTGAAGCGAAAGAAGAAGCGCCGATGTTTCCTGTTGCTACCGCAGCTACTTTGCCGATAACTGCTGGAGGTTTCAAAATCATATTGAAAGACGCCAAAATCTACGCCAAGAAGGTCATAATTCGTTCAATGAAAAGCGAAAAGTCTGAGAAAAGGTGAAGAAAACTTGCCAGAGAAGAAGAAAGAAGAGGAAACATTTGGGCTTAAGCTTAGCCCGCGCTTGCTAGAGCTTCTTGCGAAACTTCAAGAGATTGAGCTTGAAGATTTTGAAATGAACGTAGGCGACTTGGAAATTTGGCTTCAACCGGGCGCTGTTGCTGCTCCCACAATGGCTTTGCCAAAGATTGCAGCTCCAGCAAAAGCTAAACCCGCCACAATAATTGAGACCGATTTTATTCCGCCAATTGAAACTTATCCGGGCAAGGTTGTTGAGGTGAAACTTGGCGCCACAAAAAGCGAAGGGGGAACGCGCGGAAAATCTCTTGTTATCGGAGGCGAAACTACTCCTGCCTTTTACACTTTTGAGCGTCCGACTTTGCATCCTCCTGTTGTGACGTTGGATGTTTTTGACATGGAAGTGCCGCTTGCGAAAGCGGTGAAGATGCATGTGAAGGAGGTTTTAGGCGACCCTGCGGCTTGGGCTAAGCTTGCTGTTGAAAAGTTTGGGGCTGACATGGTGACGATTCATTTGATTACTATTGACCCGTTGGTTAAGGATGTGTCGCCTAAGGATGCGGTTAAAACGGTTGAGGCTGTCGCGCAGGCTGTGGATGTGCCGCTTGTGATTGGCGGTTGCGGTGACCCTGTTAAAGATGCGGATGTTTTTGCGGAGATTACTGAAACTTTTGCTGGTGAACGTTTTCTGATTAGTTCATTAACGCGGGACATGGATGTTGAACGTTGCGCGAAATTTGTTAAGAAGAATGGGCATGTAGCCTTGTCCTTTACTCCTATGGATTTGAATTTAGCCCGAGAGCTTAATCGCAGATTGTATGATTTTCTACCGAAAGAAGACATTGTCATGGATTTGACGACTGCTGCTTTGGGTTACGGTCTTGACTACGCTTTTACCAATATGGAAAGAGCTAGGCTGGCAGCTTTGATGGGCGACCCAGAACTTGCGCATCCAATGTCTTCTGGAACAACAAACGCTTGGGCGGCGAGAGAAGCGTGGTTGAAGATGGCGCCAGAGTGGGAGCCCCGTGAGCTGCGTGGACCTTTGTGGGAAGTGACTACTGCGTTGACTTTGCTGCTTGCTGGTGTGGACTTGTTTATGATGATGCATCCAGCTGCTGTGAAAACTCTCAAGGACGTAACGAAACAGTTGACAAATGCCAGGTCTGGCAATGCGGACAGGCTTGTTGAATGGGTTTCCGCTAAAGTTTAGAAACGGAGCGTGTGTTTATGGATGAGAAGGAAGGAAAGGGAAAAGTTGGCGTAAAAGAACTAAGCCCCATTGATGTTTACAAGCTTCTTCCCAAAACTAACTGTAAGGAATGTGGCGAAGAGAACTGTATGGCTTTTGCGACGAAAGTTGTTAACCGTGAAGTCGCAATTGAGAAGTGTCCTCCCTTATTGACTAAGGAGCATGAGAAAGCTTACAAGCAATTGAAGGAAATGCTGAAGCCAGCCATAAAAGAGATTGTTATTGGCGTTGGCGATAAAGCAGTGAAGATTGGCGGGAAACTCGTAATGTACCGCCACGAGTTCGCATATTTCAACCCCACTGCCATTGCGATTGACGTCACTGACGAAATGTCTGACGAAGAAATAATGAACCGGATAAAGCGGACTGAACAGTTCAATTTCGAATACATTGGACAAACGTTAAAGCTTGACATGATTGCCATTCGCTCCACATCAAATGACCCAGAAAAATTCAAGGTAACAGTTAAGAAAGTTGTTGAAAACACTCGTTTGCCACTGATTCTATGCTCTTTGAACCCGAATGTTCTGGAAGCTGGATTAATGGCAGCGCCAAAGGCGCGTCCGCTTTTGTATGCGGCAACGAAGGAAAACTGGAAGGACATGGCTGAGCTTGCATTAATGTATAATTGTTCGTTGACGGTTTTTGCGCCTAACAATTTGAAGCTACTGCGGTCTTTGGCGAAGACTTTACTCGAGTATGGTGCCGAAGACATAGTATTGGACCCAGGCACTTTCCCAAGCGATGGACTGGCTGACACGCTTAACAATTTTACAATGATTCGCAGAGCTGCTTGCAAGCGGGGCGATGAACTTTTTGGTTTTCCTTTGATAGGCGTACCTATGACTGCTTGGGTTGACCGTGGTGAAGCACCAGAAGAAATTGCGAAGTGGCGAGAAGCGTATTTGGCTGGGTTGCTTATTACTCGCTTTGCTGACGTTGTGATAATGCATAGTGTTGATGGCTGGTCGCTTCTTCCACCAGTCGTGTTGCGGCAGAACATTTACACAGACCCACGCAAGCCAGTTGCTGTTGAACCCGGCTTGAAGATTTTCGGGACTCCAGATGAGAATTCGCCTGTGATGTTTACTACTAACTTTGCTTTGACATATTACACAGTAGCTTCCGACATTGAAAATGCGAAAGTAAACGCGTACCTGCTGGTTGTTGACACTGAGGGCATAGCCGTAGACAGCGCAGTAGCTGGGAGAAAACTTACAGCAGAGAAAGTTGCTGATGCCATTAAGGCGTCTGGAGTAGAAAGCAAAGTTAAACACAGAAAACTCATAATCCCTGGAAAAGCGGCACGTCTCAGCGGCGAAATTGAAGAACTCAGCGGATGGCAAGTTCTAGTCGGACCACGGGATTCATCAGACATACCAAAATTCCTACAAGAAAAATGGCAAACGCAAGCCTAATTTTTTAATGTTTACAATTGAACCAAAAATTCAAAGTATATTCCTTCCTTCCTTAAACCAAAACCCTTAAAAAATGAGCGAGAAAACAGTGGTTTAGGAAGTGATGGGTATGTATGCTTTCGGTAGAAAAGCAAGCTTGAAAAGTCTTATCTTCGGATTAATATTGTTGTTTTTTGATGTTGGAGTAATTATTTTTGTGTATGGTTATATTTCTGGAATTTCTTTGGGTGGAGAACAGTTCATTATAACGTCTGAAGGTTTAAAAGGTTTGATTATCGCTATGCTAGGAATTATGGCTTTTGGTTTTGTTAGTGGATATGAGATTGGAAAATATGTAGAAGAAGTATATGTTAAAAGAAACGAAAAGCAAGCTTGAACAAAAATAATGGTCTTATGAAAAGTTTTTTATGGTTTATAGTTAATTGAATCTAGGTAAAGAGTTAAGAAACAAGTAAGGAATCAAACAAAATAGTTTCTAGTTTATTGGGAAATTCAATGGGAAACACGTGTAATTTTTTTGTTCAATAGTAAATCAAGTTAACTTAGAAGCCTTTGAACGCATTGTAAACTTCTAAATAGTCGTTAATTAACTTGTCAGTCTTTCCAACTTTCAATAGTATTCTAGGCTTGTTCTTTCCATTCTTTCGACTTATCCGTAAGGTTAAATATCCGCTTTGCATTTGGAAAACAGCCCACCTCAAAGCTTCATACTGATTGAACAATATTTTCGTTATTGTCTTCCATGTTAAATAACGATTGAAAACTACATGGTAATTTTTGTGACTTGACTTAATTAACAAGTATCCCTCTAACCTATATTGTTTACAAAGTTTCCGAGCAAGCCATCGAGCCTTCTTAAACTTCATGTTATCCAAATCCAGAATTAAACCTCTGTTAGTCATAAACCCAATAACGTAGCCTTCGGAAACCCATTCATGCTCAGTTCTCTGTTCAGCTTTCAGCTTCAAAATCAATCCACTTCCACTCCCTAACAGCTTCCCTCACCTTCTCTAAAGCTTCCTTTCCCGTTTCATAATCAACAATCAAAGGCTGAAGCTCAGTAAACACTTCTTTACCAATAGGCTTCTTAGGATTCCACCGCTTAACCGAAACAAACCTTCCCTTAGAATCCCTCCGCACTTCCCTATAGCAACCTTTACCCTTAACAACCCAACGTTCACGATGACCTCTACGTCTAGTACCATAAATCTTCAATTTCTTCACCATGAAAAACCACCACTTTCAAACCTTCTTCTTTAGGCAATCCGAACTCGTCAACATCACGTTCGCTTCTGAACAGCCTATCAAATTTCTTAGAAACTTCTTTACCAGCAATTTTACGCAGAACAATATGGATGCTTTCATGATTAAGAAAAACCACAGCTTTCTCAACACTGTCTATTCCATGATTCAAATGCATATGAAGGTCTCTATGACAGAAATAGCCGTAGGGATTAACCCAAAACTTGAAACATGAACAATCATTAACCGTAACTTGAGCGTAAAGATTCCTTCGCCTATACTGTTCTTCATTGTCTAACTCTCTCTGCAACAGAACATTTTCGCCAATAGTTCTGATGCTCATTAAAAACACCTTCTATAACGGATTAAAGTCAAAGTTCATCCATCTTCCAAGATAGAGAACCTTTTCAACATCTTCCTTTGAAACATAGCTTCTATCGTTCAGCAAAGCGTTAGCATAACATAATTTCTGAAGGTTCTTCTGCACTCTTATTCCATAAGAGTCCGAATAACGACTTAGCCTTTCACTTATTGGTCTTAATCTGTGAAAATACTCAATAGCTGGTTGATACTGTCTTTCTCGTTTGAACATTCGAATTTTTGGGATAACAACATTTTTGCCTTCACTGTTTCCAGACATGATATAACTGAAGATTTTGTCAAGCTTGTCTATGGGATACTCGTAGCTGAAAGGAATCATTCTGCTTAGAAATCCGTATCTTTTCAAATCTTCATAGAGACTATATCTTCCTTGACTTGCATATAGTTCTGAACGTGTTATTGCAGTTATTAAACCAGCTTTACATTTAGTTTTAGTGATGTATTCTTTATGCAAGGTTTCAATTCTAGATACTCCCTCGTCTGTTAAGCTTTTGAAGGTTTGAATGAGAGGCTCTCTAGTGTATGTTTGTTTTTTGATTGAGTTCAGAATGTCTGGAATCAGAATGAACCTCATTTCTTTTGACTCTATTCTTTTGAGAATTCTATCAACTAAGATTTTAACGGTTATCTCATCTGTGTAATAGACAAAGGGTAAAGGTTGAAATTTCTCTATGGTTGTGGTTTTTCCAGATTCGGGTTTAGCTATTAAGAGCAAACTTGCTGGTCTGTATCCGTCTATGGTGTCGCTTACGAAAGCGGTTTGTAAGGTTAATGATACAATGTCTATTAGAGGTTAAATGTCAACAAGAGAACTCTCTATATACGAACCTTTAGGTTTAACACTATAGCTGGGGTTTACTATGGTTTTACCTAGAGGTTCGTGTATAGATGTTTTCGGTTTGTTCATGAGGGAAGGGTTGTTCATTTTTGTTCACCATAAAAAAAGGGAAAATGGGTTAGTCTTCAGTTTCTTCTGTTTCTTCTTCAGCGGTTGAAAGCCATGTTTTCTGTTCTTCTGAAGGCTCTAAAACTTCGAATTTTTCAGCAAACTCTTCTAGGCTTGGCGGACTGAAATAGCCTTTATAACCAATCTCAAGTTTTTCTTTGACTTTTTCCCATTGTTCAGGCGTTGAGTCTTTAAGTTTGAAGCCTTTAGCCTTCATTTGCTCTATGAAGCCGTCTTCTCCGTCTATTTCAAATCCTTCATTATCATCCTTAGTGCATTCTTTGATGATTCTGTTAAGTTGTCTATCTGGAATTTTCGGATTCTGCTCTTCGGGTTTCTCCAGCTTTTCCATGTATTGTAGGATTGCTTCACGCACTAGAGAGGCTCTTGATGTTTCACGGTTTAAGGCTATTTCTCCAAGCCTTTTCCATGTAGCTTTGCTCATTAGAAAGATGACTTTTATTTGGGTATCATCAAGTGTGTCTATATCGATTGCGGATTGTTCAGCTTGTGATTCTATTGGTTTAATCATTTTTTATCACTCAAGCTATAATTATAGTTATACTATTTTATAAACTTTTTGGTGAATCTTTTTATTAGAATTTTTAGAGGTCTTCTAAAGTAATCTCTTAACCGTTAACTTATGGAATAAACAGACATCTGAAAACGGTCATCAGTAAACTATTTAAACTACTACCACTACTACTTATTCGGGGAATCTAACCATGAGAGAAGTAAAATGTGAAAAGTGCGGATACAAATGGCGTTACAAAGGAAAGCTGAAGCAGGCTACCTGTCCGAACTGCAGTTACAAAACCAAAATAACCGATTGAAAGGTGAGGGTTATGGTTCGAGCTAAGGTCTTCAGTATTGTTCTTGATGACTACGGTGATTATCTAGGTATGACTAAGGGATGTTTTCATGTTAAGCGTAGGAACGGCAAAACTGAAAAATATCCGCTTATTGAAAACGACATTGGCGAAGTTATCCTTAAAAGCGGTAGTCTTGTCAGTGTTGGTGCTTTGGCTAGTCTTGGCTTTTTTGAAGTTGATGTTCTTGTTATGACCAGAAACAACAAGCCCATAGCTGTTCTTAAACCTCTCAATTACGACAGTCATGTTAAAACTCGCATTATGCAGTATGAAGCTTATCGTGATGTTGAACGTAGAGTTAAAATTGCCAAAACCATTATTAAAGCTAAGTTTGAAGGACAGAATCAAGTCTTAGAGAAATTAAACCTTAAACCTCATGATGACCTAGACAAAATCGAAGGCTTAGACAGTCTCACAAACGTCATGCATTTTGAAGCCATGCACAGTAAGGCTTACTTTCAACGACTGTTCAGTTTGTTACCTAAGAAGATTAAGCCTAAATCAAGACAAACCTATAATGCTTATGATGGAGTCAACAACCTCTTTAATTTAGCTTATGAAGTGTTGTCGTGGAAGGTTTATCAAGCTGTGATTAAAGCTAAGCTTGAGCCTTATCTTGGTTTCATGCATAGTGTTCAACCTCAAAAGCCTAGTTTTGTCTGTGATTTCATGGAGATTTACCGTTATCTCATTGACTACTTCGTTATTGAATACTGCATTAAGAATAAAGACTTGATGTTTACTCTGAACTATCAGAATAAAGGTTCTAGGCTTTTTCTAGGCAAAGCTGAAACCAAAAAATTTGTTAAGGCTTTACATGAGTTTCTGCATCAACATGTCAGAATAGAACGTTTCCGTCATGGTTTACGTCAACAAATTGAAACTCTAATTTCAGAAGAAGCCTTCTTATTTGCTCAGTATATCCGCAATGAAAAATCAGCATGGCAACCACGAATCGTAAACCTCAACACCTTCACTATCAACCCTTTTCTCTTAAAACCACTAACCACTCAACAACCCTAACCTTTTTCTATTTTTAAAGTTTAAGGAAGGAAGGAAGGAAATTCAAAGTATATATAAGGGGGGTACCTCTCAAAAGAAGGCATCAAAATCACGTGCTTCTAAAATTATTTTTATTTCTTGTACCTTTCAAGGCAGGTTTCTGGTTTTGAAAAAACATCATTAATTCTTTCAAAACGTTTTCTTGCACAGATGCCATGTTGAAGCGTTACGAAATCTTTCGGTTTACTGAAACGTTCAGTTTGTCCATTCTGCCTTCTTCTCACAATTTTTATGCAATCATCCACAATACAGTTTAAGACACATGAGCCACAGTAAATGCACAAGTCTTCAGTTATCCCAACTTCGCCACTTTTCCAAAACAAAGCATTAGTTGGACAAGCCTTTATGCAGAGTTTGCACTCGACACCCTTACACGTTCGCTTGTCAATCGATATTTTTCCTTCAACAAAAAACTCTTTTATGCCCAACGGAGCCAAAAGTTCCTCTCTGCGCTTCTTTTTCTCTTTTTCAGCCGTTTCCGTAAGAATTTGAAATATGTTAACATCCGAAGACTTGTCAGATTCCTTTTTCTTGGGCATTACTTTCATCTTTTAATCTACAAGAATTAAAACCTATAATACTCGTGGATTATAACTACTTATCCAAAATACACAAACAAAGGAGACATTTATAACTAAGCACATTTTATTTGTTGTCGGTTGTGGTGTGAATGTGCGAATTCACCGTAATACTCGATGGAAAAACAGTTTTCAAAGACGTTGTTTACGCGAAAATGGAAAATAACCGCATTCTTATCAAAAACGTGCTTGGAGAATCTAAAGAATTCAAAAACTGCAAGATAGTGGAAGTTGACGTAAACTCCACGCGATTGGTGCTTTCAAGTAACTAAAACAAAAAAACATTACGCTTTTACTTTGAACAACGAACTAACCGTAGCCATCTCTTGCGCTGGCATGCGAACACGAAAAACCATCATGTCAGTCGCATTCACGTTTCCCGCAAAATCAAAAAAGTAAATTCTCCACGCTATCGCATCTGAAGCAATCGTCTTATTGCACCAAACAAACCTTACAGTAACCCAAACATTAAAGAAACTAACACAATTCTTAGGCTCCGTCAACGGATACCGCACATAATCCACGCCATATTCCGAAACACTCTGATGCAACTCGTCGCCACAAAACATTCGCCAATCACCAACACCAGGTCCTATCCTAAAAGCGTAAAGCGCAAAATCATTCGTAATAAAAACGCACCCATCACCAACACTTGGACTTCCAAAACCATATCCTCCTAAATCATAAGACCAAAGAACACCTCCATCCGCCTCGTCTATCACATAGAATGTTCCATTTAAAGCCTGATAATAAATCGCTCCACCAGATGCAGCTGGACTGCAATAACTGTGGTTCTGAAGAGTTCCGTTGTGAAGTTGAACGCTGTGCCACAATTCGCTTCCAGTCGTTAAATCAAAAGCCCAAATGCGCCAATCCTCGCTTGGAATAAATATTTTGCCATCATGCACCAAAGGCGTGCTGCAGCTTCCCTTTCCCTCAAATTTCCGTATAACTGCCCCATTTGTTCCATTCAATACATGAGCAGACCACACTCCAGCCGTGTTTCTCGTAACCTGAATAATCATTCCCTCGTAGATTATTGGTGAAGAATCCCAGGATGCTCCATAATTTTTTTGCCATATTATTTCTCCAGTTGTCGCATTGAAAGCGTATTGTCCAGATGGTTCATGCGTCGAAACAAAAACCATTCCATTATGATATGCAACAGAACAAACTATCTTTCCAATGTCACACTGCCAGATAGGCGCGCCATTAGTTTTGTTTAAAGCGTAAACTCCAGAACCATACGTTGTAAAATACACGTAATCACCATAGACAACAGGCGAACCCACCCAAGTAGAATCATTTGGCTCAACAAACTCCCAAACTACTTCACCATTAGTCTTGTTTAATGCCATTGCCTTTGGAAACGGTACAGGTTCATGGTTAGGACCCATGCATTCACCCACATAAACAACATCCTCATCTATGTATGGAGAAGCATCACATTGCCTAACCGTAGTGCTCCAGATAACATTACCATTGGAAGCGTTTACCGCGTAAACTTTGTTGTCTCCTTTCGAAGGCGCATACAACACTCCATCTTCATACGTCGCAGTGCCAAAATTGTCAAAGCCGAAAACAACTTCTTGCCTCCACATAAAAGCGTATTTAGTCTCGTTTCTCCAAACTCCACTTTCATTTGTCGCAAGAACAGCCTTACAAAGCACAAAATTATCCCTACCATCTGCTTGAAGAAAAATGCGTTCGCCCTGCAAAATCCACGAATCACTTTGATTTTGATTCTTCCATTGCGGGGCAACATTATCAGTAATGGAGCTGTAGCGAATAACATAAAAGTATAAAGCCACAGACGCCACAATCACAACGCACAAGATAACCAGCAATTTTTTAATGAAATCCCTCAACACACTTTCCCTTCTCACTCAAACCAAGTTAATTGTCCTTTCCAATCTTATATTTTCAACTTTTCTTAAATAAAAAACGACATAACCAATGGTATTAAACCTAATGCTATTGGAAAAGGCAGTCCTGGAAACATCCCCTTTTTCTCCAACATCTTAAAAGCAAAAAACACACCAACCAAAACACCCATCATAGAAACAAAACAAAAAACAGGACCAAAATCAAAAAACACTCGACTCGTCAACATGGAATAAAAAGTCAAATCACCCAACCCCATCTGCACATTCTTAAAAGAAAAACTCAAACCGCGCAATTGTTCAAGTCCACTACGAGCTATTTTTCCAACAGGTCCATAATAAACGGCAAAAGCATCATAAACCGCCAGAAAACCCAAAATCAACAGCGCACTCAAAGTTGGAATCGAAAAACCCAAAAAAGTCCCCAAAGCACCACCCAAACAAAGAACTGTAAAATCATAAACACTACTTCTAGCCCGAAAAATTGCAAAATACGCAGAAACTGTCACAACCAAGGATAACGCCAAAGTCAAAACATCGATATATGCGACCGCAAAAAAAGAAAATATAGCCGAAAAGTAAACAACCGAAAGCATAAAAACCGCAACTGTCAAAGCAAAACCAGTAACCAAACTAATCAATCTACGACTTTTCCTCTTAACAAGCAAATACAGCAACAACGCGCCAACTCCAACTAAGACAACAAAATAAAACGCGTTACCAAACGACCCAACACCTTCCGGAAATGGCGTAACCACATAAATTTCCATGGAAAACGTCAAAAGCAGAAAAGCACACAACAGCCCAAATAGGAGACTTACTAAAATAGGCGCCAAATGTATAGGCTTAACTTTAAACTTATCGTTCAATGTGCTTACCTATGTCTTTGATGGTTTTCTCAGCTTTCTGATAACATTTACTGCAGAATAAGCTTTGTTTTCTGTCAGTTTCGAAAATGGAATTTGAAAAATACATAACACAAAACGGATTAGAGCAATGCCGCAAACCCAGCGTATGTCCAAGCTCGTGCACTGCTTCCTTTGTGCTTCTCTCCACAAAAAGCTCCACATTTGCGGGTTTACCATAAAATTCCGGTCTTAATCTCCACAGTGATATCAACGCTGCTTTTCCGGGGAATTCTGCTTCTCCGAAAACGAAGTTCAGTTGTGGAACAAAGGTGTCTACATCCACGATTCCCAATATTCTATTCAAAGTTTCTTCTTTTTCAGCGTAAGCGTGAATTCTGTTCAGGATGATGTCTGAGCGGTATTGGTTTCTCGTCTTGTCTAAGGCTTCTTTAGGAATTGCAATCTTCTCATCTACAACTACGCATGTTGCTTCTGGAAAAATCATTTTCAAATTCTCTTGAATTCTATCTGCTATGTAAGAATCCACTTGACCAATCCGTAGAATCCCAATTTTCATAGTTCCACTTGTTAAAGCTTAACTACGTCGCCAGTTTTCGGAGCAGAAGCGTCCAATCCTAACTCGTTCTTTATCCATTTTGCAAAAAGTTCACAGTTTCCCTCTGCGCCGTGAACTACAAAAACCTTCGGGTTTCCTCCAAGTTCTTTAACTGCTTCTTTAAGCTGAGTTGCTCCGCAATGAGAGGAAAAGTCGAAATGTTGAACTCGAGCCTTCACCTTTCTCATTTTTCCATCAATCAAACACACTCCTTTCTCCAACAATTCTTTTCCGGGAGTGCCAGGAATTTGATAACTAACTAAGAAAATGGCGTTGTGTGCTTTTTTCCCTATTTTTGACGTGTAAAACACTGCTGGTCCACCTTTGAGCATGCCAGCTGGAGAAATTATTACGCATGGTGTTTTTGTTGCTTTTCTGCGGTCTCTCCAGCCTTCTATCCATTCAACCGTGTGCATTGTGTCGTTGAAGAGTTTTGGGTCTCTGAGAAACTCTCTGTAGTTAAGTATTATGCGGCTTGCTTCTCGTGCCATTCCATCCATGTAAATTGGATATTCAAAATGGTGCGCTGTTAGCACGCATGCGATTTCTTGTGATCTGCCAACGCCGAAGGCTGGGACGAGGACTGTTCCGCCTTTTTCGATGACGTCTGTGGTTTCGTCTACGAAGCGTTTTTCGAGTTCTAAGCGTTCTGTGTGGTCTTCGTTTGCGTAGGTGCTTTCGATTATTACGGCGTCTAAATTGTTGTATTGCATTTTTGCGCCTTCTAGAAGTCTTGTGTCTGTGGTGTTGAAGTCGCTTGTGTAGAGTATTCGTTTTCCTTCTGCCTCGAGTAGTATTGATGCGCTTCCTGGTGTGTGTCCAGCATTTACGAGTTGGAAGTTTATGTCTTTGATTTGTTCTTTTTTGTCGTAGTCTATGTGTTTGTTGCTGCGTGTCATGGTTTTTAGTTCTAGGTATTCGAATGGTAGGTAGTAGCTTGATAGGTGGATGAAGTCTGCGATTAGTATTTGGGTTAGTTCTAGGTTGAGTTTGTTTGTGTAGAGTGGTTTTCTTTCGTGGATGTAGAATATTGGGACGGCGCCTGAGTGGTCAAGGTGGCTATGCGTTAGGATTACTGCGTCGACGTCTTTTGGTGGTACGTGCATTGGGAATCCTGGTTTGTGGTTTAGCATTACTCCGTAGTCTAGTAAGACTTGTGTTTTTTCTGTTTTAACGGCTATGGCGATTCTGCCTACTTCTCGTGTTCCGCCTAGGAATCCTATTTGTAATGGTGTCATTTATTTTTCATCTGTTAATTCAGTATTGATGTTGTTTGGTGTTTTAAAAATGTATTGACTTTGGGGCGTATGCAGTTTTGACTTTTCCTTTTTTTATGGCTTTTAGGATTTCGTTTATGTCTGGTGGTGCTTGGATTTCTGTGTAGACTGTCCATAGTTCGTCTGTGTTGTGTGCGTCGCTTCCTGCAACGCCTGGTAGGTTTAGTGTTTTGGCGAGGTTTTCTGCCATTTTGTTTATGTGTGTGGGTGATGTGCCATTTAGGGTTTCTATTGCGTCTATTTGGTAGTTCTTTGCGTTTTCGCCTAATCCGTATGTGCGGTATGGGTGGGCCGCGATTGTTATGGCGTTGTTTTGTTTTGCGTGGTTTGTGATGTTTTGTGGTGTCCATGGTTTTGGTGGGAGTTCTACTGTGCCTAGGATTATTATGTCGCCTTGTGTTGTGGTTATTTCTGCTGCTGGGATTATGAGTGTGTCCGTGTATGCGGATGCGAGTTGTTTTGCGTGATAGTAGCCTTCTGTTGTGTTGTGGTCTGTTATGGCTATGGCTTTGATTGTTGGGTGTGCGTTTAGTTGGTCTATGAGGGTTTTGGGGTTGATTGTGGAGTCTGCCGAATAGTTAGTGTGGATGTGTAGGTCTGCGCGTATCAAGGGTTTCATGCTCTTTGTGGTTTGTTTTTTTGTTGTGTGTTTGAGTTATAGCCCCCCTTATAAATAGGTTGAATGCTTTATTAGTTTGGGGTGTTGAAGGGTGCGTAGGGCTTGGTATTGGCTGTTTTGGTGGTGGCTTCTTTTGTTTTTGTTTTTTGTTGGGGTTGTTTTGTTTCTTTTGGGTTTGTATTTTACTTATGGTGTTGGTGAGCGTAGGTTGGGTTATGATTTTTCTGTTGTTGGTGCGGTTTTGTTGGGTGTGTTGTTGGCTGTTGGGATGTTGTATGTTGCGCGTGTGAGGGTTAAGATTTTGCGTGGAAGTAGAGATTTCAGCATGCGTTATTGTTGGTTTCTGTTGCGCTAAAAGAAAATGGAAGGTGAGCGGCGCAATTTAGGTTGTTTTTATTGAGAAGAAGCCTATTGCGAGGAATATTAGGGCTATCCACATTATGAGGAAGCCTACTGCGATTATTGTTAGTATTGCGCCAAGGAAGATTAGGAATCCAGCGGTTTTGAATGCGTGTATGCCTGTTTTTTCGCCGAGAAGACTGAATGACTTCTTGAGGAACATTGATGCAACTACGAATAGTATGAAGAGCATCACTAGGCTGAGGGCTATGACGATAATGTACGGCGCGAAAGTTTCCCAATTGAAGAGTTCTCGCCATTTAATTCTTTGGAATATTGTTGGGTCTGTCCAGCTGACGTCGAGTCCAAGTGTTCTTATCAGGTCGAATGCGGCTATGACTATGATGCCGAGGAATATTGCTGCTCCTGCTATTGCGGTGATTATTCCGTAGATGGCGTTGTTGAATATGCTTGGTTCTTTGTAGTGGTATGCGAGTTTGCTTAGGGCTATTAAAACGAGGATTACGCCTGCTATGCCTACTATGCCCGTGTGCATGCCTATGGGTGAGACGAGCATTAGCACTGCGCCTATTCCGCCTAAGATTTTGGTTGTTTCTAACGCCATGTTTTAAACTCCTCGCTGAACATCCATGAGGCGCTTGGATAAAAAGTTTTGTTTGGTAATTACGTGTGTGTTTGCTTGTTGTTTTCGGCTATAGCTAAGAAGGTTTCGATTACTGTTTTTATTAGTGGCGTGCAGAGGTTTTCTTTTGCGTCTTCTTCGCGGACTTTGCCTTCCAGCTTATCGTGTTGGGACTGTTTTAGTTTGGCGCAGCTTAAGGAGCCGTATTGGTCAAGAATTTTATTGAGGAACTGGAAGACTGGGCGTTGCGTGCGAATAAAAGGCTGTTTTGGGCTGGTTCTGCCGTATTTTTGGCTTATGCCCATTATAGCAACGTTTACTGCTCCGCAGATGCTGCCTGTTCGGGCGATGCCGCCGCCGAAGGCGGTGACGGTTTTTGGTGTGACGTCTATTTTGTAGTATTCTTGGAAGATTGCCATGTAAACGGATTCTGCGCAGTTCCAGCCTTCTACGTTGAAGTAGTGTAGGGCTTTGTTTATGATGGCGTTTTTTGTTGACATAGGAGAGTAAGTGAGTGTGTTAAGAGATTTAAAGGATATGCCTATTGTTGTTCTGCGGTTGCTATAGCCCCCTTATAAATAGGTTCAATCGTAGATTTGTCGCAAGTGCGAAAATTTTTGTCAGTCAATTGCGATGGGTTTTTGAGTGTTTGCTTGGCTGAGGAATTTGTTTATGAATGTTTTTTGTCCTTTTATTATTGTGCCATTTTTTAGTATGTTAATTTGGAGGGTTGGGTTTAGGTCTGTTAATTCTACAAGGTCGACTGGCATGCCCAGGTCGAGTTCTATTTGGGCGTTGAGGTTTAGGAGTTCTTGGAATTTCAGTTTTGGGTTTGCGTGTATGCAGATGTCTATGTCTCTTATGTTGTTTCTTGTTGTTAGGCTTCCGAAGATTATGGCGAGTTGGATTCTTTTTTCGTTGACTAATGATTTTTTGAGTTTTTTGATTATTTCGTTTTTTTCTTTTGGGCTGATTTTGTAGAATTGTATTTTGTCATAGGCTGATTGCATATTTTTCTTTCACACTCCTTAGGAATTTGTCGATGGCTTTGAAGTTGTTTTTGATGGAGCCATAGATTTGGGCGTCATCTATTGTCCAGTAACGGTGTGTTAGTAGGTTTCGGAGGCGCATTATTGCGGTTAAGTCTTTGGCGCAGTCACATATGCCTTTTTCTTCCATTAGTTTAAAGCATTCTGAATAGGATTGTGGGATATGTTTGAACTCTTCCGTTGCTATTTGAACACATATGCTTCCTAATGATTCAGCTAATACTATGATGTGGTATCTGATTGCGTATTTTTCTTCGCGACTTAATTGAGCATACGATTTTGAGGTTAGTCGGTTTAGTTCGCCTTTTGATTCGAGAATTTCGTTTATTCTCTGTTTGAGATGGTCAACGTTTACGGACATTCTAACCAGCACTGAATAGTAATCTAGCTTGTAATATAATGTTATTGTCCACTTAGATTTTAACTCGCCAAAGGGACTTAGGCATTGATTGCGTGTAGTAGTTCTTGTGTTTGTCATTTTATTTGCGAGGCTGTGAAATTTTTGGTTAAGAAAGAGTTTATCTTTCTGAATATCTATCTGAAGGCAAAAGTTTTATGATGTTGAGTGTTTAACTCTTCTCAAAAATGGAGTTTGACATACTTTGGATATTATTGTTTGTGTTAAACATGTTCCGGAAACAGCAGAGGCGGAACTGAAAATTGACATTAGCGGCAAGACAATAGACAAGGCTGGTTTAGTCTTTGACATTAACGAGTGGGACGACTACGCATTAGAAGAAGCCGTACGCATTAAAGAAAAACTCGGTGGAACCGTAACCGCCATAACCATCGGTCCGCAAGAAAGCGAATCCACACTGAGAAAATGCTTAGCCCGCGGTGCCGATAAAGCCATACGCTTAACAGACCCAAAATTTGAAGGCTCAGACGCCTACGCCACAGCCAAAATATTATACAGCGTAATCAAAACCTTACACTACGACCTAATCCTTCTGGGCGCGCAAGCAGGCGACACAGGCAACGCTGCAACTGGACCAATACTTGCAGAAATGCTGAACATTCCACACGCTGCAATGGTTAAAAAAATCGAGTTAGGCTCTGGCACGGCGAAAGTAAACCGTGAACTCGAAGGAGGCTTTGAAGAACAGTTAGAAATCCGCTTACCAGCACTGTTCGCTGTATCCACGGGCATAAACGAACCACGCTACGTCAGCATAATGGGCATCCGCAAAGCCATGCAAAAAGAAATCAAAGTTCTAAGCCTAGCAGACACTGGACTAGCCGAAACAGACGTTGGCATCGCAGGCTCATGGCTAAACATTGAAAGACTTTACGTGCCACCAGTTGAAAAACAAGCAGAATTCCTCAAAGGCACCCCAGACGAAATCGCAACCAAACTTGTAGAAATAATCAAATCAAAGGGGCTGATTTAAAATGGCAAAAATTTTCGTTTTAGCCGAACACCGCCAAGGACAAATAAGAGACATAACATTCGAACTGCTCACCAAAGCCCGCGAACTCGCAGAAAAAACAAACGCCGAATTATGCGCGGTCATACTTGGCAAAAACGTTCAAGAACACGCTAAGGCGCTTGCGGAGTACGCAAAAATAGTCATGGCAGTCGAAGACCCAAAACTTGAAAACTTCAACTCCGAAGCCTACAAGCGAATCTTATCGAAACTTATCGCTGAAAATAAGCCTTCACTCGTCATTTTGGGACACACAAGCTACGGCGTAGAACTCGCACCACGATTAGCCGCAGCACTGAACACGCCACTCGCGACAGACTGCATAGACTTAACGTTCGAAGGCGACACACTAGCGGTAACACGCCAAATGTACGGCGGCAAAGTTAACGCCAAAGCAGTACTGCGCAAAGCAGACACGTACATGGTCACCGTTCGCCAAGCAACCTTCACACCAAAAAAACCAGAACCACCAGCAAACGGACAAATAACCACCATACCATCACCATTAACGGAAGAAATTGTTGAAAAACGCTTCCTACAATACGTTTTGCCACCGCCAGGCGGAGTAGACATAACCACAGCCGAAAAACTAGTGGGCATAGGACGTGGAATAAAAGACCAAGCAAACATGCCCCTCATGGAAGACCTAGCAAAAACATTAGGCGCAGTCCTCGCATGTTCACGCCCAATCGTTGACAAAGGCTGGCTTCCAAACGACCGGCAAGTGGGCAGTTCAGGCAAAACAGTCAAACCAAAACTTTACCTAGCCCTCGGCATCAGCGGCGCCTTCCAACACGTGCTCGGCATGAAAAGCAGCGACCTTATAATCGCAGTGAACAAAGACCCCAAAGCGCCCATCTTCAGCTTCGCAGACTACGGCGTAGTCGAAGACCTATTCAAGATTGTGCCTTCTTTAAAAAACAAGATTAATGAGACTAAAGCACAGAAGACATAAGCTCTGAAAAGGGAGAAGCACAAAATGGAATTCAAACTAAACGAGGAACAATTAGAAATAAAACGTGCAGCCCGCGAATTCGCAGAAAAAGAACTCACGCCAGAGCTTGCCCTTGAATTTGACCAGAAAGAAGAGTTTCCAATGGCTCTTTACAAAAAAGCCGCACAACTAGGCTTCACAAGCATGCGTATACCGACGCAGTATGATGGTCAAGGCTACGGCGTACTCGAAGACTGCATTGTAGTCGAGGAACTGTGCCGTGTTGACCCAGGCTTAGGCGTTGCAATATCATTAGGCAACTTGATGATTCCCGACGTGTTGCTAAAGCATGGTAGCGAAGAGCAAAAAGCAAAGGTTATTCCGCCTTTGGCGAGAGGCGACAAAATTGCTGCGGCAGCGTTCACTGAGCCAGAACACGGAAGCGACATCACACGCATGAACTCGACAGCCGTCAAAGCTGGAAGCGAATGGGTAATCAACGGCGCAAAAGAATTCATAACTAACGCTCCAATCGCTGACTACTTCATACTCTTATGCCAAACCGACCCAAACGCGCAACCTTCACATCGTGGACAAAGCCTTTTCCTAGCCGAAAAAGGCATGCCCGGCTTGGAAGCCACTAAACTGCATGGAAAAATGGGCATAAAACCCGCAGTGACCGGCTCGTTGTCTATGAGTGACTTGCGAGTTCCAGAGGCGAATCTTGTTGGCGAATTAAACAAGGGCTTCTATTACACGCTGGAGCTTTTCGACGGAACCCGCATAACAGTTGCGGCTCAAGCGGTTGGCATGGCGCAAGGCGCATTCGAAAAGGCGTTGGCTTACGCGAAAACGCGGAAACAGTTCGGACAGCCAATATTCAACTTTCAAGGAGTTTCGTTCAAACTAGCCGAGATGGCAATCAAAATTGAAGCGGCAAGGCTTATGACGTATAAGGCGGCGTGGCTTTACGACAAGGAAAAGCCTAATCCAGTCGCGACAAGCATGGCAAAAGCCTATGCAAGCCGCGTGGCAATGGAAGTCACAGATGACGCCATACAAATCTTCGGCGGATACGGCTACTTAGCAGATTACCATGTGGAACGTTTCCACCGCTGCGCAAAAATCACGGAAATCTATGAGGGAACAAGCGAAATTCAAAAACTGACAATAACCAACTACCTACAAAAACAACCCTAACTCTTTTTTCCTTTTTTAGGCAGACCAAAATAAAGACTGCATATTCAAAACTTTTATTACCATTTCCTACTTCTTTCATTATTCTTGTAAGATGGAAGTGAATATTTTGGTTGCTGAAAAATTGAGAAAAGCGGCGGTTGTCGGTTCTGGAACGATGGGTCACGGAATAGCCGAGCTTCTAGCCATGGCTGGCTACGAAGTCACCATGATAGACATCAGCGACGAATTCCTAACGAAAGCAATGGAAAAAATCAAGTGGAGCCTCGACAAGTTCGTTGAGAAAAAACGAATCAGACGCGAAGATGCCGACGCCACATTAGCGAGGTTGCATACGACAACCAGTTACGAGCAAGCCGCAAGAGACATAGACTTAGCCATAGAAGCCGTACCCGAAAACATGGAACTAAAAAAGAAAGTGTTCAAAACCCTTGATTCTCTTGCTCCACCACACGCTATACTCGCCTCTAACACTTCGACCCTAAGCATCACAGAAATGGGCAAAGCCACACACCGCCCAGACAAAGTCGCCGGAATGCACTTCTTCAACCCGCCACACTCAATGGCGCTTGTGGAAGTCATCAAAGGCGAAAACACAAACCAAGAAACAATCAACACACTTGCGGAACTTGCCAAAAAACTTGGAAAAACACCCGTAATCGTCCGCAAAGACGTAAGAGGCTTCATAGTAAACCGTGTATTAGGCGCAGTCTTCAACGAAGCCTTCTGGGCGTTCAAACGAGGCGAAGCAACAAAAGAAGGTATAGACGCTTCGGTAAAGTACACGGGCGGCTTTCCAATGGGCTGGTTTGAACTGGCAGATTTCGTGGGGCTGGATATTGCCTATGAGGTTGGAAAAATATTGCATGAGGCTTATGGAGAACGGATGAAACCATGCGCTGAAGTAATTGACCCGCTTATTAATGAGAAAAAGTTTGGACAAAAAACGGGTGTTGGCTTTTACGATTGGACGAAAGGCAGACCGCGAATCCCGTTCAATCTGCTTGACGAGTACGATGTTGAAAGGTCATGGGCTGTAGCCGTAAACGAAGCCGCATGGCTAATACAGGACGACGCAGCAAACCCACAAGACATTGACACTGGAATGAAACTTGGCACTTACTGGCCTTCTGGACCATGCGAATACGCGGATAGAACGGGCTTGGATGTGGTGCTTAACAAGCTTAAGGAGCTCTACGCTAAGTATAACATGGAAATGTATAAGCCGTGCCCACTGCTTGAAGATTATGTGAGCAGTGGAAGATTAGGAAAGAAAACTGGAAGGGGGTTCTACTAAATGAATTTTGAACTAACACCCGAACAGTGTGCAATCCTAAATGCGGTTAGAGAATTCTGCCAAAAAGAGTTCAAACCAGAACTCGCCCTTGAACTTGACAAAAAAGAAGAATACCCAATGGAACTTTACAAGAAAGCCGCCAAACTCGGCTTCACAAGCATGTTCTTTCCGCAAGAGTATGGCGGACAAGGATGCGGACTGCTTGAGACATGCCTTGTCATCGAAGAAATGTGCCGAGCGGACTCTTCTTTAGGCGTAGCCATATCTAGCGCAAACTTCGGCAGCGAATTCATCCTCGTCCATGGCACAAAAGAACAGAAAGAAAAATACTTGCCGTCAATCTGCAAAGGCGACTTCATTTCCGCCGCGTGCTTCACAGAACCAAACGTGAGTGGAAGCGACATAACAAAAATGGAAACTACCGCCACAAAATACGGCAATGAATGGTGGATAAACGGCACAAAAACCTTCATAACCAATGCCACGTTAGCCGATTTCATGGTTGTTTTAACACAAACTGACACGAAAGTTAGACCAACATACAGAGGCGAAACCCTATTTGTGGTTGACAAGGGCACGCCTGGACTGGAAACAACTAAACTGCACAACAAAATGGGAATTCGCTGTTCAGTGACAGGCGAAGTCAAATTCGACAACGTAAAAGTCACAGATTGGAACATAATCGGCGAACTCAACAAAGGATTCTACTACTCAATGGAATTCTTCGACAAAACACGCGTAGGCGTCGCAGCCCAAGCCCTAGGCATGGCGCAAGGAGCATGGGAAATCGCCTTCAAATACTCCAAACAACGCGAAGCCTTTGGACAACCAATACTGCAGCACGAACTAATCGGCTGTGGACTAGCAGAGACTATGACAAAAATTGAAGCTGCAAGAGGCTTAACCTACCGTGCCGCATGGCTTGTTGACGTTGGAAAAATGGACCCGATGGCTACGGCGATGGCAAAACAGTATGCGAGCAGAGTAGCCATGGAAGTCACAGACTTCGCAATACAAGTTTTAGGCGGATACGGTTACTTAGGCGATTACCGCGTTGAGAGGTATCACCGAGACGCTAAAATCACGGAAATCTACGAGGGCACAAGCGAAATCCAAAAACTAACGGTGCTTAAGTATCTCCTCAGAAAATTCTAGAGTACGCCATGAAAAGTGATATAGGCACATAAATGGTAAACATAGTCAAATGGTGATGTTTGATGAGTAAGGCGTATGAAACTGTGAAAATAGAAAGAGAACAAAGCGTGCTGTGGATTATACTCAACAGACCGCACAGACTAAACGCCTTCAACGATGTCCTCTTAGAAGAATTGGCAGACGCCTTAGACACAGCCGAAAAAGACCCTTCAATAAGATGCCTCGTAGTAACTGGCGAAGGCGACAGAGCCTTCAGCGCAGGCGCAGACGTGACAATGTTTCCTAAAGCGACACCAGCAAAAGCCGAAGAATTCTCAAGATTCGGACAGAAAGTGTTCGGCAAAATCGAAGAAATGTCCAAACCAGTCATAGCCGCAATAAACGGCTTCGCACTCGGCGGCGGACTAGAACTCGCCCTAGCGTGCGACTTCAGAATAGCCGCAGAACACGCAGAGCTCGGAAGCCCAGAAATACTGTTAGGCTTAATTCCAGGCTGGGGTGGAACCCAACGCTTAGTGAGAATTGTTGGTTTGGCAAAAGCAAAGGAAATGATAATGCTTGGCGTCAGATTGAAGGCTGATGAGGCGTTAAAGGCGGGTTTGGTTCACAAGATAGTTCACTACGAAAAACTAAAAGACGAAGTGCGCGCAATAGTGCAGAAACTCGCTGAAGGACCACCAGTAGCGATGAAATACGCAAAACACGCGTTGAATTTCGGAACACAAGTGCCATTGGACGTAGGATTACGACTTGAATCCGGACTTATGGGGCTGTCGTTCTCCACAGAAGACCTAAAAGAAGGCGTAGAAGCTTTCATGTCCCGAAGAAAGGCAGAGTTCAAAGGCAAATAACACAGTAGCCTTTTCTTTTCCTCCTCTTTTCTATACTTAACACACAAAAAAGTGTGAGTGCCATGAGAAAAGTTGCAGTAATAGGTGTTGGCAACTCTAAATTTGGAGTAAGAAACGACGTAAACATTGCAGAATTGGCTTTCGAAGCCGTTAAGCCCTCACTTGAAGATGCGGGCATAACAGCAAAAGACATAGAATTCGTCGCTTTAGGCTCCACAGGCGCAGGAGCATGGTATGAAGAGCTTCTTCCAGCGGTCGTTTCCGCCGAATATTGTGGGTTAACAAAGGCTGGCTTAACCCGTTGCGAAGCAGCATGCGCAAGTGGCAGCGCCGCGTTTTTCACCGCTTATGCAGCGGTAGCAAGTGGACAAGCTGAAATTGCCATGGCTCTTGGAGTTGAGAAAATGAGGGAGATTGATTCTCCGACGGCTATGGAGTGGATTGGGAGGGCTGGCTATTACCTTTGGGAGTTTCACAATTTTGGGTTGACATTTCCAGCGTATTATGCGTTGTATGCAAATGCGCACATGGCTAAGTATGGCACAACCGAGGAAGATTTGGCGTTAGTAGCTGTCAAGAACCATAAATACGCGACGATGAACCCGATTGCGCACCTGCAAAACAAAATAGCAGTTGATGATGTGCTCTCTTCTATGGTTATAGCGTCGCCTTTGAAACTTTTTGATTGTTGTCCCATGACGGACGGTTCTGCTTCTGTTATTGTTGCGTCTGAAGAAAAAGTTAAGGAGCTGAAAGTTGACACGCCAGTTTGGGTTGCCGGCATAGGATACGCTTCTGGAACGGCGAACATGAGCAAAAGGAGAGATTACGTGGGACTCGAAGCCAGCGTTTTAGCGTCGCAAATGGCATACAAAATCGCAAAAGTAACGCCAAACCAAATTGACGTAGCGGAAGTTCACGACTGCTTCACAATAGCTGAAATACTCGCCTACGAGGACATTGGATTATGCGCTAAAGGCGAAGGCGCCAAGCTAATCCGTGAAGGACAAACAGAGATAGGCGGAAAAATCCCAGTGAACGTTGACGGAGGCTTAAAAGCCAAGGGACACCCAATCGGCACGACCGGCTGCTCAATGATTTACGAGATAACAAAACAGCTTAGAGAAGAAGCCACTGAAAAGTCAAGACAAGTGCCATTGAAGAATTATGTTGCTTTGGCCCACAATGTAGGCGGAACGGGACATTATTGTTATGTGACAATTTTGAGGAGATGAATCGTATGGCGTCTATGCCTTCGATAAAATCGAGAGAAATTAAAATTGTGCAAGACATACCCATAAGTAAGACTTTGAAGTTTTGGGAAGGCTTGAAAGAAGGAAAAATCTACGCAACCAAATGCCACAAGTGTGGACGGTTATATTTTCCGCCTTCTGCCGATTGTTCAGAGTGCTTATGTTCTGAGATGGACTGGATTGAGCTGAGTAGCGAAGCTGAAATCGAAACGTTCACGCATGTAGTTTTTAGACCCACTTCTTTCTGCGAATACAAGCCTTACACTGTGGCTATTGGAAAGTTGAAAGAAGGCGTCCAAGTGCTTGCGTGGCTCACTGGGTTTAAGCTGTCGCAAATCAAGGTTGGAATGAAAGTCAAACTTGTCGCGAAAACTTCGCAGGAAAGAAACCCAACATACGAGTTTGTCCCACCTGAAACACAATAAATCCCTTTTTTACTGCCCAACTTTTTTTATCCAATCAACGGTTTTAGCAATTAGCTCTTGTTCTTTTCCTTTGTAAATGTGGTCTGCACCGTTTATTGTCAGTAGGCTTTTTGGTTCGTTGGCTGAGCGGTAGATTTCTTCTGCTTCATCCACGCCTACAATGTTGTCTTTTTCGCCTATTACCACGAGCAACGGAATATTACGAAGTTTTGAGGCGGCTTCGCACTCATTCAATTTCATAAGTTTTTCTCGAACATCCCGTGGACGCAGCTTAACTCCATAAACTTCCAAATTAAGCAATCTTGAAATGTCTAAAACCTTATCTATTCGCGAAAATGCCAAAAAAGCGTACAAACCCAGTGTTCCTCTTGTTCGCCTTATGAATTTTCTAACGTTGTAGTTGTGATTTTTCGGCGTTGACCACAACACGAGTCCCTTAACTCGGGTCTCATTTTGCAAGGCACAAAGTGAAACGGCACCGCCTAAACTGTGTCCAACAACAAAAATCTTGTTCGGAGCGACTTCTGGTCTCGAAGCCAAATAGTTTAATGCGCATTTAACGTCTTGTTGTTCGCCGATGCCGTAATCAAATTTTCCAGTGCTCTTTCCAACTCCGCGAAAATCAAAAAGTAAAGCCACGAACCCTTCTTTGCAGGCATTTTCAGCCAATCGGGCATAAAGTCTTAGACCATTCGAGCCTTGAGCGTTGAGTCCGTGGCAGATAAGCACGGCTGGTGCGGGCACAGCGTTTGGAATGTAAAGTTTGCCGTAAAGCTTCGCATCAGCGCATTCTATCCAAACTGTTTCGGTTTTCACTGCAAGGTCATCCGTGAAAAATGTTATTACTTCCTTATTTCGTTTATATTAAAAAATAGGGTTATTTATGCCTAGAAAAAAAGTTAAGAAGGTAGAAGAGCCGGAAAAATTGGAAAAACCATGGTTCAAATTCTGGCCGGAAAAAGTCCGCAAACACATAGATTATCCCGAGATTCCGCTTTTCGAGTTTTTGCGAAAAACCGCAGAAAAGTATCCTTTCAAAACTGCGCTGGTTTATTTTCATAGAGAAATTACCTACAAAGAATTGGACTTGTTGACCGACAAGTTTGCGACAGCCCTTGACAGTTTAGGCGTGAAAAAAAGTGACAAAGTGGCTATTTTCTTGCCGAATGTTCCTCAGTTCATAATTGCCTATTATGGTGCGATTAAGATTGGTGCAATTGCGACTGCGATAAGCCCGCTGTATAAAGAGCGTGAAGTGGAGCATCAACTGAACGATTCAGAAGCCGAAACCATAGTTGTTTTGGACTTGCTTTATCCGATTATAGAAAAGGTTTGGAGCAAAACCAAACTGAAGCATGTTATTGTGACGGGTTTAAAGGATTACATGCCTAAGGCTACAGCAGTGTTAGGCAGTTTGCTCAAGAAGATTCCGCAGCAAAAAGTTGAGCGCAAACCCAACGTTTACTTCTTCACAGAACTAATAAACAAGTATGAAGCGAAACCGCCGAGTGTGGAGATTAACCCGAAAGAGGATTTGGTGGCGCTTCAATACACTGGCGGCACAACGGGCACTTCGAAAGGCGCGATGTTGACACATATGAATTTGGTTTCGAACGCTCTCATGTGTGCCGAGTGGCTTCAAGGCGACGAGGCTGAAGAAACTTTTCTTGCCGTATTGCCGCTCTTTCACATTTACGGCATGACAACTGGCATGAACGCGCCAATTCACTTGGCTGGAAGAATCGTTTTGCTTCCGCGATTCGACCCAGTAAGCACTTTCAAGGCTATTCAAAATTACCGAGTTACAGTGTTCTGTGGTGCGCCAACAATGTACGCTATGCTTTTGGCTCATCCGGACCTGAAGAAATATGACTGCACTTCTGTGCGTTTCTGCATTTCTGGTTCGGCTCCGCTTCCGCCTGAAGTTCAAAAGAAGTTTATGGAAGTGACTGGCGGCGTCTTGGTTGAAGGCTATGGCTTGACTGAATCGTCACCAGTCACACACTGTAACCCGCTTGACAAGTCGATGAAAACCGTGAAGATAGGCTCTATTGGCATTCCTTGGCCTGACACGGACGCGAAGATTATGGATTTGGAAACTGGAGAGAAAGAGCTTGCGCCTGGCGAGATTGGCGAGTTGGTGGTTAAGGGTCCGCAGGTGATGAAGGGCTACTGGAAAATGCCCGAAGAAACCGCTGAAGTTCTTCGCAACGGGTGGCTTTACACTGGTGACATTGGTAAGATAGATGAGGATGGCTACTTCTACATTACTGACAGAAAAAAGGACCTTATCAAATACAAGGGATACAGCGTTTATCCAAGAGAGCTTGAAGATGTGCTTTATGAGCATCCAGCCGTGAAACTGTGCGGAGTGATAGGTAAACCAGACCCCGTTGCAGGCGAAATTCCAAAAGCTTTCATTGTGCTAAAAGAGGGAAAAACAGCGACGGAAAAGGAGATTATGGATTTTGTGAACGAAAAAGTGGCGCCTTACAAGGCGATAAGAGAAGTGGAGTTTCGAACAGAACTGCCGATGACGTTAGTGGGCAAGGTTCTCAGAAGAGTGCTACAAGAAGAAGAAAAACAAAAACTAGCAAAAACCTAGCGTTCTTTCTTTTTTATGCTGATTCGTTGATTTTTTTGCCTGTTTTCTTTGTCCATTCGCTGATTGGTATTGCGAATTGTTTTTCCACGTTGGGTCTATGTATGCTGTTGTAGGTGCAGAATGAGCGTATCTTGCCGTCTGGCGTGGCATAATGAATTGCGCATTTCTGAACACGGTCTAAATCAAAATTCCAAACGTCTTGGAAGTGCATTATTCCTATCATAACTATTCTGCGCATGAAATCGCCTAAAGCCTCGTAGCTTCCCTTTGTTATCACGTCTCTGATTAATCTGCCAACGAGACTTGATTTGGCCATGGGCAAAAGCTTCAGCATCTTCATCTTTGCAATTGTCTTTTTGCCTTTAACACCAGAATAGTAAACGCTCCAGAACACGTCAGCGAACTTGTCAACATCCACGTAATCCATTACAGGTTTGAAAGAACCATCCTTTTCAACAACAAGAAAAGTCGCCGCACCGCACATGGGATGCATCGTAAACTCCGGATAAACCTTACCTTTTATTGCACCCATGCCTTTGGAGACTGGAACAGGCCAGTTAACTGGTCGCCAATCCCAGCGCGAAACAACGCCGTTAGTCTGCTCCTCAATCAGTTTCATGGTGTCCGGTATTGTGATGCGCATCTTTCTAAGCTCGTCTTTTCTGGCTCTGCCAGCCATTGAAATCGGCTGAATGTTAATGCACCGTACAACATCATGGTTTTTAATTGTGTAATCTACTATAGCGCCTAAATCCTTGTCGTTAACGCCCTTTGCCAAGGTGACAACCAAAACAACCGAATCCAACCCAAGCGTTCTCGCGTTCTCTATAACTTTCTGTTTGACTGGAACAAGGTCTGCTCTTGCACGTGTCTTCTTGTAAATTTCTTCTCTTAAGCCGTCAAACTGCAAGTAAAGCGTGCTTAACCCAGCGTCTAACAACTTCTTGAAGTAATCAACATCTGCGGCAATGCGCAACCCGTTAGTGTTAACCTCAACATGGCTTATTCCCGCCTTTTTTGCTTCCCTAATCAAATCTGGCAAATCGTTCCTAACTGTTGGTTCACCACCGCTAAACTGCAGCGCGTTGCAAGCCCATGGGCGATTAGCCCTTAAAAGCTTCATCATGTCAACAATCTGCTCGTAAGAAGGTTCATAAACATAATTTGCGGCTCCAGCGTAAGCAAAACAGACTGGACAAGCCAGATTGCACCTGTTTGTAATGTCGATTATGCCTAAAATTGTGGCTGTTCTGTGTTTTGGGCAGATTCCGCAGTCGAATGGACACTCGTTAACTGTTTTGGTGTGTGGGTTCTCTAAACCAGTGCCCACATACTTTTCGTTGTACCATTTGTCGTAGAACCATTTGTAAAGTTCAGCGTCGCCCCAGTAAATGTCGTCAAACTTTCCATGTTCAGGGCAGGTTTTTTCTAAGTAGATTATGTTGTTTTCCTCGTAGATTCTCATTGGAATCCTTTTGAGGCATTCTGGACATATGCTTGTTGAATGGGTTTCAAATTTTTCTGCTTCTTGCTTGGTTGACATTTAACTGTCACGCTCTAAATGAAGCGTTCATTATTTTTATACACCAGATTTAAAAATTAAACCATATAAATCTTGTAGTAAACTTTCACACACTAGGTGTACGCGCATGAACCGTAAGGTAGTCTTAAGCGACGAACTCCGCAACTTCGTAGAATCCCGCCTAAAAGTAAACCTCGAAGGCATAGAAGAAACTCTTCGCCAAATATTCCAAAAGCAAGAGCTAAGCATTGAAGACTTAAAAGAAACAATGCAAAGCCTCGAAGAAAGCTTCACTCTTTTATCGCAGAAGTGGAATCTTCAAATCCTCTACATACTCTTCCTCAAAAACGCCGCAAACTTCGGAGAACTGAAAAGAATCTTAGGCGTCAACTCACGCACCTTATCAGATAAACTGAAAATTCTGGTGCAAACCAGATGCGTCCAAAGAACAGTTGAGGAAGGACCGCCATTAAAAGTGAAATATTCGCTTACGAAATTGGGCTATAACACAATTTTGCTTGCTCTTCCATTCCTTTACTACGCCAGCGGACATCTCACCTAAAAACTACATATCAAGCATGCTTTAAGCAGCTTAACACTTATGTAAATCACTCACATCGTTTCTAAATTTAGGAGTCCTACTGCAGTGCGCTTAAAAATCAAAATAGTCGGCATAATTCAAGGAGTAGGCTTCAGACCCTTCATTTACCGTATTGCAGTGAAAAACAACCTTAAAGGCTACGTAAAAAACAGAGGCGATGCCGGAGTAGAAATACTCTTAGAAGGCAAAGAAAGCGACATCCAAAACTTCATAAGAGACTTGAAAGAAAAGAAGCCGCCGCTTGCTCAAATCCACGAAATCCTAACCATGGAACTCAAAGGCAAAAACGAGTATGCCACCTTCTCAATTCATAAAAGCTCAAAAGAAACAGAGCTTTCCGGCTCAGTTATTCCACCTGACATAGCCATATGCGGCGACTGCCTAAAGGAGCTTAGAGACCCTAAAGACCCAAGATACGAATATTTCTTCATCACGTGCACGAACTGCGGTCCAAGATTCACAATAATCGAGAAGCTCCCATACGACCGCGAAAACACCACTATGCGAGACTTTCCAATGTGCAGTTTCTGCCTAAAAGAATACAAAGACCCTCTGAACAGGCGTTTTCACGCTCAGACTGTGGCTTGCCCAAAATGTGGACCAAAAGTGTATTTGACAACCCACAAAGGCGAATTAGTTGAGCATAAAGACCCTGTTCGAGAGGCTGGCAAGCTTCTTGCTGAAGGTTTTATAGTGGCAATCAAAGGTTATGGCGGCTTTCACGTGGCAACTTCAACGCTCAAGGATAAACCGTTGATTAAGTTGAGAAGGGTCAAGCATCGCAGCCAGAAGCCCTTCGCTATTATGGCGCCAAGCTTGGAAGCCATCAAAACTTTCGCGGAAGTAAGGAAACAGGAAGCGGCACTTCTAACCGCTTACACTCGTCCAATCGTCTTGCTGAATAAAAGCCACACCTATTACCTTTCCGATTTGGTCGCTCCCAGATTGCATAACGTCGGCGTTATGCTGCCTTACACGGGCTTGCATTACATGTTATTTGACAAGGTAAACGAGCCAGCCTTCGTAATGACAAGCGCCAACCCCCCAAACCAACCCATAATAAAAGACAACGAAGAAGCCTTGCAAGCCTTAGGCGGCACGGCTGATTATTTCCTCTTTCATAACCGCCAAATAGCCCACAGATGCGATGATTCAGTAGTTCGAATGCATGGCAAAAACATTGTTTTTTTGAGGCGTTCAAGAGGATATGCCCCTGCACCGATAATGTTGAAGGAAAAGGCGAAACGTTGCGTTGTAGGTTTAGGCGGAGAACTCAACAACACCGCATGCGTTTTGCTTGGAAACAAAGCCTTCATTTCCCAGCACATAGGCGACGTAGAAAACATCGAAACCCGAGAGTTTCTGGAAAACGCAACAAAACACTTAATCCGCTTAACAAACAGTAAAGTAGACGCGGTTGCTTGCGATTTACATCCTAAATTTACAACAACAAAGCTTGCCCATGACTTGGCGGAAGAAAATAGTTGGCAACTGTTTCAAGTGCAGCATCATTATGCGCACATTGCCGCCTTAATGATTGAGCATGACATAGAAGAAATTGTTGGCGTCTGCTGCGACGGATATGGGTATGGCACGGACGGCGAAGCATGGGGCGGCGAAATTCTACTTTGCACACGTGAATTTTCTAATTTTAAACGAGTAGCCCACCTCGAAAAGCAGCCCTTGGTCGGTGGCGACTTAGCCACACGGTTTCCGTTAAGAATGGCAGCAGGAATACTCCACAAAAAAGTGAACGTGGAAAACTGGCTTTTACAAAACAAACAGCATTTCCCGCATGGCGAAAACGAAATACGCCTAATCCTAAACCAGCTTGAGAAAAACAACAATATTATCGAGACAACAAGCTGCGGACGAGTTCTCGACGCCACAGCGGCGGTTTTAGATATTTGTTATGCGCGCACGTATGAAGGCGAGCCAGCGATGAAACTCGAATCTATAGCATTGAAAGGTAAAGACGCAATTAGGCTTAAACCCGTAATAAAGAGCAGCACCTTGGACACGACACAAATGCTGCTGGAGATTTTCCAAAACAGAAACAAACATTCCCAAGCAGATTTAGCCTATTCCATGCACTCCTACCTAGCCAGAGGATTAGCAGAACTAGCCATAGAAAACGCCAAAGATAACAGCATCAGAACTGTCGGATTTTCCGGCGGAGCAGCGTGCAACGAAATACTAGCGTCAATAATGCAGAAAACAGTGGAAGCTGCTGGTTTACGGTTTCTAGTTCACGAGGCTGTTCCACCTGGCGACGGTGGTATATCTTTTGGTCAAGCAGTTGTAGGTGGATTTTTCCAAGTTTAAACCATAACCATTTTATTACGGTCTATTTGTGGTTTAATATTGATAACTAATGTGTTTGGCGATTCCAGCAAAAGTCATAAGCGTTCAAGAGGACAAAGCCAAAGTGGATTTCGGCGAAGGCGTTTTGAGAGAAGTTAATGTGACGCTTGTAAATGCGAAAGTGGGCGATTACGTGTTGGTGCACGCTGGCTACGCAATCCAAGTTTTAGACGAAAAAGAAGCAAAAGAAACAATACAACTATGGAACGAAATTCTCCAAGCAGAAACGCCGAAAAACTAGACAGTTGAGTTGAAATGACTGAAAAATTAAGGTTCCGCGACCCAGAGCTTGCGAAACGTGTAACAGAAAAAATTCATGATGTCGCACCAAAAGAGGAAACAGTCAAAATCTGCCATGTCTGCGGCACGCACGAGTGGACAATTACACATTTTGGCATACGCAGCTTATTACCGGCAAATGTTGAAGTTATTGCTGGTCCAGGCTGTCCAGTATGCATAGTGCCAGCGTCTGAAATTGACGAAGCCGTGCAGCTAGCTCTGAAAGGCGTGACGGTCACGTGTTTTGGTGATGTCTTGCGTGTGCCGGGTTCAAAAATGTCTCTTTTGGATGCAAAAGCTGAAGGCGCTGATGTGCGCGTTGTTTATAGTGTCAGTGATGCTGTAAGATTAGCTGAAAAGGAGCCGAATCGAGAATTCACGTTTTTTGCTGTAGGCTTCGAAACCACAGCGCCTTCAACAGCTGTGGAAATCCAAGGCAAGCCGTCCAAAAACCTTTCTTTTCTGGTTTCTCATCGTGTAATTCCGCCAGCCATGAAGCTCTTGGCTGAAATGGAAGACTTAAACTTGGACGGGTTTATTGCGCCGGGTCACGTGAGCACCATAATTGGACTGAAATCCTACGAGGTTTTCCCGCAAAAATATGGCATGCCAACAGTTGTGGCTGGCTTTGAGCCGCTTGATGTTTTGTTTGGCGTTTACATGATTCTGAAACAGTTAAAAGAGCGCACTCCACGCTTAGAAAATGAATATACACGCGCAGTGACTTGGGAAGGCAACACGAAAGCGCAAGAGTTAATGCAGAAAGTTTTTGGTGTTGTGGATGGTAACTGGCGTGGACTTGGCACGATTCCCTCTTCAAAATGCGTGTTTAACAGCGAGTATGCTTTTTGCGATGCCCATTTGAAGCATGACGTGAAGGTTGAGCATGGCGTGGACATACAGCGCGGGTGTAAATGCCATCTTGTCATTATCGGCAAAATCAAGCCTACGGAGTGTCCGCTATTTCTGAAGGCGTGTATTCCGCAAAAACCAGTTGGCGCTTGCATGGTGAGCATAGAAGGAACATGCAGAATATGGGCAAGAGAAATGGCTACTGAATCAGCAAGTTAGCATATTCTTGGCACGGGGTCTCCAACAGGTCTAGCGATTATTCTTTTTCCTCCGACGATTGTTTGCATGGCTACACCCTTGAAGTCTTTTGTGGCTTCACCGATGATTTCCGCTTCTTTCCCTTCCTTAGTCTTTTTCAGAAGCTCCAGCATCTCTTCAGCCTTCTCTTTCACAATCCCTATGATTATTTTTCCTTCGTTTCCAATTTCAAGCGGGTCCAACCCAAGCATTTCACAAGCTGCACGCACATCTTCTCTTATTGGAATTTTATCCTCTTGAACAAGTATGCCCACATGAGATTTTTCGCTGAACTCGTTTAAAGCGTCGGCTAATCCGCCTCTCGTTGGGTCTTTCATGGCTACGACACCGCCGACATTGCTGAGCAAGCGCTGAATCAAACGGTTTAAGGGTTTAACATCCGATTTTATGTCACTTCCGAAGCTTAGCCCTTCTTGCGCTGACAAAACAGCCAAACCATGGTCGCCAATTGTTCCAGACAATATTAACTTGTCTTCAGCTCTAAGGTTTGAGTCGAGAATCCACCGCGCTTCAAAATCATTTCTGAATTGCTTAACAACTTTGAGATTTTTCTCTAAAGCGTTGTTTCTTCTACCAATCCCTGAAACATTTATTACGCAACCGCCTAAACTTCCCTTTTCAACGACCTTAGTGTCGCCCGTCACAATGTTTACGCCCGCTTCTTTACATGTCTCTTGCATACTAGCTAGGATTTTCTCAAAATCGTTTAAGGCTAAACCTTCTTCGAGAACAAAACCGCAAGTTAACGCGTAAGGCTCAGCACCCAAAACTGCAATATCGTTGACTGTGCCAGAAACCGCGAGGCGTCCGATGTCTCCACCTGGAAAGAATATGGGCTTAACAGCGTGGGAGTCGCTTTTCAAAACCACGTCGCCAACAACCGCCGCGTCATCAAGTGCCTCAAGCGGGACATCAATATTGTTAGCTCCGCCAAAATACTTCACAATATAATTCTTGACTAGGTCGTGCATGACTGTTCCGCCAGCACCATGTAACATAGTAATATGTCCGTTCTTAACCGTCAACAATTTCCACTCTCGCCTTAAACTCTGAATACTTTACAATACAAGTTGAACATAAACACATCGTAAATGTGCCTAAAACTTCACCATTCAATTTTTAAAGTTAGAATAAACTTTCTAATAAGTCATGCAACAAACAAAAGGGTATCTTCTCATAGTCGCTGCTTCAGTCATATGGGGAACTATGGGAATTTTTGGAAAACTCGCTTTCGCTTATGGAATCGACCCGATAACATTAACTGCCTTGAGAATCGTAATTTCCTCTTCAACAATGCTGCTTGCGCTACTCTTGTTTAGGAGAAGTCTTCTCAAAATCGAGAAGAAAGACCTTCCACAACTAATAATATTTGGCGTTTTAGCCGTGGCTCTTCAGAGAGTCGCCTATTTCTACACTGTCGACTTGACAACCGCGACGATAGCGGCAGTAATGTTTTACACGTATCCCGTTTTCGTCACAGTCCACGCATCAATATTCCTAAAAGAAAAAATAACTTCCACGGTAATACTTGCGATAGTCTTGGCGTTCTCGGGCGTTGCGCTTGTCGTTAAGGCTTATGAAGTCGCGTGGTTAAACACAAACCTTTTGGGTCTAGCTTTTGGCATACTTACAAGCCTATTATTTGCGTTATACTTTTTAATGTGCAGAACATTACGAACCCGCTACACAAACTGGACCCTACTACTATATGGCGACGGAATAGGCGCAATCGCTCTAATCCCAACACTCTTCCTTTCTTCATCCCAAATCGTCAATTATCCCCCACAACTTTGGACGCTAATAATCATAATCGGACTTTTTCCCTCTCTCACAGCCTATCTTCTTTTTTCCTACGCTTTAAAATACGTTGAATCCGCAAAAGGAAGCATACTATCCGTCATAGAGCCTCTTTCAGCTGCTGCCTTCTCAATAACAATTCTCGGAGAAAAATTTGAAATATGGCAAGCGGCAGGCGTGGCACTCGCGTTAACTGGAATAATCCTACTCTTCTACAAGCCGAAACCCAAAAATTGAATATGCACTTCCTTCTATACCATCAAAGGCGCTACCTCTTGCAAGCCAAAATTATCGATATCACCCGAAACAAAAACTACGAAAACTATCTTTATAGATGCTTGGCGCCGATGCCGTTCAGAAAATATAAATCAAGAAATGAATACTTGGAGAAAGCAATCGCTAAGGGTTTCCATAAGAAACTTTTAACGTTCAACAATAGAATAGTAGGACAGATAGAGTATGCATCGCCAGAAGCGTCTGGTTATCCCATAATGGGCGATGACATAATAGTATTAAATTGCGTCTGGGTTCTGCGAAAAGCAAAAGGACACAGCTTTGGCAAAGTCCTCATTGAAGATATGGTGGATAACGAAAAATGCGCTGCTGGCTTCGCTACCATAAGCTTAGAAAATCATTGGAGCCCATGGTTTATGAAGTGGCAAATGGAAAAGTTTGGCTTCAGACCGGTTGATTCAATTAAGGTTTCGCACAAACTAAAGCGTAAGGAACAAAGTTTCGGCATATATCTTATGTGGATGCCGATAAAAGAAAAAGCAAAACTTCCTGCATGGGATAAACAAAAGATTCTGGAAGGACTAACCTTTTGTCTTGCACATCCGCTTTATCGCCCGCAAACATTCAAAGGAAACATTTTTGAAGAAAAAACATGTTTTAGAAGACGTAAGTTAGTCTGAAAATCGTTTACGTTAAAGGAAAACCATATAAATCGCCATGTAGCTGTTCAATTGCACAGTTGGAGAGAACACAAATTGCCAAAATGGGGATACTCAATAACAGAAGAAGCATTAGACCCAGAAAAAACCGCGAAAGCAAGCGGGCGAGAAGTTAGAGTATCCCATAAATCCGCTCGCGAAATCTGCAGAACAATCAAAGGAATGATGCTCACAAAAGCAAAACAATACCTTAAGGACGTAATAGCCAAAAAACAAGCAGTCCCCTTCAGAAGATTCAAGAAGAAAGCGGGTCACCACCACGGACTAACAAAGGCCTACGCAGGCAAATACCCAGTAAAAGCAGCAAAATACGTGCTAAAAATACTTGAAGGCGCAGAAGCAAACGCTGAATACAAAGGTTTAGACACCGACAGACTACGCATAATAAATGCATCCGCGTTTCCAGGAATTAAAGTAAAACGGTACATGCCACGCGCTTCTGGAAGAGCAACGCCGGACTTTGAAACTCTATGCCACATTGAAATAGCTTTAGAAGAACAACCAGAAACAGGGGTAGAAACGTAATATGGCAGTCGTTAAACATTTTGTAACAGAATCCATAAAGAAAACAGAAATTGACGAGTTTTTACAGAAAAAGCTCGAGAGAGCCGGATACGGCGGAGTAACAATTTCAAAAACTCCGCTTGGGACACACGTAGTAATTTATGTGATGCGTCCTGGGCTGGTCATAGGACGTGGTGGAGAAACAATAAGGGAACTCGCGGCAATTTTGGAAGAAAAATTCAAAATTTCCAACCCGCAAATTTCTGTTTCTGAAATTGAGATTCCAGAATTAAACGCTTATGTTGTCGCTTCTCGTGTGGCTTCCGCCCTACAAAGAGGCGTGCATTTCAGACGCGCCGGATTCTGGGCTCTAAACCAAGTCATGGACGCTGGAGCTTTAGGCGCGGAAATAATCATAAGCGGAAAATTAAGAACCGAAAGAGCAAGATTTGAGAAATTCCGAACTGGATACTTACCCAAGACTGGAGACGCAGCACTGAAATACATGCGCAAAGCCGAAGTTCACGTTCAATTGAAACCCGGCATTTTCGGCGTGAGAGTAAGAATAATGCCCCCCGACGCAAAGTTTCCAGACAAAATCCAAATAGTGGAGGAGGCTCCACCGTCAACCGAAGAAGAGATTCCAGAGGAGACCATTGAAGCCGCTACAGAAGAAAAAACAGAAGAGCCGACAGCAGAAGCTACAGCAGCAGAAGAAGAAAGCAAAGAAGAAGCAAGTGAAGAAAAGGAGGAAACAAAGTAAAATGCCAATACTGCGGGTCAAAGAGATAAGGGGCATGTCCAGCGAGCAAAGAATGGAAAAACTTGACGAGCTTAAAACAGAACTTGTTAGGCTAAAAACGATGGTTAAAGCAGGCGGCACAATAGAAAACCCCGCGAGAATCCGAGAACTACGCAGAACAATCGCTCGGATACTAACAATAGAAAACGAGCAAAAACTCGGACTTAACAAAGAAAGGAAAGAGGAGAAAAAGAAACAATGAAAGTAACGCCTGACATAATCCGCTGCGAATTTATAGGAAACGAAGCCAAAGTTGCCAAAAGCACACATCCGGGGTATTTGGGGATTTCTGGAAAAATAGTAGATGAGACACGTAACACTTTTACGATTTTACATAAAGGCGAAAAGAAAATAGTCATTAAGAACATGGCGGTTTTCCACTTTAAATTTCCCGATGGCGCAATCGTGGAGATTGACGGCAAAATTCTCTCTGGAAGACCGGAAGACCGCCTTAAAAAGCATGTAAGGAGGCTGTGGTGATGTCGCTAGTTTTTAAGAAGCCTAAGAAAACTTGTAAGGACCGAAATTGTCCTTTTCACGGTGAACTCCCAGTTAGAGGTCGCGTGTTAGACGGCGTTGTTGTTAGCGCAAAAATGGATAAAACGGTCATAGTGAAACGTGAATATCTCCATTATGTTCCTAAGTTTCTAAGATATGAAAGAAGACACAGTTGCATTCCGTCCCACGCTCCGCCATGCATAGACGTGAAAGAAGGCGATAGAGTAGTAATAGCTGAGTGCCGCCCAATAAGCAAAACCGTCTCGTTTGTCGTGGTTGAAAAGATGGAGGAGAAGTAAAAATGGCGGCGAAAGCGAAACAAAGAGCATTAGTCGCTAAGGGAATGCTCGGGCATGGACCCAAAATTTCAAGAGGATTACAACCTCCCGCAATATTGAGATGTGCTGACAACAGCGGAGCCAGAGACCTAAGATTAGTTCAAGTTATGGGTTACAAAGGAAGGCTGCGGCGTTATCCATCAGCTGCAGTCGGCGACAAAATAACCGTTTCCGTTAGACATGGAACGCCCGACATGAGAAAGAAAATCTTTCAAGCAGTAATTGTTAGACAAAGAAAACCCTACCGCAGAGCCGACGGCGTCTGGGTTCAATTCGAAGACAACGCGGCAGTAATAATAACGCCCGATGGCGAGATGAAAGGCTCCGAAATTCGCGGTCCAGTGGCAAAAGAGGCAGCGGAAAGATGGCCAAGAATAGCGAGCGCCGCCAGCATCATAGTGTAGAGGGAAGAACATGCAAGCCATAAAGCCAGTAACAAAACCGTCGAAACAAAGAAAAATGGTGTTTCAAGCCCCACCCCACATACGCTACAAACTTTTCGCTGCGCCTTTATCGTCTGAATTACAAGCTTCACAAAAAGTTAAAACTTTGCCAGTTAGAAGCGGCGACACAGTCCGCATAATGCGTGGAGACCATAAGGGATTCGAGGGGAAAATAACCAGCGTGGACCGAAAAAAATACAGAATTTACGTTGAAGGCTTAACAAGAGAAAAAGTTGACGGAACTACAATATTTGTTCCCATACATCCTTCCAAAGTCATGATAACCCGTTTAAGTCTCGACGACAAATGGCGAAAGAAAATCTTGGAAAGAAAAAGGGCAACACGCGAAAAAATTGAAGAAGTAGTGGAAAAACCTCCGAAAAAAGTCGCCGAAGTAAAGGAAAAGGTCATCGAAGAAAAACCGCCAGAAAAGAAACCGCCAAGAAGAAAGAAAAAGGTAGCTGAGAAAGCAAAAGAGGAAAAAACTGAAGAGAAGACAGAAAAACCCGAGAAAAAGGAAAAACCCAAAGCAAAGAAACCAAGAGCCAAACGTAAAACAACAGAAAAAACTGAAGGAGGAAAATAGCTTGGGAAGAAAAGGAGGCTCAACAGGACTAAAACGCAAACCAGCACCGGGATTTTGGCCAATCCATAAAAAAGAGAAAGTGTGGGTTGTAAAACCGTCGCCTGGACCGCATTCGCTTGACAAATGTGTGCCTTTGACCGTGGTTCTCCGTGACATTCTAGGTCTCGCAGAGACTAGGAAAGAGGCTAAAACAATAGTTTCGCAAGGAAAAATGCTTGTTGATGGAAAAGTTAGGCGTGAAGACGACTTCCCAGCTGGTTTGATGGATGTTATTTCTTTACCAGACGCTGAAAAGTACTTTCGTGTTTTGCCTTCAAGAAAAGGTTTGATTCTTCACCCAATCAGTAAGGATGAAGCAAACTTCAAACTATGCAGGATAGAAAACAAAACCGTTGTTAAAAATGGGCACGTGCAAATTAATCTTCATGATGGCTCAAACGTTCTCGTTAAAGTTGCTGACCCTAAAAACCCACAAGAAGACGTTTACGAAACCTTCGGCACACTAAAGATAGGTTTTCCAGAAAGACAAATTCTTGAGCATGTAAAACTGAAAGAAAACGTTCTAGCCATAATAACAGGCGGAAAAAACATTGGAAAATACGGTAAAATAGTTGAAATCGAAAAAGTGAAAGGTAAAAAACGTAAGAACGCTCTCGTAATAATTGAAGATGAGAAGGGCAATCGATATCAGACAATTTTGGATTTCGTTTTTGCAATAGGCGAGGCTCAGTCGCTCATATCATTACCGGAGGCAACCTAAAATTGTCTGAGGACGAAATTCGCAAAGCATGGATTGAGCATCCTTCTCTTAAGCCGAAAATAGAGAAAGTTGTCGTTAACATCAGTGTTGGCAAGTCTGGCGAGCCATTGGAAAAAGCCACGAAAGTTCTGAAAGAATTAACAGGTCAGACTCCTTGCAAAAGAAAAGCCAAGAAAACCGTAAGAGATTTTGGCATTCGAAAAGGAGAACCCATAGCGTGCATCGTGACCCTCAGAAAACAAAAAGCAATAGAATTTTTGAAGAAAGTTCTACCAGTAATCGATAACAAACTCTCCAAAGGATGCTTTGACCAGTATGGCAACTTTTCCTTCGGCATAAAAGAACACATCGAAATTCCCGGCGTAAGATATGACCCAGACATAGGCATATACGGCATGGATGTTTGTGTTTCTCTCATTCGCCCCGGATACCGCGTCAAAAATCGGCGCAGAGAAAAGTCGAAAATTGGTTCAAAACACATTTTAAAACCAGAAGAGGCCATGATGTTTGTTAAAGAAACTTTAGGAGTTGAAATCGTCTAGGTGAGGAAATTAAATGGGTAAGCAGAAACCGAAGAAAGAAAGAAAATATGGGAAAGGAGCAAGACCTTGCAGTAGATGTGGATCTTACGGACCGGTTATTCGACGTTACAATTTATATTTGTGTCGGCATTGTTTTAGAGAAGTAGCCAAAAAACTTGGATTTAAAAAATATGAGTGATGAGGAAAAACACGATGGACACAGTGGCTAATGGTTTGGTAACAATCATAAACAACGAGATGCGTAATAAGCGCGAATGTGTAATTAGTCCAGCGTCTAAACTCTTGGGTCGAATTTTAAGAATTATACAATTAAATGGTTACATTGGGGAATTCGAATTTATAGATGACGGCCGCGCTGGGAAGTTTAAGGTTCAGCTTTTGGGAAGAATAAACAAGTGCGGCGCTATCAAACCACGCTTCTCAGTTAAAGTGGAAGAGTTTGAAGAATGGGAGAAAAAGTTCCTTCCTTCTAGGGGCGTTGGCATATTGATAGTGTCAACACCTAAAGGTGTTCTTTCTCATACAGAAGCAAAGGAAAAACGCTTGGGAGGCAAACTGGTAGCTTTTGTGTATTAGAAGAAAGGTGTCTTGAAATGCGGATGGTCGAAGTCTCAAGAACTATTCAAATTCCGGATGACGTGGAAGCTACAGTGGAAGGTAGGAAGGTCACACTCAAGGGTGCAAAAGGAACATTAACCTCTGACTTTTCACATGCACCAATATCAATTGAACTGGATGGCAAAACCATCCGCGTTTGGGCTAAATGGCCACGCAAAAAGGAAACAGCCCTTGTAGGCACCGTTTACTCGCACATTCAAAACATGATAACTGGGGTTAGAAAAGGCTTCACATACAAGCTCAAAATAGTTTTCTCGCACTTTCCTATATCAGTCAAAGTTCAAGGAAAAACCGTACTAATCGAGAATTTCACGGGAGAAAGAGGCTCGAGAAAAGTCAAAATTGTTGGCGGCGCTCAAGTTAAAGTTCAAAGTGAAGACATAATTGTTCAAGGTATAAACCTTGAAGACGTAAGCCAAACAGCAGCAAACATAGAACAAGCAACCAAAGTGAAAAGGAAAGACCCACGAGTTTTCTTAGATGGCATATACGTGTATGAACGAAGCGAGGGAATGTAAAAATGGCGGCATCAGAAAAAACCTTGAAACTTAGAGAACGCATAAAAAAGAAGAAGCCTGCCTTTGTAAGACAAGAAAGTTGGCGTTACATACGCCTAAAGAAAAACTGGCGCAAACCAAAAGGCATTGATAACAAAATGCGGAAAAAAGTCAAAGGGTGGCCAGCAACTGTAAACGTTGGATATAGAGGACCAAAAGCGGCACGGGGACTTCATCCCTCCGGCTACAAGGAAGTCCTAGTTTACAATACAGAAGATCTTAAAGAAATCGACCCAAAAATGCAAGCCATTAGGATTGCGCACACGGTGGGTAAAAGAAAACGCGCAAGAATTCTTGTTGAAGCAAGAAAAAAGAAGATAACAATTTTGAACCTTAAAGAAGCCAAAGAAGAAGTTAAAGAGGAAAAAATGACAGAAGAAGCGGAAGAAAAGGAAGAAATGGAAAAAGAGGAGGCTCTTGAGGAAGAGAAAGAAGCTGAAGAAAAGAAAAAGGCTGAGAAGCCGAAGCGCAAGCGAGAAAAAACGCGTAAAAGCAAAAGGACGGTAGAAAAACAATGAGTCTCAAAAGTCAACGGCGTCTAGCTGCTCAAATACTGAAAATTGGACAAAACCGCGTCTGGATAGACCCTGAAAGAATAGACGATGTGGAAGCTGCAATAACACGCGAAGAAATTCGAAAACTAGTCCACGAAGGAGTTATCCAACCTCTTCCAGAAAAAGGTGTAAGCCGTGCAAGAGCACGAGTTCTGCATGAAAAGAAAAAGAAGGGACGACGCCGTGGACCAGGCAGCACTACGGGCTCGGCATACGCTAAAATCTCAAGAAAAGAAGCTTGGATGAACAAGATTAGGGCTTTGAGAAAAAGACTTCGTGAATTAAAGGAGAAAAAGATCATCACTGAAGATACCTATCGAAAACTCTACAGAATGGCAAGCAGCGGAAGATTTGAGTCAGCTGCTGAGTTAGAACGCTATCTAAAAGCGCAAGAACTTTGGAGGAAACGTTAATGGCTAAAAACTCACGCTATTGCGTTCCATTTAGACGAAGAAGAGAAGGAAAAACGGAATACAAAACAAGAAAAGCTCTAATCCTTTCTGGAAAGCCTCGGCTGGTCGCCCGTGGCGCTCTCCAAAATATGGTTGCGCAGATAATCGTAGCTAAACCTAAGGGTGATGAAGTTCTAGTTTCAGCCCACAGTAGGGAACTAACCAAAAACTACGGGTGGGCAGCTCCGAGAGGAAATCTGCCCGCAGCTTATCTAACCGGACTTCTCTGCGGACTGAAAGCCAAAGCACAAGGCATAGAAGAGACAATTTTAGACATAGGACTGCACACGCCTTCTAAGGGCGCAAGAATTTTCGCTGTTCTAAAAGGAGCTCTAGACGCTGGAATAACCATTCCCCACGAGGAAGAAAAATTGCCAGACGACAAAAGATTAAAAGGCGCACACATTGCAGAATACGCAGAAAGTTTAACATCCAACTCAGAAATTTACCAAGCTAAATTCTCAAAATATCTGGAACATAAACTTTCACCCGAAAAACTTCCTGAACATTTTGCGAAAGTTAAAGCGGACATAATTGCCGCGTTTAAAAGCGGAGGTAAAAAGACTTGACACAACGACAAAGAGAAAGGCATCAGTCAGGAAATCTTGAACAATGGGTTCCTAAAACTCGCCTTGGAAAAATGATTCAAGAAGGCAGAATAGCGTCCATCGAAGAAGTTTTTATGGGCGGCTTACAAATCCGCGAGCCACAAATTGTAGATGCATTACTTCCAGACTTGCAAGAAGAAGTCATCAACATAAACCTAGTTCAAAAACAAACAGACGCTGGTGAAAAATCAAGATTTAAAGCCATAGTCGCCGTTGGAAACAGAGATGGCTACATAGGTTTAGGCTCTGGAAAAGCAAGCCAAGTTCGAACTGCCATAGAAAAAGCCGCATCTCAAGCTCGCTTAAACCTCGTTCCAGTTAGGAGAGGATGTGGAAGCTGGGAATGCGGATGTGGAAAACCGCATTCAATACCTTTTCAGGTTAAAGGAAAAACTGGAGCAGTAACCATAGTTATTGTTCCTGGTCCTCGAGGCTTAGGACTAGTGGCAAGTGAAGTTGCGAAAACAGTTCTCAGTCTAGCGGGAATAAAAGACTGTTGGACCAGAAGTTACGGTGCAACAAGAACTATTCCCTCTTTTGCCTATGCTGTTTTTGATGCATTGAAGAAAACTTACAGCCTAATAACTCCGATGGATTGGGTGAAATAAGTGGTGGAAGAAAAAAATGGACAAAAATGCATCGTAGCTGTGAGAATTCGCGGAACAATCAGTGCACCACGAGAAGTTAGGGAAACCCTTCAAATGTTGCACTTAACAAGAAATAATTATGCAGTTTTAATTGATGACCGCCCATCCTTTCTCGGAATGCTCACCACCGCGCAAAACTTCATAACATGGGGCGAAGCCACACAAGAAACTGTGAACATGCTGATGAAAGAGAAAGGAAAGCTTCTCGGAAACAAAAAACTAACGGATGAATATGCGAAAAAGACTGGTTACAAGTCTCTTGAAGGACTTGCAGAAGCAGTTTTCGATTGTCGCGTTGAATATTGGAAGCTGCAAAATATACAACCAGTATTTAAGCTGCACCCACCAACGAAGGGCTTCAAAGGAAAAATAAAAAGAAGCTATGGGGTAAGTGGCGAGCTAGGCTACCGCGGAGAAAAAATCAACGAACTGATAAAGAGAATGATATAAGCCTTTTGCGATACATTTTATAGATACTTTAGAGCTACTTTTGGGATGCGTTCCGTTGAGGAGAAAGTGAGATTGAGCGCGAAATGGCGAAGAAGCAAAAAACATTCAAAATGGCTGGACATTCTTAAAAATGCAAATCAAACCAGAAGCAAGAAACCCCGTCAACTACTTCCAATTAGAAACTTGGAGGTTAAAAGACAAGCTCATCTCTACACATTTCGAATACCTAAGGTGCACATGGAAAGAACATGGAGAGAACCTAAACCTCTCATAGACATCCTTGAAGAAAACGACGAAATAATCGTCATCACCGAATTCACAGGATTCAACAAAGAAAACTTGAAAATTCACGTGAAAAACCAAAAATTAACCTTATCCGCAGAAAGTCCAGAACGCAAATACTATAAAAGTTTAAATCTTCCTAAAAGAGTGATTCCAAACAAAATACACACGAAATATAAGAACGGCGTGCTCGAAATACGACTGAAGAAAGATGTTGAAGAAAAAACCATAGACAAGCTGGCTGGTTAAAGAAAATGCCGCATAAACTCAGGAAAATCAGGAAAAAACGCGGTTCCAGAACTCAAGGCTACGGCAGAGTAGGACAACATAGAAAATCTGGGTCTAAAGGCTACCGCAAAGCTGGACGACACAAACATGGTTGGTCATATGTTATACGATACGAACCAGACTATTTCGAGAAAAAAGGGTTCACTTCTCCTAAGAGTCTCAGACAAAAAGGAAGTATAATAAACGTTGGAAAACTCGACGAAATAGCTGAGAGAATCTCTATTGGTAAAGAAAAAGACAAAATTTTGATAGATTTAGAAAAACTAGGCTACACTAAACTTCTCGGCACCGGCAAAGTCACAAAGCCACTCATTATTAAAGTATCATCTTGCTCCAAATCTGCCGCAGAAAAAATAAAGAAAGCAGGCGGAGAGGTTCAAATGGAGGCTGTAGAGCTACAGGAGTAGTTGTTAGTACATGGCGGGCAGATTTCTAAACCTTTTTAAACCAATTGCAAGGATTATTCCAGAAATTAAGGCCCCGGAGCGAAAGGTGCGTTTTAATGAGAAACTTTTCTGGACAGCGCTTGTTCTAATAGTATACCTAGTCATGTCCGAAATTCCATTGTATGGTATTCCCTCTGGACAAGCACCAGAACTTGCAGCTCTCCGTGTAATCTTTGCTTCTCATAGTGGTACTCTTATGGAGCTCGGTATAGGTCCCATAGTCACGGCGGGTTTGATATTGCAACTTCTAGTAGGCTCTGCCATGATAGAATGTGACATGTCAAATCCAGAAGACAGAGGCTTGTTTACCACGGCCAGCAAAGTGTTTTCTATTGTTCTTACGGGCGTTCAAGCTTCCGCATATATAATTGGTGGAATGTATGGTCATTTGGAAGGACCCGTGGCTATAGTAGTTTTTCTGCAGCTTATAGCAGCAGGAATAATTGTTCTACTTTTAGATGAGCTTCTACAAAAAGGCTGGGGATTCGGCAGCGGAATAAGCCTTTTCATAATGGCCGGGGTGGCCCAGCAAATATTCTGGGACAGCTTTGCGTTAACACAATTTGACCAATTTGGTGCTCGCGGTTTCTTCGTAGCCCTCACACAAACTTTGGCAAGCGGACAATCAGTAGAAGGTCTCTTAATTAGGGGAGGAAATCCCTCCATAATCGGTTTCATAGCTACAATTGCGGCTTTTCTAGTCATAATTTATATGGAAGGAGTAAGAGTTGAGCTTCCTTTATCGTACGCTGGCTATCGTGGCTTCCGTAGCCGATATCCAATAAAACTGCTCTACGTATCTAACCTTCCAGTAATTTTTGCATCCGCCCTTTTCGCAAACATATATCTGTTTTCGCAGATCTTTTATAGCATGCTTAATCCGTACAACCTCAACCCCGTGATTAATCTCTTGGGAACGTTTACTAGAGATGCAAATGGCAGACCTCAACCATCCGGCGGTCTTGTATATTATGTTACTGCGCCTCGCAGTTTAGATCAAGTCATGGCAGACCCCCTCAGGGCTATGGGGTATCTTGGGATTCTTGTTGCTTTTTGTATTATCTTCTCGCTTACGTGGCTTGAAGTTGGCGGGTTAGGGCCATCCACTGTGTCTAAGCAGCTTGTTGATGCGGGCATGCAGATTCCTGGATACAGACGCTCGGGAAAAGCTGTAGAGTCTATTCTTAAGCGCTATATTCCAACAGTAACTGTTCTGGGTGGAATAATTGTAGGATTAATCGCCGGCATTACAGACTTCTTTGGAGTTTTTGGTTCTGGAATGGGTATTCTGCTTTCAGTGGGCATAATCTACCAGTATTATGAAATATTGATGCAGGAAAGAGCTTCAGAAATGTATCCTGCCTTTAGACGAATCTTTGGTGAATAAATCGGCTAGTGGCATGATGACTCTAATGTTTCTTTTAAGCGATTTGATAAAAATAGTTATTAACGAAAAAGACGAACAAAAGAAGTGACTGCGGAATCTAATGAATGTGGAGGGTGACGGATGAACTTCATTGAGTGGTTGTTGATGCCGGAAGCGCCTGGAGCCACAATAATAATTATGTTTGTTTGTGTAACCATTTCACTTCTCAGCTCATCCGTTAACCGTCTTCTCATAGCCAAACTTGTTGGTTGGGAACAATATCGAATGATGCAGAAAGAAATAGCGGAGCATCGTGCTTTGAGCACGCAAGCATTCCGAACAAAGGATAAGAAATTACTTGAGAAATTGAAAAAGAAAGAATCAGAAATCCTTAGCATGCAGAAAAAAATGGCCAGACCTCAGCTGATCCTTTTTCTTCTTTCATTCTCTTACATCTTCATTTGGTTGTTCGTGCTAGGTCCGGCATATGCTGGTAATGCCATCGCAATAATCCCCGGCATTGGTAAGATAGATCTGTTTTGGTGGTACTTTATATGTTCCTTTGCTTTTGGAACTATTTTTTCGCGTGTTCTAGGCATCATGCCTATAGAATAGAGAGTGACGAGTTATGCCTCAACCTCATTTGCGTACGAGAGGCGAAAAGCAATTCAAGGTGACGTTACCTGGTGGTAAAAGTAGAATTCACTACAAAAAGAGGGTTCCTTCTGTAGCATTATGCTTTATATGTAGCCGACCTTTAGATGGAATATCACGGATGACAACTGTGGAAATAAGAAAACTTAACAGAAGCAAAAGAAGAATCTGGCGGTTCTACGGCGGACAAGTATGCGCTAACTGTGTAAAAAAGGCTATAAGACAATTTGCAAGAACTGTCTAACACAATTTCTGGAGAATAACAATGACCGCAAACAAAAAACTAAAGAAGAAAAGCGGGAAATCCATAGTTCTTTGCATTAGCGGAATGGCTGGAAGCGGAAAAAGCACATTAGCAAAAAAGCTTGCTGAAAAATATGGACTAAAATATTATTCTGGCGGGGACGCACTAAAAATTCTTGCAGAGGAAGAAGGCTACCGAATTTTGAAACATGGTTGGTGGGAAAGTAGAGAGGGATTGCGCTTTTTAGAAAGAAGAGAGAAAAATTTGAAGTTTGACAAGGCGGTTGACGAGAAACTTTTGGAACTAGCAAAACAAGGGAATGTAATTTTGGATAGTTGGACGATGCCTTGGCTTGTTAAGAAAGGTTTTAAAATATGGTTAGAGGCTTCTCCTGAAAAGCGCGCGGAAAGAATAGCGAAAAGAGACCAGATAAGTGTTAAGGAAGCCTTAAAGGCGTTGCGAATTAAAGAGAGAGGTACAAAGGCTATTTATGAAAAGCTTTATGGTTTTAAACTTGGAGACGATTTTCGTCCTTTCCATGTAATTTTGGATACTGAACACCTGGATGCGGATGAAGTGTTTGAAGTCTTGTGTATGGTAATTGACAATCTCTGGCAATTAGAGAACAACAAGAGTTTCTGATACTCCATTTTTGTCGTAGGTAAAAGCAAAGGTTTTGTCCTATTATTTTCTGGTTGGCGGGTTTTTGCGCAAATTTTAAAAAGGTTCTAGAATTATCTTCTAGATTATTTTTCTATAATTAACTTTCAATTTGCCCGTGCAAAAGTGAGTAAGGATGAGCGAAAGCAAATTGAGGCTAAATCACGTTGTCTTCGGAATTTTAGCAAGTGCAATAGTTTCTTGTCTATTTTTCTTTTCTTCGTGCATTAATGCCGAATCTGCTTTTACCTTGGCGATATTCAATTTTCTTTTTGTCTCCCTGATTTTTCCATTATCTGGGACATTGGAAAGAAAATTTTGTATTCTTGCAATCGGTAATGTCATTTGCTTCGTCTGGAACTATATTTTCTTTTTACTCGTCACAGTCTCTGCTTTTTGCTTTGGTGATTTCCTTAAAAGTCTATACATCATTTTGAATCCTTTTTTGAACGCGTTATGGATGGTTTCATTTTGGTCAATGAGCTTGACGTTTCTAAGCACTTCTAAGCAAGAGGTTTAAACTTTGATAATCGCAATTGTAGACTCATTTTTTCTTCTGTTGGCAGCTATAATGGTAACTTACCTTATTCGACATTATATTTTCACCTTTGCAGTTCTCAAGAGTGCTCAAAAACCAAGAAACTCCACTACTATAGAAAACATCGCGCACCAGCCTAGCGTGTCGATTCTAATCCCTGCACGCAATGAAGAAAAAGTGATTGGAAGGCTACTTCAGAGAGTAACTGAACTAACCTATCCAAAAGATAAGATGCAAGTAATAGTTATTGATGATGCCTCAGCAGACAAAACTGGAAGAATAGCGGATGATTACTCAAAAGCCTATAGCTACATTGAAGTTATACATCGAAAAAAAGAGGAAGGAGGACGTGGAAAACCGTCAGCTCTAAACGTTGGGCTTAAGCATGCAAAAAACGAAATTGTACTTTGCTTCGATGCAGACTACTATCCACAAAGAGACATCATAGAAAAACTTGCAAGCGTTTTCTCTGACCCAAAAGTTGGAGCAGTGCAAGGCAGAGTCACAGTGTTGAACGAGCCCCAAAATCTGGTAACAAGACTCGTGGCTTTAGAAAGAATAGGTGGATACCGCATAGACCAACAAGCCCGCCACAACCTTGGACTAATACCACAATTCGGAGGCACAGTAGGCGGTTTCCGCCGTAGCCTCTTAGAACGTTTAGGCGGGTGGGACGAATCCGTCTTAGCTGAAGACACAGATTTGACTTTTTGCGCTTATCTTTCCGGCTACAAAGTTTACTATGTGAATGACGCTGAATGTTACGAAGAAGCAGTTGAAAACTGGCGTGATTACTGGAAGCAGAGGTATAGATGGGCAAAGGGGCACATGCAGTGTTTTTTCAAACATTGGCTTAGCGTGTTAAGAAGCGATAAATTAAGGGTTAGAGAGAAGATTGATGGTTTACTTTTGTTGAATGTTTATTTCATGCCAGTTTGGGTTTTGCTTTCGTGGGTCATAGGAATTCCGCTTTTCTTCGTTAAATGTTCCCAAGGACTTAGCGTGCAATGGGCGCTTATGCCAATCGCACTTTATAGCTTGGGCGGAAATTTCGCGCCATTTTTTGAGGTAGGCGCCGGCGCATATTTGGATGGTAGAACAAGAGCCAACCGATTGATTCCGCTACTGATTTTCACTTTTCTGTATAACATCCTCATATGCACGAAAGCTTTCATCGACTTGCTAATATCAAAAATCACTAGGAAAAACACTAATCACTGGGAAAGAACAAACCACACAGGAAATGGCGATTGCTACCTCATAAAGTAATCACTTCAAAGAAACTGGCAAACAAAAACTGTAATGCATACATTTTCTCTTGATTCTGTTCCGCAACTCTTTTAAATTGAACGTATGTAACAACATCATCAGCATGGAAATTTTCAACATCGAGGATGACAGCGTTAAAGAAAAGCAAGTTTCTGAAGCATTGAGACTCTTATGGAAAGAATGTTTTTTAGAAGACATTGAAGCATTTTCTTAAAAGCAAACATGACAAAGGATTCAAGTAACGATAATCTGCAATTTTGAAAAGATTTTAATACAAACTGCGAGGATTAGTTTTAGAGGTAACAATGATTCTGAATCAGACTTCGATCACATTTATCTTATTGTTTTCCGGAGTTATCATTTTCATAATTATCATGCTATTACCTGCGCTTTTTGAACTGAAAAAACCAAAAGATGCGGGACCAAGAATAATAATGAATGACATAATCATTATGCAGTATCTACCGAAAAAGAAGATTCTTCCTTTACAAAGCATGGAAGAAGAAAAATTCGGATTAGATCAAGCAATTGCCAAGAAAATAACTGAAATTATCGCTATTTTGCCAAATTTAGAGACATAAGATTACTTTTTCTTTAAGAAGCGACCGGCGTTTTTCCATTGCTCCTTAACAATTCGGAGGTTACCCGCAACGCTTCCGTGGATAGAATAGAAAATATAGCACATATAAGTGCAGCTATTGCAGTTGCTGTATATTCTCCGTAGGTTCTCAAATTTTGGGCTGTTCCATGCGTCTGGCAAGTCAAATATGGACGCCACTGGATTATGCAAGTGACATCCGGCAACTCTGCCAAGATGATCTATCACAAAAAAATTCTGTAGTGCACGACACTTCCATGTTCTTTCTCCTGTCAAGTAAAGATTCTTTATAGCGGCCAGCAATTTAGAGGTCATAAAAACTCTGCTGTTTTTCTTCTTCAATGCCAAAAGAGAATCGCAAAGGTCAACCATTGCTTTGTTGTCAACAATTGCGAATTCATCGTTTTTCTTGCCTATTTTAAAGATTTGGTCAGGGTCGATGGAGAAATCGTAGGAGTACAAGCAATACCAAACTGGAATATTTCTGTTGAGAAAGTAGTTTGTGAAATCTAAAATTTCGTATAAATTAAATTGTGAAATAGTTGGCGAAACACTGACGGAAATGCCTTCTTCTTGAAGTTTTTCAACGGCTTCCACCGCATTTTTCCACGCATTTCTTACGCCTCTGACATAGTCGTTTTTTTCTGGGTGTAAGCTGTCAATTGAGATTGCAACGAAATCAGCATGTCGCAAAGCGTCAATTTTTTTTGCAGCCATGCTTCCATTATCGTAAACTGTTGTGATGAAGAATTTGGAGGCGTATTCTATGATTTCGTCTATGTCTTCCCGTAAAAGTGGGTTTCCGCCAGATAACACAACTTCCATTACTCCAAGTTTGCGGAGAATGTCTAATCCCGCTTTTACTTTTTCAGTCGGCAATTCTCTATTGTCTTGTTCTCGCCAAACATTGCATCCTTTACAGCGGTAATTACATTTTCTCGTGATCATCCATTGCACATGATATGGTCTGTTAGGTGTTAGAGAACGGACCATAATGCTAGTAGCTTTTTCTAAAGTCATCACCGATTATGCACGCCACGCGTTATATTTGAGCAAGTCAAGCAATAAAATCAAAGAAACTATTTAAGAATATAAGGTTAAGCCGCATGGAATCCGTGATAGATGTTGCTACAAGCCATTTTTGCTATTAGATCTAATAGTTAAAGATAAATCACTGTCTTTTTAAATAATCTAAAATACAAGCAATGATCTAAATATCCAAATCTTGGTAGAAGCCGAGGACAACTTCATGAAGTCAATAGACGTTGTAATGCTTACAAAAAACAGCGAACATATACTGAACAGATGCTTAGCGTCAATTTATGAAAACGTCCCTGTCAAACGTTTGATAATTATTGACGGTTCTTCAACAGATAACACGTTAAGCATCATCAATAAGTTGAATAAGAAATATGGAAATATTAAGATTATCACTGAAAACGGTTCAAGGGCTAAAGCGAGAGAGAGGGGAATAAAAGAAGTAGAGACAGAATGGTTCATGTTTGCAGACAGCGACGTAATACTCTGCAAGGACTGGTTTGCAAAGGCTGAAAAATGTATTGCGGATGATGTTGGTGCAATTTGGGGATTAAACATTGATGTAATACAAATGGTGAAAAACAAATTTTTGCTACATTCTCTTATGCTGGTTGCGAGAGATTGTTTTAATCTCAGAGGAGGAATGCATGACACGCTCATTCGGCGCGAACTTGTAGAAGACATTAAGATTCCTGAGAAACTGCACGCTTATGAAGATGCGTATATTGTGAATTGGATTAAGAAGAAAGGCTACAAGGTCGTCATAGGAGATGATATTTACTGTTTGCATTATAGGCCATATGAAGATTGGAATTTGAAAGAAAGTATTTCGTTAGCTACATTAGAAATAAAATGCGGCTTAGCATATAGCCATATTTTTAGATACGCTTTCTACTATCCATTCTTCTTGTTTTACTGGTTTTTGCAGTTGTTAAATAAGCAATCAGGAAATTTTTCATCTCTGAATGGCGGCCCAAAGGTGATCAGATAAAGGTCTTGGTAAAGCACTGATTTTGCTATCTTTCCTTATGATTATACGCTTTTGTGAGTTCTTTGAGAATTCGCCAATAATAGATGCACGAATCTGTTGTTCTTCTAAGCGTTTAGTTATTTTTGTTGCAAATTCTGGTTTGGCAGAGATTAGTAAGGCTCCAGAACTGATTAATTGAAAAGGATCAATTTTAAAGAATCTGCATATTTCCAAAGTTTCCTTACTTACGGGGATTTTTTCTTCGAAGATTTTGAAACCTAGGTTTGAGGCATCTGCTATTTCGTGTATTCCTCCCGCTATGCCTCCTTCTGTTGGGTCGTGCATGGCATTGACGCCGCCTGTTTTGTAGGCGGTTATGGCTTCTTTGACGACGCTTATTTGGTAGAAAAACTGTTTGGCTTTTTTCAATAGTGATGCATTAACGGCTTTTTTTAATTGTTGTTCTTTATCTGAAGCAAGTATGGCGGTGCCTTCGATTCCCGCGGTTTTAGTCATTATTAATTTGTCTCTGGGTTTAGCGCCGCCAGCTGTTACATATTTTCCTTTTTCTGTTACGCCCATTGCGCAACCCACAACTATTGGGTATGATAGTCCAGGAGTTACTTCGCAATGTCCGCCAGCGATTGTCATTCCTAACTGTTTTGCGGCTTTATCCATTTGGACGCATATGGTTTCAATGGTTTTTTTGTCTGCTTTTTCTGAAAGCAGTATGCATGAGAAGAAAAATGCTGGTTCTACACCAAATGTTGAGATGTCGTTTGCGTTGATGTTTACTGCGAGCCAGCCTATGCGTTCTAATGCTCCAGTGATGGGGTCCATTGAAACAATCAGCGATTTATCTCCAGCATCTATCACGGCGCCATCAATTCCAACGGATGGACCTAGAACGACTTCTTTGCGTTTTACGCCTAAATTTTTGAAAACGACTTCTCTTAGGATGTCTATGGAGATTTTACCAAATAGTAGTTCCATATTAACCCTCCGTGGACATTATTGTGGTTTTAGCTTTTAAGTTGTGGTAGACGCTGCAAAACAATTTTCGCTACAGGTATTGCGATGATTAACCCAATAAGCATCTGCCCAATATTTACTGGAATCTCAGTTATAGCTACTACTTCGATTTTGAAAAGTGGATAAATTAGGAACATTTGGTAAAGGAAATACCCCAAAACCATGACGAAGCCGCCGACGATTACGGAAAAAATTGTCCATCCAAACTCCGGGTCGCTTAAACGGCCTAAGGCAGCTATGGCTAGGGCTGTTATTATTCCGAGCGTTATCCATACTTCTGGAGGGACATAAAAGGCGAATGTTCCCCAGCCTAGTGTTAGTTCTACGTCGCCACTGTAGCGGGTAGTGCCAACCCAACCGAGCAAGAAACCAGCAACGATACCTAAAGCTAAAGTTAAAAACTTCCATTGAATCTTGGTGCAGAACTTCGGATTTTTGCTTTTAAGTGTTCCTACAACAGCGCCTTCACAAGCCTTAATTATAAGCGTGGCTGGCGCGTAGTGTGGATAACCTAAGATTAGGTCAGCTAACATGGAGCCTACTCCGCCGGCGAAGGCTCCCACGAAAGGTCCGAAAAGAAGAGCGGAAAGAAAAACCATAGACTCGCCTATGTTAAAGAATCCCTCTGTTGCAGGTACGTATATGGAAAAAAGTATTGTTACAACGCAAACAAGCGCTGTGAAGACCGCTGTGACCGCCAAACTACGTGTTGAAATCGTTTTCTCCGTTAGCATCGCCATCACATTTTAGTATAGTTGTAACTATACTATATTAGTTTTTCGAGTCAAAGCAGAAGTTTCACAGCATCTATTACATGTAAAACTTTTTTGCCTCGTTGCGTTATTTTAAAAAATCTCTTCCTTTCTTTTTCGTAGCCAGTTATTAATCCTTTTTCGGAAAGCTCGTTGAGGTGTTGATAGATTGCTGCTCTTGTCATTGTTTTGCCTAACTTTTTCCACAAATCATAACCGTACGTGTCTTTCTCGTAAAGGGCTCGCAATATTTTCTCCTTTGTGCTCAGTTCTAAGCCGAGGACCGCTGTTTTTTGTTTTTTGGTCAATGCTTGGAGCACGTCTGTGGCTTTGAGTCCGCTTCCTGTAATTAAGGATACAACATTGTCTGTTTTGCTTATTTTTCCTTCTTCAACGAGTTTTTTCAATGCTGCGATTGTAGTGGAGCTTGCTGGTTCTGCAAAAATTCCTTCTAATTTGGCTATTTGAAGCTCTGCTGCAAAAATTTCTGCGTCCGAAACGGTCAAGGCTAAACCATTCGATTCCCTTAAGGCTTTTATTGCTAATTCTCCTTGCAACGGTTCTGCTACTAAAATAGCTAGTGCACGAGTGGATGGATTTCGTGCTTTCTCAACTTTGGCACGCTTTTCTGTTAATGTTTTAACTATAGATGCGCAACCTTCTGGTTGGACGCCGACCATTTTAGGCAAGGATTTTATTATTCCAAGTTGTTTAAGCTCTTTAAACCCTTTCCAGAGTGAGTAGATGGTTCCACCACTTCCTATAGATACAATGAGCCAATCTGGAACGCCCAACTGCTCAGATATTTCATAGGAAATTGTTTTCTGAGCTTCAATTGAAAGAGGATTCAGCTCCGCTGTAGCTTGATACCAACCGGTCTCCTTGGCTAAAGCTTGGGCTTTGCGTATGGAATCGTCAAGGAGTTCGCCGAATTCTTCAATAACTGCGTCGTAAGCAAGCATTTGGGCTAGTTTTCCGACATCAACTAGCTTAGGTACTATCACATGGCATGTTAATCCTGCCTTTGCAGAGTAAGCAGATAGAGAGGCGCCCATGTTTCCGTTGGATGCGCAGACTACCGCTGTATGATGGAGGTCTATGGCGTTGGATATGAGGAGAGCGGCTGCACGGTCTCTGTAGGAGTTTGTTGGGTTGCGGGTTTCATCTTTCAAATATAACTCTTTCAATCCTATGCTTTTGGCAAGTCTCTCTGCTTTGTGCAGCGGTGTTCCGCCCTCGCCGAGGCTTACCATGTGCCGTACTGGTGGAAGCAGAGGCTTGTATCTCCAAAAACGTAATTGCCCGGAAAATTTGACTTTACTATTTCTAGATAAGCCACCGTCGTATTCTAATGGTCCTTCGCATTTGTCGCACTTAATTTTTGATGGGTAGAGTGGGAATTTTGAACCACACTGGACGCATCGGAGGCTCATGATTTTGCTCCACTAAATTGGTGTCAATAGTTATTCTGGTCTGAATGCTTTTTAATGTTTACAATTTTCTCTTGTGAGACTGTAGAATGGGAAAACCTAAATGTGAGTGTTATGTTGATAGATAGCAACTTGCGAGTTGACCATCATGAGTGAAGGAAAAGTGAAAGAAGATCCGGTTAAGATGCATAAGGACGCGAACACGCTTTATGAGACTGGCAAATACAAAGAAGCTATGGAGCTTTTCCTGCGAACCGCTGAGCTGTATCATAAGGTGCAGAACTATTTTGATTCCACCTCTATGCTTTACAAGGCTGGTGAGTGCGCTTATGCATTAAAAGATTATGAGGCTGCTGTAGAACATTTCCTTAAATCCGCAGACTTGTCTTTTCAAAAAGGATTTGACAGGTTCGGAGTAAGCGCGTTGGAATACGCCCGAGACTGTTATACAGCGATGAACAAGAAAGCGAAAGTCAAAGAAATCGAGAAAAAAATAAAGGAAGTTAAAGCAAAGCTGGAAGCAACATTCTAAAAGACATCCGCTCAACTATCAACTTCTTTTTTCACGGCTTATCTAAAACAACTTTTATCTCTTAAGTTAACAAATGAAGAATTAGAGATGTTTTAAAGGTAAATATTATGTCTACCTCCTTCAAGGCTTTGGCTGAATTGGGCGAAAAACTAGAAGCCACAACCAAAAGGCTTGAAATGATAGACCTTGTCTCGGATTTTCTGAAGAATCTCGAGCCACAAGAAGTTGAGCCTGCGATATCTATGCTTTTGGGCAGGGCTTTTCCGAAATGGAGTCCGCGGACACCGGAGGTTAGCTGGGCAACTTTGAGCGGTATAATAAAGCGCATCGCCGGCATTGAATGGAGTGTTTTTTCTGAAGCTTTCCGTAAGACTGGCGATGTAGGTTCAGCTACGAAAATTGTTTTTGAAGAGAGTAAGGTTAAGAGGCAAGCGACTCTTTTTGAAAGAACATTAACTATTTTAGAGGTTAGGCGCAGTTTAGAATCCATTGCTGAAGTTTCTGGGTATGGTTCAAGAGAGAAGAAGGAACGCTTAATAGAATCGTTGCTGAGTTTAGCTTCGCCTCTGGAAGCTAAATATTTGATTAGAATCTTCATAAGTGGAATGCGGACTGGCTTTTATGAAGGGTTAATGGAGCAGGCAGTTTCGAAGGCTTTTCAGATTCCGCTTGAGGCTGTGCAGAAGGCAAGCATGACTTTGGGCGATATTGGAGAAGTTGCTGCAATAGCCAAGACTGAAGGGAAAGAAGGTTTAACGAAAATTAGCTTTAAAGTTTTCAGACCCGTAAGCTTAATGTTGGCTCAGATGGCGAAGGACATTGCTGAGGCTTTGAAGGAGCATGGTGGCAAAACAGCTTTTGAGTACAAGTTGGACGGCGCCAGAGTGCAGATTCACAAGCTTGGTGATGATGTAAGAATTTTTAGTCGTAGATTAACAGACGTAACCGAAAGCTTGCCCGAAATAGTTGAAATGACGAGAAAGAACGTTAGCACAAAAGAAGTGATATTGGAGGGTGAAGTGATTGCTGTTGATGCAAGTGGCAATCCTATTCCTTTTCAACATTTAATGCGAAGGTTCAGGCGAGTCCACGCGGTTGAGGATATGACTGAAAAGCTTCCAGTCAAACTTTACCTCTTTGACATTCTATATCTCAATGGAGAAAGCTTAATCACTCTTCCTTATCTGCGACGAAGACAAATTTTAACCGAAAACGCTGGCGAAATACCATTAACAAAACAGTTAATCACCGACAAAACTGAAGAAGCTGAACGTTTTCTTAAAGAGGCAATAGACGCTGGACATGAAGGGTTGATGGCAAAGAAACCCGACAGCCCCTACACGCCTGGGATTCGTGGAAAACGGTGGCTAAAGATAAAGCCTGTTCTTGAACCTTTAGATTTGGCTATTGTTGCGGCTGAGTATGGTTATGGCAGAAGGCGTGAGTGGCTTTCAGATTATTATTTGGCGGCGCGGGATACTGAAAGTGGCGAGTTTTTGACTGTGGGTAAAACGTTTAAGGGCTTGACGGACGAGGAGTTTGCTGAAATAACTAGGCGACTTAAGGAGTTAGCCGTGAAGAAAGAGCGTGGTAGAGTGGTTGTTGTTCCAAAGATAGTTGTTGAAGTAACATATAATGAGATTCAGAAAAGTCCAAAGTACAAGTGTGGCATGGCTTTGCGTTTTGCGCGGATAAACCGCATAAGATATGACAAGGCTCCAGAAGAAGCAGACACAATACAGAAAGTTAGAGAAATTTATGAGAGGCAGTTTTTGAAAAAAGGCAGATATAAGGCTGAATGACGCAATAGTAAGCGAGGAGAGCAAAACAGATGCCTAAAATTCGAAAGATTCCTAAGTTTGAAGAGTTTTACAGTCGCCAAATAGTATTGAAAGAGTTTGGCAAGAAGGGGCAAGAAACGCTTGCACGATCGAAGGTTGCAGTGGTCGGGCTTGGCGGTTTAGGCACTGCTTCATCGCTTTATTTGGCTCTTGCTGGTGTTGGGCACTTGCGTTTGATAGACCAGGACACTGTGGAATTGCATAATCTGCACAGGCAAGTCTTGTATAGTGTTGATGATTTGAGTTATCCGAAGGTTGAGGTTTCTGCTAAAAGATTGAAGAAGATTAATCCGCTGGTGAATGTGGAGGCTGTTCCTGAAAACTTGAATACAAGCAATGTTGAAAGGCTTCTGTATGATGTTGATTGTGTTGTTGACGGTTTGGATAACATGCGAACGCGCTATATGATTAATCGTGCATGTGCAAAATTTAAGATTCCCTACGTTTTTGGAGCCGCGATTGGAGTTGAAGGGAATCTTTCGGTTTTTGCTCCACCTGAAACGCCATGTTTAGAGTGTGTTTTTCCAAGCGTCAGCGATGAGGAGTTGCTGACATGCGATGTGCGCGGGGTGCTTGGCGCAACGCCTGGAATCATTGGGACAATGCAAGCGATGGAAACCATAAAAGTTTTGGCTGGGATGGGTTCTCCTTTGAAGAGCAAGTTTATGATTTGCGATTTTAACGACATGTATTTTACAACAATTGACATTTTCAAAAGAGACGGCTGTCCAGCATGTCAAGGCGCCATTACTTTAGGAGTTAAGGATAAGCTTGTTTGGTTGTGCGGGCGGGAAACAGTTAACGTGAATCCAGAAAAGCCGTCAAAACTGAATCTTAACGAAGTCTACGAAATGGTTAAGCAGCATTTTAGGGTTCGCGTAAAATCTCACTTTGCAATTATTTTTGATTATAAAAATTTTGAAATTAGCCTTTTCAACAGTGGACGCATGTTAATAAAGAATGTTAAAGACGAGAAGTCAGCTTTGGAAGTTTACAATGAAGTCAATAAGAAGCTTGGGATAAGCTAAACAAACATTTATAGGTGTTAATTCAGAGTTTTATGATGCCGGGGTGGCCGAACGGTTCAGGCGGCGGCCTGCAGAGCCGCTATATGTGGGTTCAACTCCCACCCCCGGCTTTTTAAGCTTGCTTGCACAGAGTTGCATAAACAGCGAAAGTGTTATTTTTGGAATTAAACTATTTATAAATGAGGGAGAGGAGGACGGCGTAAGAATGCACAAGAAGGTTACGTTTTTATCTATGCGTGGAATTCTGTTGCTTTTACTCCTTCTTACAATAGTATTTTGCTTGACAGTTTACATTTCACAGAGTAATGCACAACCGCCCAATTCCTATCCAGTGGCATCCTTCACTTATTCACCGAGCCGACCACAAGTTAACGAGACCGTGACCTTCTATGCAAACACAAGCTACGACCTTGACGGCTATATCGTATCCTACTATTGGAATTTCGGAGACGATTCCTACTTCCAGTATTATTATCCAACCGTTTCACATGTTTACCAATCTCCGGGTAGATACACCGTCACCTTAACCGTCTACGATAACACTGGACTAAATGGAACTCACACGGAAACTGTTGTAATTGGCGAATTCTTGCGAGAACCTCGACCCTTATACATCGTCGCCGTAGTTGGAACTGGGCTAACCGCAATAACATCTCTGTTAACAAATTTCAGTGAGCTGGGGCAATCCTTCAACTCAGCAGTCTCAAGACTACCAGTACCTGAACAACTTAAGGAATTTCTTAAATTCTATAGCGAAAAACTGTTTGAGACAGTTGACTGGGTAGAGCTCGAAGCACTCAGAAAAATGCCCTTTTACACAGTAAACGAGCTAGCAACATTTGGTATATCAGCTTTAACTGTAACGATTGTTTATAGTTTTGTTGAGACAAACGGCTTTCCTGGATTCTTAGACCCGGCCATTCTTGCTGTTGTCATACCATCAACCCTACTTTCTGTATGCTTAGTCTTCATTATGAGCGAGTTTTTCGAGGCTGTTTGTGCACGAGCCTTTGGAGTTTATCGACAATTTAAGCTTTGGTTGTTTGGGCTTGCCGCCTTTCTGATTTCTGGTTTTCTATTTTTGTTTCCGTTTGCATCTCCAAGTATAACAAGATATCGAAGCGGAGAAATCTCAAACAAAACTAAAGCGTTAATTGTACTGTCAAAGATGCTTTTGTTGTTAACGTTGTTGATTCCGTTCACCGTTCTTTCAATGACAGGTTTCCATATAATTGGTGACGCTGGTTTACTGCTTACTCTGATGATGGTTTGCTACTCTCTTGTGCCCTTGAAACCGTTACCAGGCGCAGCAGTTTTCGATTATAGGAAAGAAGTTTCTTTGGTTGTGTTTAGTTCAGCCGCATTGCTTTTCTTGGGGCATACATTCTATTTTCTTCCTCAATTAACATACTTGATAATAGGGGCGGTTTCCGCGCTTCTGGTGACAATCATTATTGGTCAAATAGCATACACGCGAAAGACAGAAAATGAAGAATTTCCTCCTCCACCTCCTCCTCCAGAGTATCTTCCACCCCCTCCTCCACCACCTTAGCTCATCTCAGTTCAAAAGCTATCCAAAATTCAGTCTTTTCTGTAATTTGCTGCGATTACCTTAAAAATAAGAGTAGAGAGATAACTTCAACCCTAAGGAGATTCTTTATGGTTGTTAAAGTTGCTGTGATGGAACTCGGTTCTGATGTTAGAGAATCCTTTAATCAAGCAATCCAGCTTATCGGAGGAATAGACGACCTAAACACACCTCAAAGATCGGTTATCGTTAAGGTTGGCGTTTTTGACCACAGAACAAATCATCACACAAGCGTAGATGTTGCAGACGCGATTATCAATAGCTTCGACAAAGCTCCCAAAATATTCTTGGCAGAGTCCGAAAATTACAAGGGAAAAGCATTGGAAAGACTTCAAAAATGGAATACACTTTTTAGTGAACGTGTTGTGCCCTTCGACCTTTCTGGAGATGCAGAAACCAAGCAGGTTAAGGTTGCAGATGAAATGATAGATTTATCTCACATACTTTTCAAGCCCAACGTGTTTGTTAGCACTCACGTTTTGCGCACTTATGAAAAAGGAAGCATTCTAAAGAACTTGTTAGGTTTAATTCCGGACAGGAAAAAGGTGAGGTTTCACAAGAAGTTGGAAGAGACGCTTCTAGACTTGTATGAGGCAGTCGGCGGAGTAGACCTTGCAGTTTTGGATGGCACATACCTATGCAGTGGTGTTGCACCGAGCGCTAACAGAACAAGCATGAACGTTCTCGTAGTCGGCAGAGACGCAGTTGCAGTTGAAGCAGTTGGTTACGCCCTTGTAGGTTTGAACCCAGAAAAGATACCAGTAATAAAAGAAGCCATGAAAAGAGGTTTCGGAGAAGGACGAATAGATAAGATTCGAGTTTTAGGCGGATCTTTCGAAAGTGCAAAAGAGAGAGTTGCTCAACTGCTTAAAGCTTCTAAAAAGAAAACCAAAAAATCCAAAACTGAGAAAAAAGCTAACTAATTTAGAATTTTAATGGTAGTAAGGTGATAAATGATGCCCAAAATTCTCGTACTCTATTATAGCCGAACTGGAAACACCGAAAAAATGGCAAGAGCAGTGGTTGATGGCGCCAAAAAGGTTCCCGGCGTTGACGTAGAACTAGCCTATAATGTGACGCCTGAAGCTTTAAGCGAATTTGACGCGGTAATTGTTGGCACGCCAACTTACCATCATGACATGACCCTTGACATGAAAATGCTCTTTGAAGAAGCAGCAGTGAAAGGCGTAAATTTGAAAGGCAAAATCGGCGCGGCTTTCGGGTCTTACGGATGGAGCGGTGAAGCCCCTAAACTTGTTCTTGAAATCTTGAAAAACAAGTTTGAAATGCAAGTAACCGACCAACCGCTCTTAATCAAGTATACGCCAGACCAGAATGGTCTGGAAAAGTGTAGAGAATTTGGAAGGAAAATTGCCGAAAGACTTATGCACAAAGCTTAACAACGTTAATGGTTGGAGGCAAACTCTTTGAAATCAAAAAACGAGTTAATAGGGTTTCTTAAAGCGCAAATTAAAATTGAAAACGAAATTGTAGACTCATTGAATGCTGGTTTAGTGGGAATAAAAAATCCGCCAGTAAAAGGCGTTCTGAAAGGAATATCGCTTGATTCCGTTAAACACGCGGAACTGTATGCTGCAGCCACCGAACTTCTCACCGGCGTAGCCCAAGCCTTGACGCAGGAACATCTTGACAAACAAAAAGCCTTAGTGGAAAAACACATCCGCATGGAAGCTGAGCTCATCAAGAAAATTGGAAAAGTATTGCCGAGCGTTGAGGACGAGAAAGTTAAGCTTTTGTTGAATGCAATTTTGGAAGACGAAAAAAGACATCACGAACTTTTGAAAATGGTTCTGGAAATTTTGGTTCGTGGAGAAACAATAACGGAAGAGGACTGGTGGGAACTGCTATGGAAGAATGTCCCGTTCCATGGCGCTCCTGGAGGATAGAATAGTAAAAACTAACGCGCGACTATTGTGTGCTTATAACTTCAACTGGACAAGAAGTTTTGGCGCTTTCAACGCACGCGCCTAAGCTGTCGTCAACTTCTCCTTCGCTCGGACTGCCTTTTCTATATTTTTCGACTATACTTGATTTTGTGTCTTCTAATAGTTTGAAGACTTCTGGGCATAGGGCTTCGCACACGCCGCATCCTATGCATCCTTCTCGGTTGATGGTGACTTTCAATTGTGTTCACCGATAGGTTTTTATGACATACGGCATATTTAAGACTTCAGCCACAAAACCATAAAAACCAACAAGACTCTAATAAAAAAAGAAGAGTAAGAAAATGTCTGGGCATCATCACCACGCTCACCACATGCAAGAATTCAAAAACAAATTTCTAATATCCTTAATCCTAACAATCCCAATACTGCTACTTTCAACAATGATTCAAGAATGGTTTCCACCGCTCCAAATCCTAAAAATACCCTACCAATCCTACATCCTACTAGCCCTATCCACTATTGTTTATGTTTATGGCGGAACGCCCTTTCTGAAAGGCTTAATTGAAGAAGTAAAAGCCAGACAGCCAGGAATGATGACGCTTATAGGAATGGCAATAACAGTCGCATTTTTCTATTCAGCCGGAACAGTCATCTTTCAATTAGGCATGGACTTTTTTTGGGAACTCGCCACATTAATCGACGTGATGCTTCTTGGACACTGGATAGAAGCAAAAAGCGTCATGGGCGCTTCAATGGCGCTGGAAGAACTCGTTAGAATAATGCCCACAACCGCTCACCTATTGAAAAATGGCGAAATAGTGGACGTTCCAGTCGCGCAATTGAAAACCAGCGACGTTGTTCTTGTTCGCCCCGGCGAGAAAATACCGTCTGACGGCGTGGTTGTTGAAGGCGAATCCTACGTTAACGAAGCTCTTTTAACCGGCGAATCAAAACCCGTCCACAAAGAATTCAAAGACAAAGTGATAGGCGGTGCCATAAACTCTGAAGGTGTTTTGAAAGTAAAAATAGAACGGGTAGGCGAAGAAACCTACTTAGCACAAGTAATCAAGCTAGTCAAGCAAGCGCAGGAAAGCAAATCTCGAACGCAGGATTTAGCAAACCGCGCTGCTGCATTGCTCTTTTACGTAGCACTTGCAGTGGGAATAGTAACGTATGCTGTTTGGTCTTTGATAGATAGTTCTTTCATGGCGCTTGAAAGAACAGTGACAGTGTTAGTAATTGCTTGCCCGCACGCACTAGGTTTGGCAATACCGCTGGTTGTTGCCCTTTCAACATCGATAACCGCGAAAAGCGGCGTTCTCATCCGTGACAGAAAAGCCTTCGAAATGGTTAAAGATGTAAACGCGGTTGTTTTTGACAAGACCGGAACGTTAACTTCTGGCAAATTCGGCGTCAGCGACGTAGTCTCGTTTATTCCAGAAAATGAACTGCTAGAATTAACCTCAAGTGTTGAGCTAAACTCTGAACACATCATAGCCAAAGCCGTAGTAGAATATGCTAAAGAAAAAGGCGTAGAAACCCCCCAAGCTAAGGAATTTAAGGCTTTACCAGGCAGAGGCGCCTACGGAAAAGTTGGCAAGAAAGAAGTTTACGTAGGAAGCGTAAACCTTCTCCAAGAAATGAAAATAGACGTGAACGACCCGAAAATAAAAGAATTGCAGGAACAAGGCAAAACCGTGGTTTTCACGGTTGTTAATGGAAAACTTGGCGGCGCATTTGCGCTCTCTGACAGGATACGTGAAGAATCCATTGAAGCCATCAAAAAGTTGAAGGAAAAAGGCATAAAAGTTTACATGTTAACTGGAGATTCTGAAGAGGTAGCCCGCTGGGTTGGAAAAGAACTAGGCATAGACGACTATTTTGCTCAAGTTCTGCCAGACAAAAAAGCAGAGAAAATCAAAGCATTAAGAGAAAAAGGCTTCAGGGTTGCCATGGTTGGTGATGGCATTAATGATGCTCCAGCGCTTGTCACAGCAGATGTCGGCATTGCCATAGGCGCCGGAACAGACGTTGCAATCGAAAGCGCAGACATAATCCTTGTAAGAAATGACCCGCGTGATGTCCCAAAAGTTATAGACCTTTCAAAAAAGACCTATTCCAAAATGGTTCAAAATTTATGGTGGGCTGCAGGCTACAACATTGTAACAATACCGTTAGCAGCTGGAATCTTGTCCAGTTTTGGCGTGGTGTTGCATCCAGCAATTGGCGCGGTGATTATGTCGCTTAGCACGGTGATAGTGGCATTTAACGCTCAAACTTTGAGGAAATATGAACCAAAGGGGGTGCATTTTATGGAGAAAAAACAGTTAGTTACTGACCCGGTGTGTGGAATGAAGATAGAGTCTGAAACAGCTTACAGCAAAATCGAGTATGAAGGACGCACTGTGTATTTCTGTTCTAAACACTGTGAAGAAGAATTCAAAAGAAACCCGAAAAAGTACGCTTCAAAAGTGAAAAAGTAGGAGACCTAAAACTTTATTCAGTGCATCTTCGGCGTTGGCTTAGATAATCTCAGCGAATTAGTAAGAAAGTTTTAATAGTTTCGGAAAGTTTACCAACAAAGGCGAAGTGCATGGCTAAAATAGTAATTGACTATTCAAAGTGTGTTGGAGACCGTGATAAAATCTGCGTAGAAATATGCCCCACTTCCGTTTTTAATAATGGAAAGTCGAAAAAACCAAAAATCGTGAATGAAGAAAACTGCATTTTATGCAGAACGTGTCAAGTGAACTGTCCCGGACAAGCCATAAAAATCTTAACTTAAAATCTTCAGCAATTTGCCTTCTTGGTTTCTTATCTCCACTTTCAAACCGTCGGTTACGTTTCTAGTGGCGCATTTTATACATGGGTCATAAGCTCGAACAACCATCTCTATTCTGTTCAAAAGTCCCGTTTTTATTTCGCCTTTTTGTATGAATTCCGTTGCAGCGTCTTTCACGTTAAGGTTTATAGCCGCGCTGTTCACTTGCGTCGGTATTATCAACTTTATGCTTTTCAATCGTCCATTACGGGTTAATGTGTATTCATGAGCGAGTGTTCCTCTTGGGGCCTCAACAACGCTTGTGCCTATGCCTCCTTTAGGCTTAACTTTGACTCTGGTGTCAGTTCGTGTTATGTTCTCGTCTTCTAATAGCTCTCGTGTTCTCTCACAAGCGTAAAGAAGGTCTATGAGGCGGGCGTAATCAAAAAGTAAAGTAGCGTGTGCTGGGCTTCCGAATTTTCGTTTAAACTCTTCCAATTCTTTGTTTGCAAATTCTGTTTTTGCCTTTCTGTTTACGTTGATTCGGGCGGTGGGTCCAACTTGAACTATTCCTTTTTGGCATCCCAAGGTTTTTAGGCAAGCAAACTTTGCATAGGTCCATTCATACCGTTTTTCTTCAATGTGTTTCATGTAATCTTGCGCTGTGAACTCTGAGTAGACAGCGCCTTCGGGGTTTATGATACGTATTTTGCCTTCGTAAAATTCTGTGGCGTCATCTTCTGTTAAAGCCATGTAATGTGTCTTGTAGTCCCCGGCTTTTCTGAACTCTTCCCAATTTTTCTCGAAAAGTTCCTTTCCTAAACTGACTGCTTCTTGCGTGATTGCGCATGCTTCTTTTGCTGCTTTCAGCAGTTCTTCTCGTTCTTTCTCCTTAAGCGGGCTTATTAAACCGCCAGGTATCGCTGATACTATGTGGACTTCACGTTTTCCAATGGTGTCCAAGATTTTAGTTGCAAAACTTCTTAAGGCAATGGCTTTTCTGCCTATTTCCGGGTTTTCACGCATTATTTGAAAGGCATTTCTTTTTGATGGGTCTTCTTCCTTTGAAAACCAGAAATCTGGCAATATCAAGAAAAAGAAGACAAGAGAGTGATTGCTGATTATCTGTCCCATGAGGAGAACTTCTCGAAGTTTTTTGGCAGTTTCTGTTATTTCTGTTCCGTAAATGTTTTCTATGGCTTTTACCGATGCGAGTACGTGGGCGGTTGAGCAAACGCCACATATTCTTGAGATTATAAATGGAAGTCTGTCCGCTTCCATGCCTCTTAAGAAGTAGTCGAAACCGCGAATTTCCGTGGCGTAAAAATATGCATCTGAAACGTTTCCAGCCTCGTCGAGGATTATTGTTACCTTTCCATGTCCCTCAATCCTCGTAGTCGGCGATATTGTTATTTCTCTTTGGCTGGTCAAATGATTCTCTCCCTTGCCTTGAAGCGTTCAAATTTTGAGAAAATGAAAGTGTGGAAGATGAAGGGGTTGCGGTATAACTCTTTCTTAACTTCTTCTTCTGGAATGCTTGTTCTTTTCGATATCACCTTAACAAGGAAAGAGTACAAGTCTCGTGAACGATACAGCAAAGAATCAGTGGGTCCCCTACATCCGAAGCACGTGAAGCCCGCTCTCGGGCATGGTGCACCGCAACCTTCACGTGTCAAGGACCCTAAACAAACGAAGCCTTGACTGACTAAACAAAGGTTTGGGTCTGCCTCTTTATCATATATTCCATAAAGGCGGTCAAGTTTTGCAGCGATTATTTTTCTGTTGCATTCTGTGCACACTACACTCTGGTGGCGGATAGGCGTTTTTCCGCTTACAATGCTTTTTAGACTGTGAACTATGAGGAAAGGCATGGGTGGGCATCCGGGAATATAATAGTCCACGTCAACAAAGTTGCATATTGGATACATCAAATCCTCAAGTTCTGGAAGCTTACTTGTTTCCAGAACGAAGTATTCTTTCTCTAAAAGTTTCTTTACCGAAATTATGTTGCCTAGACTTGTTACTCCGCCATGAGTTGCGCAGATTCCTAACGCAACAAGAACGCGTGATTTAGCGCGTACTTCTCTGATTAATTTCTCATCTGCTTCTGTTCTAACTCCACCTTCAACTATTGCCAAATCAACTTGCGGAACCTCTTTCAAATCAACAAATGTAGGCGAGTAAACTATGTCGAAATCTTGCGAAAGAATTTCCAGTAGAGCATCGCCTGCATTCAAAAAAGAGGAAACGCATCCAGCACAGCACGTCAGAGAAACTATGTTAACTTTCACGAACTCCGCCTCACCCTTAATTCTTATTCTTTAGAAGCCCTACCGTTTTTATGAGTTATGCACAGTATCATCGCGAGGCTTTAGCGAGCATGTTTCCTCTGTTCTTCTGCTTTAGAAATGTAAGAAGTGTCCGGTGTTGGTAGATAAGAAGTTTCTTTGTCATTGACAAAGTGTGATGTGGCTACTAAAGTTTCCTCGGTTAATTTGTGTATTTTCTCTAAAGCGGATGCTATTTGAACGCCTTTGGCTGTTAACGAGTAGATTTTGGGTTTCTTTCTGCTGAAAACCATCTTTTTTCCTTTAAGTTTTCGAAGATACTTGTATGTTCTTCTCAGCGAAATCATCGCTTTTTCCGCAAGTTTTTGTGCAGATATTCCATTCTCTGCAATGTTCTCGTAGATTTTTCTTTCTGTTAGAGAAAATCTTGTTTTTTCTGGCTCTCTTTTTGTTTTGAAATAGAAAACATAGTCCTTCTCTTTTGTAGCTTCTATTAACCCAGCTTTACGTAATCGGCTTAAGACTCTAGCAATACTCTTTGTTGGGATTACGGTTTTGAAATCGTCAAAAGTTTTCGGCGCGTCTAACAGCAAATGCAAGACTTTTTCTTCATGGCATTCGGAGTGAGGCGGCAAGACTTCTTCAAAATCGCAATTTTTAATCACGTCTAAGAGCTGGCGTCCGAATGATGTCATGTAGTAACGATTATCTCTTTCCTCGATCAATCCAACTTTCAGTAATGGAGTTACGTATTCGTCTTGTATTGTTTGTAAGCTGTGGTTGTGACCGATTTTTCTGAGTTCTTGTTGAAGATTACCTATGGAGTTGTATCCTTTTGAAATCAATCTTAAATTGTAAAGTCGTCGTGTGTTTTTCAGAGTGTTTAGCAATGCTGGAGTGAAGTTTGGGTTGCTTATTATCTTGTGTAGTCTTCTCAGCTCGTTTTTTGAGTTCCAAATTCTGCAGTTTGTCATGCAAACAATGGGCGTTGGTGGATGACAGTTTTTGCATGTTTCCTCCCATTCTCTCACATTTTCTGCTAGGCTTGCTTGAGTTTGTGCCCGTTCATTCGGGCTTGGGTGGGTTTCGGTCTTCATGGTTGACCGGACACTTCTGACGTATGTCATGGCGTTCTTGGGGAGAAAGGAGGGTTTTTGTAGAAGTTAGTTTTAGTTTGGTTTCGTCATGACATACGTCATAAACAATATGACATACGTCATCCTTATATACCTTTCCCCAAAAATATGTTAAACGGTGCAAAACACTTGATACTTCCCTGCGAAGTCGCAGCCAAATCAATAGTACCCGCCATAAAAGCGTTAATGGCAAAACAACTCGCCGAAAAATACAACCTCAAACAAGACAAGGTAGCTGAAATTTTAGGAATATCACAATCTGCCGTAAGCAAGTACACCCGAAACATCAGAGGACACGTAATAAAAATCGACAAAACACAAGAAATAGACCCTCTAATAAACCGAATGATTACCCTTCTCTTAAACGGAGCATATCCAAGAGAAGAACTCCTAAGAAACTTTTGCCAAACTTGCATAATCATAAGAAAAAAAGGTTTAATGTGCCAGTACTGTAAGAAGGCTGACCCAAAAATCAAAATAGAAGAATGCCATTTCTGTTCGACGTAAAATAGTCCAATAATAAACAAGAATAAGAGAAACATGCCTTAGGTCTATACATTCCTATATTTTACTTGAGAAGGCTTTTGCAGTTTCATATACAGACGTCACCGTCGCAATAAGAATCGTTGCTAAGGAGAACACGTACTCTCTAGTCAACGTATGAGGCTTAAGGAAAATTGCCAATATTACGAGAGCAGCCATAAAGAAAACCATGTAAAAGAAGTATCGAGGGATAAGAGCGCGTTTCAATCTAATAAAGTTCTCCAAAAGAACACGGTCTGCGACGTAACCATTCAAATGTTTCTTAACAAATCCGGCTTCTTCAAGTTTGTTTACATGGTAAAGTGCAAGAGTTGGACTGCTTAGTTTCAAAGCTCTCTGAATTTCACGTATCCCTACAGGCTTTCTATTCTTTAGAATGAATCGATAAACCTTTAACGTGAGACCCCTTAAAATGTCACGTTGTTCGCCCAAAACTTTTTCGCCTCAAGAGAAGTGAGTTTTGCCAATATTTTTGAATATCGTTGTTCAAAAAACTTGGACATCTGTTCAAACAATTTTGCATAGTGTCCAAAAACGTAGAATTAAATCCATGCGTGTTCCTTTCTTTTTTAGTGATATAAATGAACTCGCGAAGGGAAATAATAATTGCCGCAATCTTAGCAATCCTATTGGGCACTGGACTTGGCGCCATAAGTTACTCCTATTTCGCGGAAATGCCATCTTCTAAAGCTCCCATAACAATACTAGACGTTTACACGCAGAAGGGCGGATTAGGAGCAAACGAGTCTGGAGGAGTATTCGAACCTTTTGACACAATCAACCTGTATGCTCGTCTAGCTGATGAAAGCGCCGCTATAAAGAGTGCTCAAGTGACATTTTCTTTGAAGAATCCAGAAAACACAGAAATCTCAGAGAATAGTTTAACAGATGATTCAGGTATTGCTAAGATTAATTTTACATTGTCATCAGAACGCTTTATCAGTGGAATATGGCAAGTCTCAGCATATGCAAATGTTGATGGCGCAGTCGTCAAGGATTTCCTTAGTTTCAATTGTCAGCCTTTCAATACCCAAATAAATGTTTATGTAAAAAGAGAAGATGCGATCAACGCAGTTTTTCTGCCTAAAGACAATGTTGCCGTAGAAGCCGTGTTATCATACAGAGATAATCCCATTAATGATGCCCAAGTTATGTTTGAAGTCAGATTTCCAAACAACACAGTTCTTCTCTCGCAATTTTCTCTAACCAACAATCTTGGCATCGCGTCTGTCGCATTCCAGATACCGTGGCCTTCAGAAAACGCTCTGGGCACTTGGCATGTAACAGTTGAAAGCATCGTTTACCAGCAACCCATAACTGCCACAGTAGATTTTGAATGCCAACTTCTCCCTATGGTGTTAGACGTATACACTCAAAAAGGAGGACTTGGACAGAATGAACCCAGCGGATCTTTCATTCTGAATGAAACGGTGTATCTATACGCAGAGATCAGAAACCCACTGAATGAAACAGTACCTGGCAAGCTAGTTAGTTTCGAGGTTAGAGGACCCAATGGAACGATAACTTTGCTGTTTGTTGAGTCCACCAATTCGTCTGGAATTGCCACTGCACTCTTTCGAATACCGCCTGTTGAGGATTCCATTGGAATATGGGAAGTTTATGCAAGAGCAGAATTCGCTGACACGGTGGTCCTTGATACAGTCACCTTCAGATGCGACAATGCATAACTATAATACTCCCTTTCTTCATTTTCCAGTTTTCTCTTTGACGTGTTCAAAACGAGATTTAGTTATTAATTCAATAAACTTATTAGAGTAAAAGTAAAACAAGCTTTTGAGGTTTAGAAGTGGCTTCGTTTGATGAGAAGGCGGTTCTTGATATTCTCGAGAAAGTCAGCAAGAGCGTTGTTAACATAAGCACCATTAAGCTTGTCCACTCCATATTCTATCAAGTAGTGCCAGTAAAAGGAATGGGCTCAGGAACCATAATCGACCCAAAAGGCTACATACTAACCAACAATCACGTGGTCGGCGGCGCAGAAAAAATAGCGGTTACTCTCTGGAATGGCGAAATGGTTGAAGGGACTCTAGCCGGCACATGCACTGTACATGACATAGCAGTGGTCAAAGTTGACAAAGAAGATCTTCCCGCAGCAGAATTAGAAGACTCTGATACGCTGAGAGTGGGTCAAAGGGTCTACGCTATCGGAAATCCTTTCGGTTTGGCTGGTGGGCCTTCTGTAACTTCTGGCGTCATAAGCGCTGTAAACCGAACCATAGAATCTCAAAATGAAATGTTGGAGAATCTCGTGCAGACAGACGCTGCCATAAACCCTGGAAACAGTGGCGGACCGCTAGTGAATCTTGAGGGGAAGGTTGTTGCGATAAACACGGCTATAGTGCCTTTTGCTCACGGAATAGGCTTTGCGATTCCAATAAACTCTGCGAAGGAATGTACGGACGAAATAATAAGGGGCAGAGTTTATGCCAGACCGTGGCTTGGTATAATAGGCTTAAGCATCACTGATGAAATAGCGCGGTATTATGACTTGCCCATTGACCATGGCGTTTTGGTAACCAGAGTCTCAGAAGGAAGCCCCGCAGATAACGTTGGAATAGCGGTTGGCGACATAATTTTCAGAATGAACAACACCGAAATTAGTAGAATAGAGGAATTGGTTAGGGAAATTCACAAAAGAAAAGTTGGAGAAAAAGTGGAAATTCTTGTTCTTCGCAGAGGCAGAGAACATTACTTTGAAGTTGCCTTGGACAAGATGCCATAACGCCATAAAACGCGCATGACTCGTTTGAAAAAAATGTTCTTCCTTGAATTTGCTCAATCGAAATAATAAATAATGCTTAAGTAAACTTCAAAATCAGCCAGAAATTAGGAGCGCGACGGAGATATCTCCAGAAGAAAAGATAAAGACGAAGCCTAACCTTTCAGTAGTGGCTTTAACTTCTTTTATAGCCTCTTTCCTGATAGCCAGAGCATTTACTAGTTTTTACCCAAGGGTTGTCTGGGAACTCAGCGGTTTTCACATTCACCATTTCTGGTATGGTTTGATAATGCTGGCCGCTGGTGGTTGGATTGGCATCAGCGTGGAAAATGAGAGACTTAGCCGAGTTGCAGCGATTTTTTATGGTGCTGGAGGCGGACTTTTAGTGGATGAGGTTGGGCTGCTGCTTACGCTTAATGCACAGGCTTATTGGGCTGAATTCACTTACACGTTTGTAATTATTTTCTTAGCCGCGGTGTCCATGGTTGCTTTGGTAATTAGGTATAATAAAGCAATACGTGCGGAAGTTGCTCAGTTTTTGAGCAGTAATGGGAGTCTCTATTTTGGAGTTTTTCTCGCTGCAATTTCTGTGGCGTTTATTTTGGAGACCGACAACGCGATAGTCATCACTGTCTCAAGCGTATTGACTTTTATGGCTTTCATAATTATTCTGGCATATTTTGTTCAGAAAATCAGAAAAAGACGTTAGATGCTCGTAGTATCCATTATTCTTTGCTAAGCCGTTTAACCCATTCAACCAGACTCTTTAACAACTGCTCTATTTTCTTCCTGGTTTTCTCGTCTCTCAATTTGCCCTTTTCATTAATTTTCTCCTCAACAAATGCCACTATAACTTCTGGTCTGTTTATTGCATGCATGTTAAGAGCCACGAGAACCTGACGCAGATGATATTGTGCTCTTGCTCCACCTAAAGCTCCAGTAGAAGCGCTCATTATAGCCACTGGCTTGTCTTCAAAAGAGTTGTCTCCTGGCGGTCGTGAAGCCCAATCAATTGCGTTTTTGAGAACGCCGGGTATCGAATAATTATGTTCTGGCGTCGCAATAAGCAGCGCGTCTGCCGCTTTGATTTTTGCTTTAAATTCTTTAACTTTTTTGGGCATGTTGTTTTCTAAGTCTTGGTTGAAAGGCGGGATTCCTTCTAGGTCGTAGATTTCGAGTTTTGCATCTTTTGGTAAGAGCTGTGAGGCTGCGCGTAATAGTGCCTTATTGTAAGAATTTTTTCGTAGGCTTCCGGCAAAGCCTAGAATGGTTATTGGCTTGTCCATGATTGCGTTATTCGGTGGTGGATGTTTAAATCTGTTTTTATAACGGAAGAAACACGTGTAGTTTTTCTTTTGGCTGCTATGCTTTTGCTGGAATTATCAGGACTGAACATTTAGCCTTGTGGCTTACGTCGTCGCTTACGCTTCCAAGCAAAAACCGCCTTATAGTTCCTAAACCTCTGCTTCCCAGAACGATTAAGTCGTATTTGCCTTGCTCAGCAACCTCAACTATCTTGTCTGATGGAACGCCAAATTCTAGTTTCTCCTCAATTTTTATTTTTGTTTTGCCAACGTCTGCAAGGCTTTTTGAGAGAATTTTGTCGCCCATTTCCCTAGCGGTTTTTGGCGACGCCTTGTACAGTTTTTGGTCTTGCACATTTAACAAAATAACTTTTGCACGCAATTTTTCCGCGAGCCCAAGAGTGTATTTTAAGGCTTTAATTGAGTTTTTTGAGCCGTCAACGCAAACGAGTAAGTTTGAGAGTGGACTGAGTTTTTTTACGATTAATGTGGGGCAGACAGTGTACATTATGACTTTTTTGGTTACGCTGCCGAGGGCATACGGATCTTTCTCATTTTCTCCATGAGCCCCAATCACAAGTAAATCATAATATTCTTTTGCAAATTCTAATATGCTATTTGCGGGGTCACCGCTAAACATTTCCGTTTCTACCTTAACTTTCTCTTCTGCAAATAATGCGCGTGCACTGTTTATTATTGACTCTGCATGCTGTTGAACGCTACCTAAAAGTTCGTCTTGTATGTTTGCTGGGAGCCTATAACCCATTCTCATTTCTGGCATTACATGCAAGACTGTTACGGTTGCACCGGTCTTTTTGGCGATTGTTGCCGCTGTTTCTTCAGCCATGACGCTTGCGGCAGAACCATCTATGGAGACGAGAATTTTGTTCAAAAAAATCACCACTTATGATTTTCTCGATTTTATTTTGGATTACTAATTATATAATGTTTATGCAGTCGATCAAATGAACCAAATTCAGTCGAATGTAAAGGCTGATGGACAGAGTTTATTTAACACGCATTTTTCGCATTCTGGTTTCTTTGCCATGCACACTCTTCTGCCGTGAAATATTAATAAATCCGTGAATCGCATCCACTTTTCTTTCGGGACTAGCTGCATCAAATCTTCTTCTATTTTGGCTGCATCTTCATTTTCAGTCAGTCCAAGCCTTTTTGCGAGTCTGCGAACATGCGTGTCCACAGCTATTCCTTCAACTATGCCATAAGCGTTTGAAAGAACGATGTTAGCAGTTTTTCTTGCAACGCCCGGTAGCTCCAGCATTTCTTTCATTGTTTTTGGAACTTTCGAGTTGTATTTCTCAACAAGCATCTGGCAGCATTTTTTGAGGTTTCGAGCTTTGTTTCTGTAAAATCCCGTGCTCTTTATGTCTTGTTCAAGCGTCTTCAAATCTGCATTAGCGTAGTCTTCGGCTTTTCTGTATTTCTTGAACAGTTGTTTTGTGACTATGTTTACTCTTTCGTCGGTGCATTGGGCTGAAAGAATTGTGGCTACCAAAAGTTCGAGAGGATTAGAATAGTTTAGCGCTATTTTTGCGTCGGGATGTTCCTTCTCAAGCAGCTTAATTATTTTTTCAACTCTCGTTTTATTTTTAAGATTTACATTTGAAGGCTTTTTCCCCAAACGACGCGCCTCTTAACATTTACACGTTTGCTTAGAAGTGGCAGAAAACTTTTACCTTTCTGAAGCGATTTTAGTTTGAGGTGATATGTTTGGAAGCTAAGCTTTTGGTTGACGGAGAAGAAATCGCGCTTAACGAGTTTGTCACGAAAATTCTAAGCGGCACGGTCGCCGGTGCAGTGACATCTCTAAAAGGGATAAAGAAGGACTGGAAAACAATTGAGATAAAAGTGACAAGATAAACGAAGTTTACCCTTGCATGCTCACGCTTATCGTTATTTCAGCAAACATTTCCCTTTTTGCCTTACAAATCGGACAGATATAAGGGGGTTCTTCTCGGAAAACTACGTAACCACACTGTTTGCAATACCACAATTTCTGCTTAACCGCTGAAGGCGCTCTCGTTGTTGCAGAAACTATTCCAGCTTTCTTTTCTGCCGAGACCGAAACAGTTTCGTACGCTCTAACCTGCTTTTCCAGCGGTCTGCGTTCTGGAACAGGCTGCAGAGGAGTTTTTCCTTCAAAAACATCCTTTCTCACATACAAAGCACAGTAACACGCTCCAAATTCTTGAACATCCGGGTCTCGATAATCGCAAGGGCATATGATGTCTCTGTCAAAGTCAAAATTTCCAGAAGCAAGTCGGCATGGGCATGATGGATAACCGTAACGTTCTTCATTACGCTTTAGTCCTTCAAGAAGGTCTTTCAAGAAATCTTGGTTGGGGTTCAAGTAATAACCATACGTTTTTGCGTCAGCCTCTGCTCTTTGGCGGACTTGTTCAAGAGTTATCAAATTTCCAAAGTCTCCTTTAACTTGTCCTTGCGGAAACCTGTTATCAAAATTTTATCATCAATTATTATCGTTGGGTAGCTGAGGTATCCGCCTTTGTTCAAAATTTCTTTTTTGATTTTTTCTTTATCTTCTTCGTTGCACAAGTCAACATCAACGTACTCATATTCGATGTTGTTCTCTTTCAGAAATTGCTTTGTCATTTTACACCATGCGCATGTGCTTAATGCGTAGACGAGAACTTTGTGCTTATTGTTTTTACCTGCGATTTTTACAGTGTTCATTTTTTCTACTTCCGTGAATAGTTGTTTATTTGTGTGATAGGTTAAAAAAGGGTTTGGTGAAAGAACATTTCTGCCATTATGCTTTATTGTTTTAGCAATTCTTTGATTCTGTTGTTTACTTCGTTCCAGTTGACTATGTTCCAGAAGGCTTCAATGAATTTGGCTCTGTCATTCTTATAATCAATATAATATGCGTGCTCAAAGACATCCAAAACCATGAGAATCCTAAACATTGGGTAAACATTAGTGTTATGTTTCTCAATCTGCATTATTATAGGCCTATGCGTCTGCCTACAATATGACAATGCCGCCCAACCAGAACCCTCAACGCTCACAGCAGCCTGCGTAAACTCTTTCCTGAACCTTTCAAAACTTCCAAACTCTTTCTCTAATGCGTCGCCTATCATTCCGCCGGGTTTTCCGCCGCCTCTGCCGGGTGGCGCAAGGTTTTCCCAGAAAAGTGAGTGTAGCAAATGACCGCCTATGTTCCATGAGAGCTCTTTCAAGGTGGATTTAACGTCTATGTCTGTGTTTTCTTTGCGTGCTTTATCGAGTTTTTGAAGGATTGCGTTTGCGGCGTTAACGTATGCTTGATGATGCTTACTGTGGTGTATCGTTAATTGTTCTTCAGACATGTAGGGTGTTAAATCGCCATAGCCGTATGGCAGTTTTGGCAGTGCATAAAACTTGGTTGCTTCCATACTAGACACATCCAAATTATTTATTTACTCACAAAACGTTATTATCATTTTTGATTTTCGGAGGCTTAAATAATTGGATAAGTGGGAATGCACAGTTTGCGGCTACATATACGACCCAGAACAAGGAGACCCAGAGCACGGCGTGAAACCTGGAACACCCTTTGAAAAATTACCTGACGATTGGCTTTGTCCAGTTTGTGGCGCGCCTAAGGATCAGTTTGTCAAAAAAGAAGGGTAACATCGACTTTTTTTTATTCTTCTATAGCTTTTACCTTGTAGCTTAGCTTGACTCCTGCTTTTTCGAAGAGTTTTCCAACTGGACAGTTCTGCAAGGTTACCTCATGCATCCTTTGCATTCTATTTTTTGGAACACCTTTTGCTGTGATTTCGAATTTTGCTTCAGTAATTGTGCCTACCTCTTCAGATTTGACGGCTTCAACTTTAACCTCCAAATCTTTCAGTGAAATTCTCATTTTCTTGGCTGTTAAAACAAAAATGGTCGCATAGCAGCCTGCGTGGCTCATTACGCATAGTTCTAGCGCTGATGGTCCCATGTCTGTTCCGGTGTCTCGTGGCAAATCGAGGCATACTGCATGGTTTCTTCCGTCGTCAACGTCTATCCTATAGTCTTTAACGAGTTTTGCATTTGCGAAAAGCTTAGTCAACATTCGCCGCCTCCATAATGATGGTTGATTGAGTTTTCTTTGCGTTCTTTCTTTTATTCTTTTTCAATTTGGGAAAACAAATAAGCAGTGAGGCTATAAAAAAGAGTAGCATAATGCGTTAATAATTTGAGGGTGGTGGGATGAGTCTGATACCCGACGAGCATAAGGAACATCTTAAAGAAGAGCTTAATGAAAAACTGGAGAATCCCGTAAGAATCGTAATGTTCACACAAGCGGTTGAGTGCCAGTTCTGTTCGCAGACGCGTCAACTAATCACTGAGGTTGCGGCTTTAAACGATAAGATTAAGGTTGAAATTTACGATTTTGTGGCAGACGCGGAAAAGGCGAAACAGTACGGCGTTGACAAGGTTCCAGCGTTAATCGTTATGGGCGAGAAAGATTATGGGGTTCGATTTTACGGGTTGCCCTTCGGCTATGAGTTGGCTACGCTTTTGGAAGCCATAATAAACGTTTCGAGAAGAAAAACGGACCTTTCGGAAGAAACAAAAAACAAGCTTAAAGAAGTTAAAGTGCCCGTGCACATTCAGGTTTTTGTGACTTTGACGTGTCCTTACTGTCCGATAGTTGCGAGCATTGCGCACAAGTTTGCAATTGAAAGTGACTTGGTAAGGGCTGACGTGGTTGATTCTGGCGAGTTTCCTCATTTAGCTCAAAAATATGCGGTTATGGGTGTTCCGAAGACTGTCATTAATGAGAAAGTAGATTTTATGGGACCAGTTACGGAAGACTTATTCGCACAACAAGTGTTGCTTGCCGCGGGGCAGATGCCTGAATATATACGTTGACCTTTCTTTCTTACTAAGAAAAGATAAATAGAATTGAAACCATAGGCTTGACTTAAGGTGGCGTCTTTGGGAAAGACTAAAACTTTAGAGGTGATAATTCGCGGAGACTTAATTGAACGTAACATTTTGTTGAAGCTTGGTCAAGCGTTGGCTGATTCTAAGCTTAGAGCTGATTTTAGTGCTTCGATTATTGTGCCGCCTTTTCAGAAGGCTATGGTTAAACGTTATCCTTCTCTGGGCGTTTTGCATGTTGTGGTGGACATTGAAGACCGTTTTCAGTTTGAGGCTCTGCTTAAAGAGCTTTTATGCGTGGAAAAATGCGAGATAGCATCGATTCGTGAGTTGTGTGAGTAGGCGTTTTTGATGAAATTTTCGCCGTTGAGTAAGCGGCTGCTGAAGATTGCTGTTGTGTCTGTTGTTGTGGTTGTTGCTTACTTTGCGGCTAGTGGGTTAAGCGCAATTATGCAGTTAGCCTTTGTTGTTTTTGTTATGGCTGCTTCGCTTTGGGTTACTACTGCTATTCCGTTGGCTGCGACGTCGCTTTTGATTGCGGTTTCTCAACCGTTGCTTGGTATTCAATCGTTTGAGGCTGCGCTTAGACCTTTTTTTGACCCGATTGTGGTTCTTCTTTTGGGCGGTTTTCTTCTTGCGTTAGCCATAGAAAAGCATGATTTGGATGAGGTTTTTGCTCAGAGAATCGTAGCGCGTTTTGGTGTGGATTTGAAGATGGTTACTTTGGGGCTTATGGTTTCCACGGCTTTTCTTTCTATGTGGATAAGTAACACTGCGAGCACGGCAATTATGGTGACGCTTGCGTTGCGGTTAACTGCGGATGTTAAGGATGAGAGGGGGAATGCTTCGAAAATTATGGTTTTGGGAATAGCTTACTCTGCTACTGTCGGGGGGTTGGCGACGTTGATTGGAACGCCTTCTAACGCGTTGGCCGCTGCGATGCTAAAAAAGACTATTGGGTATAATCTTTCATTTTTCGAGTGGTTCCTTTATGGTTTGCCATTAACTGCCATCTTAGTCATTGTGATATGGTTGCTCTTGTTCAAGATTTTTCCTACAGACGTTAAAGAGCTTCCGAAGGTGGAAACGCAACGCAAAAAGCTGACTAAACAGCAAAAAATCACTTTTGCATTGTTTATGTTTGCGGTTGTTTTGTGGGTTACTGGGCAACTTCCTGAACCCTTAGTTGAGTTGACTGGTTGGAGTGGTCATGGCTTGTCTTCGGGCATCGTTGCGGCTATTGTTGCTGTCGCGCTTTTTCTAACCGGCTTATTGGATGAGAACGACCTGCCCAAAGTTAGTTGGAATACTCTGCTTCTTTTTGGTGGAGGCTTAAGTCTCGGCTCAGCCTTGGAAGTTTCCGGTCTGACCGGTTGGATTGGTCAAGGCATAACGCAAGCCACTGGTGGTGGCGGTATAAGTGCAATTTTTCTTTTAGCGTTTTCCGCCTTGGGCTTTAGCATAGTTGCCAGTAACACTGCAAGCTCCAGCGTTTTCATACCAATTGCGATATCGGTTGGCTTAGCGTCTGGGATGAATCCTGTTGTGCTTGCGGTGCTTGTTGCCATATGTTCTAGTCTCGATTTTATGCTTCCTGTTGGTACGCCGCCGAATGCGATTGCTTATAGTACTGGGAGGGTTAAGATGCAGGAGATGGTTAAGGCGGGTGTGCTTCTTGACATTTTGAGTGCGTTGATAACTGTTTTCTTGGCTCTTTTTCTTTGGAGTTTTCTCGTCTAATCCGCTGTTCTAGCATAGTTTTGCTTCGTTCAGCAAATCAATTAAAGCGGCGGCTGGTAAGTAAAAAGGTGAAAGTGGTCTGGTTTGAGTAAAGCCATGAAAGAGCAAATGTTAACAGTTGTTTTCGTTTACAGTGGAGAATTTGCAGAGCGGGTTATAAGGAATTTAATTAACGACCCCAGTTTCTGCAAGTCTTGCGGTTTGTACTGCGACTCATGCAAATATAATGTTTACAGTTATGTGCGTAACATTCGAGCTGCGATGCAGTTGCCAAGTCCGCTTGAGCTTCCTGCTTTTGTTGACAATCCCGAAAAGTACATGCCTAAGGTGGTGCCGAAGGCTGATTTGTGCGTTTCGTCGGGATTGCATAAGGACTTGTTGTTGGAGTTGCCGTATCACCTGCAAAAAGTTGGGATAAAAGGGTTGGTTGTGCCGATAGAAGATTTTGCCGAAGTGCCTTCTGGCTTGAGAAAGCAAGTGGAAGAAAAATGTCAAGAGTTGGGTTTAGAAAGTGCGTTTCCGAAGCCTTTCTGTTCGCTTGAGCCGGCAAAGGACAAGCCTGTAATTTCAGGATTTGTGAATGAGCTTCGAATTGGTAGGCCCTCTTTGGAGATTTTGACTGCGGAGAGAGGTAAGCGTGAAGTTGTTGAGGCGGCTGTTGTTAGGCGAAGTGCTCCATGCGGCTCCACGTGGTATGTTGCGAGAAAACTGGTAGGGGTGGAAACGAAAAGAGAAGTTCTTTATGATGCGATTGCAAAGGCTCATCATAGCTATCCGTGCACGGCAACGATGAATGTGGACCCAGAGGTTAAGGAGCCTATTCTTCACATTGGAGGCTACATTATACGGGAAGAAGTCGAGAAGGCGTTGAAGCAAGCTTTGGCGTAAATGATTGTTTGGTTGTTATTCCAATCGTTTTATGATGTGATATCCAAACTTTGTTTTCACGATGGGCGAGATTTCTCCCTTGTTAAGTTTAAACGCTGCGTTTTCGAATTCTTTGACCATTTTTCCTCTGCTGAAGGTTCCTAGGTCTCCGCCGCGTTTTCCAGAGGGGCATAATGAAACTTCTTTGGCGATGTTGGCGAATTTTTCGCCCTTGTTTAGGCGTTCTAACACTGCTTTGGCTTCTTGCTCCGTTTTGACGAGAATATGCGCACAATGCACTTTGTCTGGCATGAGCAGATAATATCTTCGTTTAGTTTATAATGTTTAACCTTTTTTTTGGGCACTATTTTTAAATTGTTTGGTTGTGTTAGGCTTTTTTATGCATGAGTGGGCTTTGGCTGAAGCAGTGATTGCTGCTGCTTCTGAAATTGCTGAAAAAGAAGGGCTAGAAACTGTTAGAGAAGTCACGGTAAAAGTTGGAGAACTGCAACAGTTAGAACTTGACATATTCGAATTTGCTTTGTCACAGCTTAAACCCGCCAAGTTTCAAAACGCAAAGTTCAAAATAGAAATTGCAGAGGCTGAGTTTAAATGCAGAGTCTGCGGGCATGAGTGGCTTTTCAAAAAAGAAAGGCTTAATGATAATGCCTCTGAAGCCATACACTTCATTCCAGAAGTCGCCCACACCTACATCAAATGTCCAAAATGTGGAAGTCCCGACTTTGAAATACTACGAGGACGCGGCGTCTGGCTTGAAAGCATTAAAGGAGTGAAGAAAGGCGATGGTTGACCCTCGTGTAAGCATCATAGACGAGAGAATGCGTGGAATACGCAATATAATAGCGGTTTCAAGCGGCAAGGGCGGAGTTGGCAAAAGCCTCGTTGCATCAACGCTTGCGCTGACTTTGGCAAAAGAAGGCTACAAAGTTGGACTGTTCGACTTGGACTTCACCAGTCCATCAACGCATCTGATTTTAGGCATTGAGGATTTGCAGCCGAAAGAAGAGAAGGGAATTGTTCCACCAATTGTTCACGGCTTAAAGTACATGTCAATAATTTACTATTCCGGCGAACATGCTGCTCCACTGCGTGGCGCAGACGTTTCAAACGCTTTGATTGAGCTGCTTTCAATCACGAAGTGGGAAAAGCTGGATTATCTCGTAGTAGACATGCCGCCTGGAATAGGAGACGCAACACTCGACCTTATACGTTTGATTAAACGCATCAACTTTCTCATCGTAACGACGCCTTCACAACTTGCCTTCGAAACAGTTCGAAAACTCGTAGGCTTACTTAAGGAACTGAAAATTCCAGTGATAGGCGTTATTGAAAACATGAAAATGGAAAATTCAAACATTATCCAAAAACAAACCCAAAAGTTAGGCGTGAAGTTTCTCAGCGAAATCCCCTACGACTCAAATGTAGAAGAAGCAATAGGCAACACAAATAAACTCCTAAACACCAAACTCGCCCAAAAAATGAAAGAAATAGCCACTTCTCCAACATTAAAAATCAACCAATAACACAAAACTTCAAAGACCTAACGCTACACTAAAAGTGAAGGCAAACTTCAACCTATTTATAAGGGGGTATACTTTCCGCAGAGACTAAAAATAGCCGGTCAAGAATTCAATTTTCCTTCCTCAACTTCCTGCTTTAACAATACTACCGCATCAGCCTTCACATCACGGCTAACCACAACGTTTGGACCAATCCAACTGTTACATCCAACCTTAACGCCAGGCATGAAAAGCGCATTTATCCCAGTCTTCACATTGTCACCCAAAACCACACCAAGCTTTGTTCTTCCACTATCCACAACCCTATCCTTAACCACCATCTTCACCGTTCCAGCATCAAATCTATAATTCGCCGTTACTGTGCCAGCCCCCAAATTACATTTCTCACCCAAAATACTGTCGCCAACATAAGACAGATGTCCAACATGCACACCATCCATAACTATACTATTCTTCACTTCACAAGCATTACCAATCCGAACCTTCTTACCAATACTAGTGTATGGACGAATGTAACAATTAGGTCCAATATCACTCTCCTCATCAATAAACGCTGGGCCTTCAACATAAGCTCCTGAACGTATCCGCGCACTTTCCGCGACACTAACAGGCCCAACCAAATGCGCACCGCTTTCCACAATCCCACAAACCTTATGCTCTTTCCTCATCAACGCCCAACGATTCGCCTCAAGCAAATCCCAAGGTCTCCCAATATCAATCCAATCCTCCCTCGAAATCTTAACAGCCAAAACCGTCTTATCTTTAGCCAAAAGCGAAATAGCATCCGTTACTTCCCATTCACCCCTAGCCGATTTCGATGTCGCCTTCAGCTTTTCAAAAATTTCAGTTGAAAACACGTAAATGCCCGCATTCGCCAAGTTTGTTGGCGCTTCACCACGGTTTGGCTTCTCCACTATACGCTTAACAGTTTTCTCATTCTCAAGCTCCACCACACCATAATTCTCCGGATTCTCAACCAGAACCACAGCCATCGTTGCCGCAGGTTTTTCTTCCCTATGCAGATTAACAACATTCTTCACGGCTTCTGCAGAAAACAGCAAGTCACCATAAACCAGCAGAAAATCATCCTCTACATAAGGCTCAGCAACACTCACAGCATCGCCAGTACCAAGCACATTCTTCTGCTCAGCATAATCGATTTTCAACCCAAACTTTCTGCCATCACCAAAAAACTCGCGAATCGCATCTCCCATATAATGAACAACAATTAAAACCTCGTCAACCCCGCAACTTTTCACAGCACTTAAGCAATGTCCCAATATCGTTTTTCCGCCAACCTTTATCAAATGCTTCGGTCTAGTCGACGTGATTGGTTGAAGCCTAACTCCTTCACCAGCAGCCAAAACCACTGCTTTCACTTTTCCATCTCCTTAACAAGTTTCCTAACAAACACCACACTCTTACCCATTATCTCCTTTGCTGCTTTTAATGATTCACCCTCAACCGTCAACCTAATAAGCGGTTCAGTGCCAGAAGCCCTAACCAAAACCCACCCATCCTTAAAAGCCAAACGCATACCATCAACCGTAGATGACTCTATAAACTTTGGAAAAACAGTTTTCAAGCCCTTCTCAACTTTCTCCACGACCTTACATTTCACACCATCCTCACAGTGAACATTTTCTCTAAGCGTCACAAATTTAGGCGCCTCAGCAACAAATTCTGAAAGCTTTTCACCTTTTTCTTCCAACGCCTTAAGCAGCAACACAGAAGAAAGTATCCCATCTGGACAATAATGAATTTGAGGATGTATCCATGCTCCACACGGTTCTCCACCAAAAACCGCCTTATACCGCTCCATTGCTTCAGCAACATAAACATCACCAACCCTTGTCCTAACAACCTTCCCACGATGCGCCTCAACCATTTTCTCAAAACACATAGACGCCTCAACATTCGTCACCACAACACCACCCTTTTTCTTCCCCACCACGTATGCTGCATACGCAGCTAACACACGGTCAAAATCCACAAAACCACCCTTCTCATCAATGAAACTCACTCTATCACCATCGCCATCATAAGCTATTCCAACATCAGCACCAAACTCCCGAACAATCCTAGCTAAAGACCTTAAAACCTCAGCATTTGGTTCAGGGCTTCTGGCAGAGAAAAACCCATCAGCATGCGCATTGACAGCAGTTACTTTGCATCCTAACCTTTCAAAAATTAAAGGCGCAAGACTGTGCGTGGCGCCACATCCAGGGTCAACTATTACATGCCATTTTTTGCGTAATTTGACACTTTTCTTTATTGTATCAATATACAACGCATTTTTGTCAACAGATGACGCTTCACCAAAATCACGCCAATCCACAAACCTAAAACGTCCACCCTCAATAATTCCTTCAATTGCCTCCTGTTCCTTTTCACCATAAGCCATACTATCGCTACCAAAAATTTTAATACCATTATATTGTGGCGGATTATGCGAAGCAGTAATCATCACACCAGCATCAGCATTTAACTGCTTCGTTAAAAATGCCAAAACAGAAGTCGGCGCAACACCCAAACAACTAACATCCGTTCCTCCAGCCAACAAACCAGAAACCAACGCGTTTTCAATCATCAAACCAGAAACTCTAGTATCACGCGCCACAAGCGCTTTCTTCGCCTTACAAAAAGTCGCCACAGCCAAACCCACTTTAACCGCCAAAGTAGGCGTTAAATCAATGTTCACTAAGCCTCGCACGCCTGAACTACCAAACAACCTTGACTTCAACCTTTCCAAGCATCCCTAAATGGGCTAATTCACCTTTATGGTTTAAATAAATTTAGGCACTTGCTATAGAGCTGCTTTTCCGCTTAAACCTTTCAAGAAATTCTATCAACTTTTCTCTCGTTGGATGCAAACCATTCGAACTTGAAATGTAATAGGCTGCAACAGCATTAGCCAACAACAAACGACAACCATCCGAAAGCCCACAAGCATCTCCAACAATATTCCCCGCATTCCAAGCATCTCCCGCACCAGTCACCCTCAAAACTGGAACCTTGAAAGCAGGAACAACTGTTTCGCCTTTTTTGGTAAATGTTACCGAGAAGCTTGTTGTGTGCAAGTCAACTCGCGCAGACAGGTGCGACCTCAAGATTTTAGCGGCTTCCTTTGCTAATTCGTTAAATTTCAAGCGTTTTCCAATTTTTTTCAGTTCATTGCTCACTTGGGATACATAACATACTGCTTCGTTCTCATTTACGCTTAAAATATCCAAAAATTTGCTCTGCAAAACTTTCCTCGTCAATTCAGAAACTTTTTCGTTGTTAGGAGTTGGGTCTGCCGTGTCACAGTAAGTCTTGCCTTTCCCCTTTGTTTTAACATGTCTAAAAACGGTCTCAGCTAACTCTGTTCCAAAACGCCTAGTCCCAGCCCAGTTAAAAACACATGCGTAATCAGCCTTCTCAATTGCTTCAAAATCTTCACTGCTTAGATTATTGGGTCCAAAATTAGCAAGCGAACCCACATCTCTGAGCATAACATTAGCCTTTCCTTTTTCCGTTTTGAATTCCATAGCGGTTGTTATTGATGGTTTTTCAAGAATCTTTACACGAGAAAGGTTAACCATGCTGGATTTAAGGTAAAATCTGATAAACTCTAGTCCTAGTTTACTCGTGCAAACTATTGGAGTAACATTCACACCCAAAGCAGCCAAAGCTGATGCTGTGTTAATCGCGTTTCCGCCTCTAAACTCTGCTTGTTCAATACCATCTATGCTTCCGCCTTTCCGTTCAATAACATCCATGAGCGCGTCACAGAAACTCTCTGCATCAAAGCTTATGCTCAAAAAACGGTCAAAGAAAAAATCTGGCATAACAACTACGCTAAATTCTCTAATTCCGTTTTTCAAGAAATCTAACAATTCTTCAAGAAAATCAGAAGACACGCCTTGCTTCACCATAAAGCAGAGTAACCAGCGAATCCAGATAACGTTTTTCATAATTCCTTATGGCTTTAACCAAGCAAGAAGCGAATGCAAACCCAAATAATATCGCCGAAAAATAAGGCTACGATTAAACCTGCAGTTATGAAGATGAGCATTGGAAGACCAGGCGTTGCCCAAACGTTGTTTTGAATTTTCCCAGCGTCCGCTGCCTTACTTAACCGCTCAATTATGGCGTTTCTCCCTTCATCCTTAGGAATGATGACCAATTTCTGTTTGAAAGTTTCTTCCTCCACATCTTCCAAAGGATACAAATGCCATTTTTGCTTTAACTTGTCAATAGGAACCTTGTAACCAGTTATCAAAACCAAAATTTTCCTCCCAAAAGATTCGCTCTCATAACCCTTTCCAAAAAGTTCCTTCCCCGTTCTCCAACGCCAAAACACGTTACGCAAAAGAATGTAAACAGCCGCTGCTGCCGCAAACAAGACAGCGTTACTGAAAACACTTATTGGAAAAAGCATTTGTGAAATTGGCGAATTCTGTCCTGATAACGGAGTGAATAGTCTTTCTGGATAAAAGGGCAATGCAAGCGCTAGGCACATCAAAGCTTTCGCGTCAGCACCTCCAAAACCTCCAGAATAGAAAAGGATTATTGCGAAGGCTGATGTCAAACCGAAACTTAAGCCATAAAAAGGCAGTTGAGATTGCTCAACAAGAATCAGCTCCATAAATGTCAATGCAAACGCTGGAGGCGCAAACAGTATCCACACACTATTGCTTACTTCGCGAGTTTTGTAATCAGAAAAGGAGGCATATACTAAAAATGCGAGAGCAAGCGAAGTTCTTGCTAATGCCAGTATTGTCTGCAACCTTGAACACCACTCAACAACGACGAACTTTCTATTTTAATGATTGCCTATTATAACTGTTAGGCTGCTTTAGCGAAAGATTAGGTTTGTTATAATAAAAGTTTAGAAATCTAAGATATAAGTTATTGAAAATTTGGAATTAGGGTGCTTGTTCTGGGAATGGTAGTTCGTGTCCCGTTTCCGTGACTATCTTGTAGTAGTAGTAGTTTCCCGATGCCCAGTCATTTGCTACATCGTTTGGCCAAGACAATGCTATTGTGGCTACTGATTTTGCGTTAAGCATAATTCCCGTGCCAATGTTCGTGTATGCTGTCACATTAACAAGGTTGGCTTGCGCTGTTCCCAGGTAAAGCCTCACTATTTTAGTGTTGCCAGTTCCAGAATTGCCTACAGTTATGTAAGTCTTTTTTTCAGTTGAATTCCAGTAAATATTCTCTTTGTATAGCGATACGCCTGCTTGTTGTCCAGAACTACTTACGTAGGTCATTATCCACGCGTATGTAACAACTATAGCTGCAACGGCAATAACAATCAGCAATAACGTAGCCAATATTGGTGATATAGCTTTTCTAGATTTTAACACGTTATTTTCTGTTAACATAGCATCTCCCTTTTACTGTTTAGGAAATCCTCAGATTTCTTATTTAACTTGTATGAATCTGAAATCTGCATTCTAAATAACTCGAGAATCGAACAGTGCAAACCTAACCCTCCGTTGTAACCGTAACTGTTGGTGGGTACTCAACAATTATCCACAGGCCATTTTCTCCGCTATAGATTGGTGTAGTTCCGTCAAACGTAACCACGGCGCCATGCCATGTAACATCTAATGCATACGTAAACGCCACTTGAGCCATCGATGTTACTGGAGCTAATTCAATAGCTCTTTCTGTGGCATTAGAAACTCTGAGAGCGCCTGTTTTGTCTCCTGCAATAGCATCAAAAACGTAGAGCATTTCATTCGCTGTGTCAGTGAACATTATTCCTGTACCTCTATTTCCAGAGATGAACTGGCTCCAATGGTGTTCCCAAGTGGAACTTGAGGTATTATAGAATAGACCTGTTGCCTCCGAGACTGCAGGAAAACCGCCTACAATTCCATTTTCAGTTTGTGGTGTACCTATCATAGTGGTTAATTTAAGTGGGCATAAGTCTGTGATGGTTCTGGCTTGCTGTGAATTTACAAACATTAGTCTCAACTGGTAAGTGTAGTAGGATGCGTTGGCTGGCAAAGTTATTACTACATGGGCGTAAAGATTCGGACAGTTGTCAGCTCCGCCACTCCACTCTGATTCTTGATGCACTATGTCCCTTACTATGCCATGATGAATTACGTATGCTGGACTTGCTCCATAAACACTCCATTCGTTGTTGATGCGCATGAATGATGCAACTGAAGATTGGGTCCCAGCAGTAGAGGTTACAGGAAATCCATTATCATTGTCGTCAGGAGGAAACTGAAGTGTCAATATTCCATTTGTCAGCGTTCTGCCAGAAGGATTGTCTCCGGTGAAGTATCTGTTGGTGTATGCATAAGCTGTCTGATTAACGTCGTCTCCTCCATCCCACCATATAGTGATTTTAGAAACTTTGCTAGTTACGAGAAAAACCAGCATGTTCCTGTTGTTAAAAACACTCGCATTGTTAGCCAGTCCTAACGGTATGCGATATTCTGACGCCCAATCTTCAATTTGGAACGGAACCTCTGTATTTACGCCATCTATGGTTTGGTTTACTCGAATAGCCTTCACTGGTATGGGTGGAATAGGTTGAGCTTGTGTTGACAACTGCAAATTCTGGCCGAGCCACCTCATCGTGCCATTTTGTAACAACTCAATAACAACCGTCGCATTTTGCAAAGACGCATACAAATCTGGAGACGGCCAAACTTTTAGAATTGTTGCGTCTATTCTCCAACTGTCTTGAATAGAATCCAAGCTTTCGCTAGCGCCCTTAAATCTTATAGTAAACACTGAAGCGTCTAAGTAAGGAATAACTGAAACGTTGTTCCATCCGTTTACGAGACTTGGGAAAAGATTCTGCCATGAGCCACCATACCAAACATCCACCCGCAAGTTTTCTGTAGCGTTCATATTGTCGACGTAAATGGCAAGTTCCTCTGTTGTTCCGTTATAGTAGACATTTGTCCATTGAACTTCCAAGTCAAGTTCATAGTTGTCTCCTCCAAACGCCACATAAATTACTTGTCTTCCAGAAGCTTCTACATTGCTCCAACTCAACCTGAATCCGGTAGACAAGAACGAAACAAAATCTGCTGAACCTCGTAATGAGAATGTGTCGGAAGCGGTTCTATCTCTCCATTGAATGATTCTTGTGTTCAAAGTTTCCATTTCATTATCCGAAGTGCTTAAGCCATCTCGGTCTTCAAACCATGTCACGCCCCTATCAGCTGCAGATGTCGCTCCACCTAGAGATGCTTCAGCGTGTTGACCTATCATAGTTGATGAGCGCCCTTGCGTTGCCAACATTATTGCTGCTGGTTGAAAACCAAGAGTTGCAATATCCTGGGTTCCTGTGGAAGTTGGCGAATTGAAACTTCCCACATCATAATTTCCACCTTTTAATGCAAGATAAAAGATTGGAGTTATAGCTGCAGGAGCATCAATTTTGTTAACTCTAAAACCGTCAGCTAGAAATTGGCTGAAATCAACAATTGCGTCTTGACTGCCTGATGTTGGATCCAGAAGAAGTATGCAGGAGTCTGTTCTCTGTTGTCGCCATGTATCTGTGGTTCCTCTGCCATCTTCAGAAGCGGCAACCAATGCTGCCCTCTTTGTTGGGGACGCGGCAAATCCTATGCCTATCTCAGCGTGAGAGGTGCCTGTGTTCACTGCTTCGGTATAAGTCCAGAGAAACATTGCAAAATTTGGTTGGAAGCCAACACCTGTTATGTCTTGTGTTCCAGACGCTGTCGATAGACTAAATGAACCTGCTTTTGCGTAGATTAAGTCTTCTCCACCTAGAGCTAAATAATGTATTATGTCCGCTCTATTCTCGTTTATTTGCCAGTTTAAGGAAAAACCGTCCGCATCAAAACTCGTTATGCTGGCTAAAGCCGTAGCGGTGGGGTTTCCTGAAGACAGAATTATTATTGAATATGTTTCAGACCTGTACCTTCCAGCATTTGAGTCTGCCAGTCCATCGTCTGATGCAAAAGCAACTCCGCGATTTTGATATAGCCCGCTATAATTGGTTGCGAATCCGTAGCCTACACTAATGGAGGGTAATTCACCCAATAAGGTTTGTCGTGTCCACCATAAGATAACTACTTTAGGCGTGAAACCAACACCAGTGACTGCCTGTGTTCCTGTCGTTGTGGCTTTTGTGAAAGTTCCCTTTTTAGCCAGGAAATTTCTACTGGTCTTTCCTTCTGTTAGAGTGTCGAAAACTCCATCAAAAGATTGCTGAGCTGGAAAGTTGCTATGTGACCCTTTATCTTCTGAGGCATCTACATCCGATGTGTTGTTATCCACGTAGTTTTGCGATGAGGATTGAGCTGAGCTCCATGATAATGTAATCGTATAGTGGCTGAATGTGGAAGCAACAACAATTATTCCTCTTGAATCTTTTACTTGAATAACATAAGACTTTGGGTCTATCCCTGATGGAATATCTACTAAATATGTGCCATTTGCGTAGGCTATTGGCTCCGTGCTTGGCTCAATTAATGTCCATGACGAATTTGTTTCCCAGTAACGGTAGAACTTGAAGTTTTGTTTTCCAAGATTTATGAGCGGTTCAATCCCATCTTTGGTTATCTCTAAACAAGCTTCATTGTCCGCTGTTGTGTTCATGACTTTAACATCTAGTCTGCTTGATGTTTCATAGGATACTCCGTAAATTCCGAGACCAGTGAGATTGTATGTTATTACGAGTTCTCCTGTGCTGTAGCTGGTGTTTGTGAACCAGTATGCATAGAGCTGTGATCTGGTTACGTTGAATGATGTTCCCCATTCTGGATGCATGTTTCCCATGTTTTCTAATCCGCTTTGAAGATAGTTTAGGGCAAGCGTCTTCGCGTAAGAAGAGTTTCCTGTAACTTGCAGAATAGAGCCGTAATAGCCTATGGTGAAGCCTAGAATTTGTTTCAAGGCAAGATTAGTTTCATCTATTGCGCTTTGGACTTGTGGTTGATTTTGGATTGGGCTGTTGCGTATCGTGGAGTAAGTGATTACAACTGTCGATATAAGGATAACTGCAACAAGCAAAGCGGCAATTATTGAGAATTGCCCTTTTTCATTCAAGATTATACACCTCCTACAAGCCCAAGCTGCAAAACGACAAGCCTTGAAGTTCCATAAGCTGTGTACTCGGATCGATAAAGTCTTGGCTTATAGCCGCACAAGAGACCTAACGCTGTGAGTCTAATATCCGGGGTTCTTGTTAAACCCAAAGCTAAAAATGAACCTGAAACATTGTTCTTGAAAAACGCGCCTGCAATCCAGTTATCCACTTGATTGAAGATGTAGGATGTTACCGTTAAGTGATAAGTATTCAGTATTGATGAGGGAAGTGCTCTTGTGGCTGTTTGATATGGAGAAGGATAAATACCATAATAATTGCAATAATACGAGGCTTCGTTGGAAAGATAAACAACTCCTGGGCTTCCCGTAATCCAGCCGGAATTATACACATAGTTTTGGTTATCTATGCCTTGAAGGAAAGCTGTTAATCCTGCTGGTCCGACGTGCCTCATTCCGTAGATGCCCCATGTGTTTTGTTCGTCTGGAAATAGCGCAGTATTGCTGACATAGTAGAGTGGATAGCCTACTATGCTAACCCATGTCCAATTGTACTGACGTACTCTTAATCCTAGAGTATGGCAATATTTTGCGTAGGAACTGTGTGCTGGGTCGTATCCAACGCCTGAGCTTGCGTAGTATCCTGCGGGTATTGGTACGGCTTCTCCGAAGGTGTTTATGATTACGGCATTTTGTAACACTTCGTTCTGCAATGCTGTGCCATTTAGTACCTGTGCAAGTTGGGCAGTGTTTTGAATCATTATTGTGATTTGAAAGTATGGTGAAAGTAAATTGTATAGGTCTTGTGCGAGGCTTTGGGCTGTGTATCCGGTGATCCACCATCCGTTGGCATCGCTACAATTCAATATGTACAGCGTTCCTCCGCCGCCTTGCTCTCCAATTTTCTCCGGAACAACATTAAAAGTCACATTAGAAGAAGCGACCAGATAAGATGAAGCTTCTGAATCTATTCCAAGGCTTTCTGCGTTGGAGATTGATTTTAGAGGACTATAGAGTATAGCGCCATCGCTCGAGACCTCGTAAACCGTCAAGTTGTAAACAATACTAGGAGGTAACGTGGCTGCGAGTGCTATTTGAAGTTCGCTCCAAGAAGGGTCATTAGGTGGTTTGAACACTATCTCGCTTAGATCGTAATCCCTATCCAGCGTCTGAAGGGTCGTTAATGCAAGTCTTCTTAGATTGAGAGGTGAAACTTCTCGTGGCTGTGGTAACACGGCGAAGAAGGAGGAAATTATGAAGGCTGCGGTGATGATGATTATTACGAGTAAAACCTCAATTGTTCGCATCATTTTACTTGATCACCTGGTAACCCTCAAGGCTCCACAAAGCCAAGGTCGCTTGATAGGCAATGTCATTGACTATGACTTGGCGTATGTCAGTGGCTACCCATTCCTTTCCTGAAGGGTCTTCTCCGAATACTACTGGAAAAGCCATGGCGCTTATTCCCCATGGCATCATGATGATGCCTCCTTCCACCGCACTTTTTTTGTAAGTGATAACCAAAATGCCGGGGTTATGGGTTGGAATAGTGACATTCTTGTATGGTTGTCCTTTGCCATAATTCACCTTGCCAATTTTATCCGCGCCCAATGGTACTTCACGTAGAGTGAAATCTTCTGCCAATAAAACAAAAGTTGCATTGTAAGAAATCTCTGCTGGGTTATCTCCACCATGAACATCCCAACTATGCGCAATAATCACTCGGCCCTCTTCAATGTTGTCAACAAATGGCATTACGTATTGTCCAGTGGAGCTTACACGTTGATGATATCCAACTCCAATAAGTCCACTTAACTTGGCATACGCAATTAAGGCATATGAAGTGTCTTCCTTTGTGATCTCTGAAAATTCTAACGATGTCGAACCTTTTTCATCAGTATAAACCGTACCGTATGTTGTTTTGTAGTCTGGAAACACTCCTTTTAAGTCAACGGTGAGAAAACAGTAGCTTACTGCAGCGTTTGCTAGAGGGAATCCTCTTCCCGTAACATTAACAGCTATTCTCAATGGGCTTTTGGATTGGGTTTCTGAAATTGAAAGAGTTACAATTGGCGTTATGGTTAGTTGGAAGCCGTAAGTACCGTTTAATCCGAGGAGTCTCGATGCTGTTGAATAGTTAATAGCCTCACTGAATGATGTTAGTAAAAAGTTTCCGAAACCCATTGTTATGTTGCTGTACCATTGATCGGTTTTCGGGTAGTACACTGGTGTCCCAACGGAAGAAATCAGCCGCATAAGCGAAAATGCGCTAAGTCTGTACTGCGTGAACTCTGGATCTTGCAGTCCAAAACCGGTAGGCGTAACGTTTGTTTGCCCCCAATTAGATGGTATGCCTGGGCTCAATAACATGTTGTCAAGCAAATCGCTGCATTTCATTGCGAGGCTTCTGTGCCGTTGATATAATGCTGCGGTTTGTAGAATTTGGTTAAATAGGCTAATGAAAATCAGTATCGCCGCTAAAAAGGCAACGACGGAAACGAGGTGGTCTATTGTTGAACCTGCCATGGCTTATTTCTCCCTCATCCTCCAAAAGATAGAGAAATTGTTCCATTCTCAAATTTTTCAGCCACTATGCAAGTGTTGGCTGAATTGCTCACGAAAGTGGAATTTTTCCATAAAGCATTTTGACCTAGAATAACGCGTGTTGTTGCTGTGATTCCAGTGTTTTCTAGTTTGAAGGTTATGTCCAAAATTTTGCTCGCATTCTGGGTTTCGTCTACTACCGTTTTCAGCGTTGCGCTTCCTGTATACGGATTATTCTCTATATATAGTGGAACATCTGGTTTTTGCGTTACAGAACCAGCTAATATTGTGTCATGGCTTAATGAGAAATACATTTGTTGCATTATGCTGCCTAAATGGCTAGCTGCTTCTTGAAGAGCCAAGCTTCTTCGTGAATCCACCCATGTGCTCATGAGCCAGCTTGCTGTAAGTGGAAATAGGAAAATCTGTAATATTAAAATTGGGACTAAGATGACGTATTCGATGGTTATATGAGGCATCCATATTTCCTCCTTACATCATTATGGATAGAGCCCTAACGATGTAGTCACCTCTCCCGTGTAAAACTTAATAACAGAACCATCCGCTACGTCAATTTCTTCCACTGTGTTGCGAAAGTTGAAGAAACTCTCATCAAATCCTAAACTTTGTTTCAGGAAAGAAACTTCTATTCTAACCGAGTTAACGCTACCCTCTGTTTTGACAGCGACATTCTTTCCCATGAGTGTAACGGATTGTGAAAGGTAAGAATGATTTCCCGAGTTGAGTATGGGCAAGTAAAACTTTGCATAATTAATCGTTTCTCCTCCTGTAAAAATTGTTGAATTCAACATTCTGATTGATGGAGCGACAACTACCCTTATGAAACTTCCATCATTCATTGCCAACTTTTCAACTACAAAAATGTGATTTACTGGCGCGGATGTGCCTTTCTGAAGAAAAGAGTTATCTAAGGGAAAAATGCGTTCGTGATAATTGTCTGCAACTGAATATCTGCTTATAGGCATTTTGAACAAGATGACGCCAGTAGTGTAGTTTGCTAAGTAAACATATCCAGCACCCTTATTCACATAGACAGTGTAATTCAAAACTGCGGTTTCGAAATATATCTGTCCATACTTGCTTGCGTAACGAACTGTTTGTGTACGTCCAGGCATCCATGCCACATCATCTATATCCAGCCCTACTGTTTGCATGAACTGTTTCATCGCGGCGAATTCGTTCTCTGCAATTCGCCCATTCAAGTAGTTGTTTGCAAAAACAACCGCTACAAGAACCAAAACCACAACAGCGCTTGTTATTATAACTGCAGAAATTGCTGGGCTAACTGCTCTTTTATCATTTCTTAGCTTTTTAAGGTGAATATTTTTTATCTTCATTTTCCTCCCTTTTTAACCCATTAACATTGGGGTCAACTTTGCCGCCAACACAGCAATTATTACCAGAACAGAGGCATGCTTGAAACCAGCAGCAATCGATTCTTCACTGATTTTACCCGCAACCAAACCAATAAGGTAGCTGTGAAAAATGCTTGAAGTAACGAAAATCGTTATTGTTGGACCTAGGTTTGTTGCTTTTGAGCCTCCTGCAACTCCCAGAGTTGCTGGCATGATACCAATCATCATTGTTGTTGTCGCCACTAGTAGAATCGCAGCAAAATATGGCATTAATACATAGGGACGAACTGCCATTCTCTTTTCTTTATCGACTTCTTGAGTAAGATTGTTAAACCTAGCTATAGATTCAATCATGGCTATCGTTCCGCCTCCCACATCTATTGTTTCGACAAGCAAGAACATGATGACTTGAGTCATCCAACTTTTGACTCGCTTGACAAAATCAAGTATCACTTTCCTAATTGGGACTCCCCAAGAGATTTCTGAACTTATCTTACGTAGTTCTTTGCTGAATTCGCCATAATCCCGATGAGCAAGACTTTCAATGCATTTTTCCGGAGACAGCCCTGTTTTCCTAACTTCTGTTAAGTCTCTCAGAAAACTGTTTATGCCTTGTTCCATGCTGGATTTTTTCTTTGACAATCTACTGTGCACAACCGCTGCTGGTGCTGTTGCAATGAATAAGGCTATGGAGATTGCTATGGGTAAGTCTACCATTGTTTGAATAGGTTTTAAGAATGGAACTTCTATAAATCCCAAGAAATTAGTGAGTAGCATCAGTAGCACTATTGCTATTGCGCTGCAGATTCCGAAGACCTTGTAAGGGCGTGTTTCTACAACTGGCGTTTTGGGTTGCATGCTATGTGCTAAGTAAATGAACACTATTGACAACATGGGCGTAAACAAGTAAGTGTATAGAATTATGCCTGAAGAGCTTGATATGCCAGCGCTGTAGAACGATTCTACACTGAACAGTATGTAGAAGCATAGAGACATCAGAACCATTACGATTATGAAGGTCTCTAAGAGCATTCCAAGTCTTTCAGCCGCAGCCTTAACGCGCATTGCTCTTGTTTTGAAAATATCTTCGGCTTTCCTCTCAAGAAAATGTCCAATATCGCCGCCTATGATAACCGTTGATGCATATCCTGAAAGAAAATCCTTAAACACGTCCAACGGGTTTTTCTTTGCTGCATTCTCTATGGCAGTGAGTGGGTCTATGCCGAAAATCTCCACGTCCTTCAAAATTTCTCTTGCTTCGCTTCTCATTGAAGGCATAAGCTCAACTTCTGCAAGTCGTTTGAAGCTTGTGTAAGGAGCGATGCCTCCAGAAGCCATGACGCTGATGTAAGCAGCTGCGAAGGGCATTTCTCTCTCGAGGTTGCTTGCTCTATCACTTGCTTTTGACATGGGTATTAACAGAAAACCTATCATGACATAGAATGGAAGCGGAACTAAGAATATTATTGGCAAAAAACCGTAGAAGTAAAGAAGTAGTATAGATATTATGCTGACGGGAAGTGTAAGCACAGCAATAAAAAACATCATTGAAACATAGGTTTCTGGATAAATCTTGATTTTCGCCCTTTCCAAGTAGCCCTTGAATTCAAAGACATTCTTAAGGAAGGAAGGCGCCAGCCTACCAAAGATGCGGAAAGACCACGCCTCAAGGGTTTTTAGTAGCGACAACTACTTTAACCTCCTCCCCCGCAAGAACTTTTTCGTAAATCTGCTTTGGTCTAGCATAGTATTCTGCGATAATTGCGGCTACGTCCTTGTAACTGCGTATGTTACGTTCTCGCATCCAATGCAGAACATCTTTGCGTCTATTCAATTCCTCAATTAATTCTTTCTTAGTAACGCCTATCCGCTCAGAAATTCTCGTTAGCATTAAACTTTTGTCAAATGAAGATACATACATGTCTTTGGTTGGATTCCACTTTAACGCAGATCTGTAGTCCTCGTAATCTGCGATTTCGTTCACATCTATTACACGTCTATACGCTTTTTTCTCTGTTCCTTTCGTCAAGTGAACTCTTTGGACTGATAACACAATGTTCATTAATGGAATGTAAGCAGGTGAAATATCCATTGGTTTCGATGTCAAACGTTTCACTGCTGAATCCAAGTTTTCAGCGTGCATTGTACACATGCCACCGTGACCAGTGGCTAAAGCTTGGAATAACACGTATGCTTCTTGACCTCTGATCTCGCCCACAATCAGTATGTCTGGGCGGTGTCTCATCGACGTCTTTACAAGGTCAAAGAGTGTTACTTCGCCAACGCTGGTTCCGCCTAAACCATAGCTCTGTCTTGCTATGAGTGAGACCCAGTTTTCATGAGGTAGATTCAGTTCCGCCGTTTCTTCTATGGTTATTATTTTGCTTCCAGGCTTGATGAGGCAAGCAAGAGCGTTCAAAGCTGTTGTTTTTCCCGCCGCCGTGCCACCTAAAACCATTATTGATGCTCTATTTTCAAGGCAGAGCCAGAAATAGGCCGCCATCTCTTCTGAGTAAGTGCCTAAGTTTATCAAGTCTATTATTGAGTAGGGGTCTTCTCTGAATTTTCTGATGGTGAAGGCTGTTCCGAAAGGCGTGACTTCACGTCTATAGCATACTGCTAATCTATGTTTACCCGGCAGTGAAGCGTCCACTATTGGAAAGGCTGAGCTTACATGTTTTCCAGCCATGTGAACAAGTTTGACAACTACGTTGTCAAGTTCTTCATCGTTTTCAAACTCAAGATTCGTCTCAATACTTTCGTAATTTCTGTGCCAAATATAAACTGGTTTGCCTACACCGTCGCATGAAACGTCTTCAATGTTTGGGTCACGCATTAACGGGTCAATTCTGCCGAAACCAACAAGGTCTCTTTCGGCGTGATATAGAATCTTATACCATGAAACATCGGGCAACCATCCTAAACTTATGCGGTATTTATCAACAATTTTCTTAGCTTCTTCTGCAAAAAATTTTCTCGGGTCCAAGATTTCCTCTTTTGGCGATTCTATTTCTGCAAGTAATATCTCCAAGATGCGGTTGTAGACGTTTCTTTCTAGGGGATCTAATTGTAATTCGTCTAATATGTATTTGTATTCGCCTGTTTTTGGATTCTGTACTATGGCAACATGAGCAAATGGTTCATAAAGCGGATATTTATCAACAACCTTGAATCCTCTCGGAACAGGCTTTGGTGGTGGTGGTGGAATTGCAACTTGTTGACGTTTCCCTATATTGAATCGAATTTTCACTTTTTTAAGTTTAGCTAATGTTTCTTTGACTCGGAGCTTCGCCATTGTCTTTTCTCCTATTCTACTATTATTGATATGTCCAGATTATTAAATATTACGTCTCACGATATATTACTGTGGACGTCACGTCTCTTCTTCATGGGAAATCACGATGATTTTTAGCTTAATCAGAACAACCACTATAATCACAATCACTACGGGAATTAGTATCAGAAGTAACATCCACAACCATCCTCCATCACCTGAGGGGGCAGCTTTTAACACTGTTATTTTTGTTTGGCTTTCTCCGGGTATGTATCCTTCTTTGGCTACGTTAGCAGTTAGGGTCACGTTGAGATTTGAAGATGTTATTGGAGCATTAAAAGTGAATACGCAAGCGCCTGTCGAGTCAGTAGTTTGTGTAATTATCTCAAAGCTTCCATACGTGGAGGACATCGTAACGGTTGCACCAGCAACGGAGGTGCCATCCTCATTACATACCGCAATAACTGTAACCATGGCGGTTCCTCCCGACTCGACTGATGGCGCAACTATCAGAACATTAAATGTTCTGGGGTTAACCGTTATTTCCAATTGGCTTTCTGTTCCAGCATATTCAATCGCTGTAGCATAGGCTGTGATTACAATGTTGGTTTGTTCGCTCACTGGCGGTGCGGTGTAAAGGAACGTTACATTACCATAGCTATCTGTTAATTCTGAACTTTTTGAGAAATATCCACTATCAGCTGTTATGGTAACATTTGCTCCCGAAACGGGATTCGCGTCGTATTCAACATGAACTGTAACGTTTAACTTTGCTTCTGATATTGTTGTTGCGTTAGGTGCGGATGTAATCTCAACCGCAAGCACTTTTGGTTCTACTGTTATTGTTGCATATCCTATTCCGTTCATGTATCTGTCTTTTATCGCGGCTGCCGTTATGTCCACGTTGAGCAATGTTGTTGTTTGAGGAGCAGAGAAAACGGCTGAAAGGATTCCGTTTAGGTTTGTTGTTCCGGTTTGTGGAGAAAGGCTTCCTTTACTAGATGACAATGTTACGCTTGCGTTGGCAACGGGTTCTCCACTACTTTCAACGTAAATTGTTATTTGCGAGGTTTCTCCTGATTTAATAATTTGTGGATTAGCCGTTATTTGAACCGAGAGGAATGGCAAAACTTGCAAATATTTATAATCTGATCCATCAGCATATTGGATTCCATTTCTCGTTGCTCTCGCCACAATTCTGACGCTAGTTCTTTCAACCACATCCGGTGCTATGAAGTTTGTGATGAAATAGCCGTTAGTGTCGGTTGAGCCGCTTGATTGGGAGAAGTTACCTTCTTTAAATGAAAGCATTGTTACGTCTGCATCCTGCACTGGAGCGGTTCCATTTGTCACGTAGACTGTGACAGAAATTTGTTCTCCTTCGCTCACAGAAGAGCTGCTCAATTCAATGTTAACGTATAATTGTGGTGTTGTTGAAGAGAGGACGTTTATTGTTACAGAAGCGACATTGCTTAAAGCTCCGTAGTCGTCAATCACTCTGAGGTTTGCAAAGTAGGTTCCCTCAGCCGAATATTTGTGCGAGAAAATCGATAGTGTGGTCCAGCCGCTGTTGCTGTCGTCTCCAAAATCGAAAAGGTACTTGTCAACTTTTCCGTCTGGATCATAGGAGTTTGTGCCGAAAAACATAACATCGGCGTTTCCGGAAACCCAAAGCTTGTCTGCTACGAGGTTTGCTGTTGGACGCTGGTTGATGATGCCAAATGGTTTTGTTGAGAAGAATATAAAATCTAAGTTAACGCCGTCACCGCCTACTTTGTTGCCTCTTCCTGTTGGGTTTAACGTTTCATGGTATGGACCGTTTGAGGCACCCCAATAATTATATTCTGCAGTAACAGTTGCGTCGTTTTCAATATTCATGCCATAGTCGATGTTATCGTATATGTCGTTCCATTTTGCGGTATGATTTCCCGAGTCATATAAGAATCCAATTCCGTTGCAAGAAATGGAGTTATTAGTTATTTGTGTGCTTTGGCTTGTGGAAATGTGGAAGCCTATGTAGTTTGATGCTATGTTGTTATTGATTATTGTGATGTTGCTATGTGTGCTGGCTTCGATTTTTATTCCGCTTTGCGTGTTTGCTGAGATTATGTTCTGGCTTATGTGCACGTTTGATGCGTCGCTACCAGTTAAGAGTATTCCGTTACCATTTGATAGTAAGGAGTTGTTTTGTATGGTCACTTGACCATTACCAATGAGGTATATACCATTTCCAGAGTTCTGTGTTATCTGGTTGTTTATGATTGTGGAATCGCAGTCTACTATGTTAACTCCATTTTGGCTGCAAAAACTGATTACATTGTTCTTAAGTGTTAACTTTCCATTTGCGGCTGTGATTGCGTTCTGGCAATTGCTAAAAACACAGTTTTCAATTTCGACATTACTGTTCACAAGGCCTATGGCATTTTTGGCATAAGATATGCTGCAATTAACTAGTACAGATTTCCCGGTTCCTGTGAATAAAATTGAGCTCCAATCCTGGTTTGTTGGTTGTTCTTTATTAGATGTGAAGACTATCATGTTGCCTGTGCCATTTGCGTACAGTCTTCCAGAAACGATTACCCAAAAATCCCCGCCAAATCTTACTTCTACCCCAGGCTCTATTGTTAATGTGGCGTTTGAATAAACTGTAACATTTTTTGACACTATAAATGGACTGTCAACCAAAGTCCATGTAGTGTCTTGTATGATGTCTCCCTCAACGTAAGTGGCATTAACAAAAGAAACAAAATTGCTGCCAATAAAACTGAAAATGTTAAAAGTTATAGCTAACAGAATAACTAATACGGTTAATTGTTTTTTCATATACATTCATCCGCTCGTTTAGTTAGATTTACAGTATCCCTCTGGTCGCTTTGAGTTTAAGCATTATGAATTCGGAATAAAACTTCAAAATCTGTATAGCATTCTCATTTAACTAAGCAAATAAGCAAGAGATTTAACAAAGTAAGAGAACAACCTAGAATCTGTTAGGAGGAAAAAGCTTGAAAGAATTCACTGCGGCCGCTCTTGAAGATTTTCCTTTAGTGAACTCAGGAGATGACGTGGCAGAAATTATTGTTGAAACGGCGGGTAAGAACGGCTTGACTATTGAGGATGGAGATGTTGTGGTTGTTGCGCAGAAGATTTTTTCGAAAGCTGAGGGAAGAGTGGTAAGGTTAAAAGGTGTTGTTCCTTCTAAAGAAGCGGTAGAAATTGCGAAATTAACTGGGAAAAGTCCGAAGTTCGTTGAGTTGGTTTTGAAAGAATCAAATAAAATATTGAAGGCTTCTCGAGAAGTGTTGCTGGTGGAAGATAAACGCGGTTTGGTCTGCATAAACGCTGGAATAGACAAGTCAAATGTGAAGGGAAGAGGAAACTTTGCGTTGTTGCCAGAAAACCCTGATGAATCAGCAAGAAAGTGTCGTGTGGGCATCAAGAAGTTAACGGGTAAAAATGTTGCAGTGATAATATGTGACACTTATAGTCGTCCTTTTAGGCGTGGGCAAGTGAACTTCGCTATAGGTGTTGCTGGCATCAAGAACTTCAAAGACTATAGAGGTAAAAGAGATCTTTTTGGGCAAATTTTGAAAGTAAAGAATGTCGCGGTCGTGGATGAAATTGCTGCTGCTGCAGAATTGCTTATGGGTCAAGCAAAAGAAGCCACACCGGTTGTGATTTTCAAAGGCTTAAACAGTATAGTAGAGTTTTGTGAAAAATGCAGCTCAAGTGAATTGCATATCTCAAATGAAGAGGACCTTTTCAAAAATGCGTTATAACCATTGAAGAAACGGGTTAGCGTGTTTTTCTTCGCCGATTGTTGTTGTTGTTGGTCCATGTCCTGGGTAAACAGTGAGGTTTTCAGGTAGCTGTGCTATTTTTCTTAAGGAGTTTTTCATATCGCGCTCAGAGCTTTCTGGGAAATCTACTCTTCCAATCGAGCCCATAAACAGTGTGTCTCCGGTGAAGATTTCTTTTTTGCCGAGAAGTGAGATGCTTCCGCGGCTGTGGCCTGGAGTGTGTATGACTTTTAAGAGTGTATTTCCAATCTTCACAGTGTCTCCGTCATGTAGCAGTTTGTCTGCTTGTGGCGAGAAATTGTGAAAGCCGAAAAATTGAGCGATTTTCTTGCCTGTTTCGCCGAGCATGTGTGCGTCATATTCGTGGATTAAGATTGGTATGTGAAATTTTTCTTTCAATATGCTGTTTCCGCATGTGTGGTCAGGGTGACCGTGTGTGTTTACAATAAATTTTGGTGTTAGTTTTTCTTCGTTTAGGTGTTTGAAGATTTTTTCTGCTTTAATATGGTCATCGAAACCTGGGTCGATTATGATTGCTTCTTTTGTTTCTTCGCAATTTACAATGTAGCAGTTTGTGAGTAAGCTGCCAACTGTAAACATTTGCACATTCATTTGTTATCAGCCTTTGGAAACAAGGAGTTTAATGTTAATAAATTGTTTAATCTCTGATTAATGAAATATCAAAATTATTAAATTTCTCGGCGAGTATTATCTTATGGAGATTGGAGAGCACTTGAGATTTCAAGAAATTGAGGACGCATTTGGTAATCTCAAGGTATGTCCCAAATGCAACTCGAAAGAAGGTTTCTGGCTGGGAATAAAACGTGATAAACCTTACGTTCATTGTAAAGGTTGCGGAGCGACATACGAACTCTATGAAATTTACACGGTTAGCAAAGAAGCTAAAACTTCCAAAAAGTTGACATTTTTCAGAAAATAGTTTTTATTCTAGTTCGGAAACCGAACTTTATTCAATTTTTGAAAGAAGATTCATAAAGAATGTATCCAGCACACGCTAACGAGGAGGCTTCAGTGAAAGAACTAAGCGAGTTGCCACTTGTTTCAGTTATAATTCCCACATGTAACTCGCAAAACTCCATAAGACAATGTTTAGCATCTATTAAAAAACAAACTTACAATAAGATTGAGATATTAGTGGTTGACCGCTATAGCAAAGATAAAACTGCGCAGATAGCTAAAAAATTAGGAGCCAAAGTTTTCCTTTTGGATGAGGAAAGAAGTAAAGCCAAAAATTATGCAGTTAAAGAGGCTCATGGCGATTTTCTCTTATTCATAGACTCAGATATGACTTTAAACTCTAGAATAATCGAGGCTTGCGTGAAATTATGTTTGCGAAACGATGTGGACGCGGTGGTTATACCTGAAAAACCTGTTGGTGAAGGCTTGCTGGGTGAGTGGCGAGAAAAAGAAAAAGCCTCCTTATATATACACGGCGAGTTTGTAGAAATTCCACGGTTTTTCAGAAAAACAGCGTTTTTGCAGGTGGGTGGGTATGACGAAAAATTGGTGTGTGGGGAGGATTTTGATTTTTTTCAAAGGTTTAAAAGAGAAGCTTACAGGATAGGCAGAATAGACTACGAGATACTTCATTTTGAAGGTGAACTTTCTGTAAGTAAACTTTTGTCTAAAGCTTACTATTACGGTGGAACAATTCCCACACTTATAAAAAAAGACCCTTCGGGCACTGTTAAAAGATATTTCAGTATGCGCTTAACATCTCTTAACGATGTTGGACCAGCCTTCGGTAGCTTAGGCTCAATGTTAGGTTTTGCTGTGATGAAGCTTTTCGAATTTGCAGCATATCTGCTCGGGTTTTCTTCCAACCTATTATATGCATTTTCGGAAAAACGTGGAATCAAAAGAATAAAGAATGTTGCATTAAAAAACAAAGCCGTAATTTTAAATTTCCTAGTAATATTAGCGATTGCCATTATGATTTTCAGAAATTTCCTCTTCACCGACGAATGGCCAGGAGGCGGCGACGTTCTCGGCTTCATATCTAGAGCTTATTTGTATGGCAGAGATTTTAGATGGTTGTTGATGTGGCGTCCCTACTCTTTCGGTTTTGTTGAAGGGATAAATTTCATGGATTTTTTCTTAATGCTGCTATACCATATTTTTAGAGACCCTTCATGGACCGTCAAAACATTCTTGTTCTTGTCATATTTGACCGCTGGCTTCTCCATGTACTTATTTGCTTATCGACACACACGCGTTCACGCTGCATCGCTCGCGGCTTCATTAGTCTACATTTTGAATCAGTGGCTTTTTTCTCAGTTAACAGAAGCTCATATTGACATAGTTTTCAGCTATGCCTTAGCTCCATTAATCTTCATAGCTTTAGATAAGGCACTCTGCACAGGTAAGCTCAGAGATATTCTTTTGCTCTCCGTCAGCCTTAGCCTTTTTGCAACGAGTTTTCATCCAGAATGCATAGTGATTTATGGAGTTTTCCTGATACTTTTTGTAATCTTTTTCATATTATACCCTGTAAAAATGGAGACAGCGAAAACTCGTTTTTTGCGTTTTCTCAAAACGCTTTTGCCGTCTGCGTTGCTTGTTTTTTTGTTTTCTGCGTTCTTTTTGATTCCGTTTTTCATGAATGTTAGGTCGCCTTATTTTCATCCTTCCTACGAATATCCGTTAGAAGATGCTTACTTGTGCAGTTATTCAAACATGAGCGACGCTTTTACTTTGAGGGCTGTGGAACGGTGGGGCTACATTAACATTTTAGACGTGTATTCTGAAATGGGCATTGTAGATTTTCCCTTGTATAGTCTTCTTTTCACTGTATTCTTTCTAGCTTACTGCGTCCTTTTAATTCGTAGAAATCGATACACAATTTTCTTCGGTGTTTCCATGCTTATTTCAATTTTTATCGCAAAAGGACCTAACTCGCCTCTGGGACAAATGTTTATTTGGGCGTGGCTTAACATTCCGCACTTCGCAATTTTTAGAGCAGCAAATCGATGGGTGATGATGGCTATTTTTTCTCATGCTTTTTTTATTTCACTTTTGACATGTTACCTGATTGATTATGCCAAGAAGAAAAAATATGATAAAGCAGACGAATTTTTGCTCAAAGTAAGATTAGACACGAGTAAGATTTCCAAGAATAGAAGATTTGCTTTTTCCGTTGACTCTTTTAATGTTTTATTAAAGAAATTTCATAAAATTCTCTACTTTCTCAGCATAGTCCTTCTTATTCTAATCTTTCTTAGCGGTTTTCTCTCGTGTTTCTGGTTCTTCTTTCAAGGTTTACAAGTTTACACGCCACCAAAGCAGTATTTAGCTCCCTACGAGTGGCTTTCACTTCAACAAGACGACTACAAGGTTGTTTCAGTAGGTAGGAGTTCTTATGAGTGGATGATTTCGCCAGAGGAATACTCAGACTTTGCCTCAAGTGCAATGTGGACCACCATAGGTTGGGAACATGACATAGGGTTCGACAGCGTATTCATACACGACAAACCAGTGCTTCAAGATGGCGGATGGGATTTTATGCCACGCCAGTTTGTTGACCATTTAAGGTTTAGGCTTGCAAGAGAACATTTAACTGATAATTTGTTTAAGATTTTGGGACCGTTCGCTTACAAGTACATTGTCATACCGCCTTATGCAACCGATAAAACCCGCGAATTTTTCCTAAACCAAGAAGGATACCAAGTAATCTATAATGATACAGCAATTATTCTTCAAAACGAATACGCAATGCCCAGAGTCTTTGCAACAACCAATTCCATGCTTGCCATCGGCGGTTTAGAATCTTTTGACGCATTATGCAAGATTGAAGGTTTCAATTTAAATGAGACTACTTTATTTTTCGCATCCCCCTCAAGCGATAGCGGTTCTTTCGAAAGTGAAGTCCTTGATAAGTTTCAAGCCGTGAGCTTTATCAACTCTGACATTTTGGATTTGGCGATGCTCTCTTTCACTGACGGAAAAAATTTCATACTTGCCGGAAACTATGGGGTTCCAAGCATAAATTACACGGCTTATTGGGTGAAGATGGCTTCTTGGAGGAGAGTAGGCGCTTTTGTTTTAGGCGGCGACACATTAACAACCTCTGGAAAAAACAGAATTGATCTGCCTTTCGAGTTAGATGCAGATGGATATCATGATTTATGGTTGCGGATAGGGTTCGCTCCTTCTCGTGGAAAATTAAACATTTACGTTGACGGCGAGCCAATCCAAGAGATTTGGACAGAAGCTCCTTTGTGGTCAAAACTCGCATGGATTAATATAACAAGGATAGACCTCACTAAGGGTCGTCACTTAATCACTCTTGAAAACGATGGAACCGGCTACAACGACATTGACGCAATAGCTGTTATCCAACCGCCAGAACTTGAATCCGAAATAAACAAAATAATACAAGCACTACAGAATTTTCCAGGTCGCATTTTGTATCTCTACGAAGCGGAAAGCGTCTTTTTAGACTCTTCCAGTAAAAGCTGGACTTGGACTGTAAGACCCTGCGATGGATATGTGGCTCGTTCAGAAAGTTTAGGTTTAAACGTTGCTCCCTTTGCTTCTGCAAATGCTAGTTCCATAAGCTGGGCGGACGATTACTCATTTGACGCAAAATATGCAAATGATGACGATGTGCGCACAAGGTGGGCTTCTGAAAAAAGCGTAATACCTCAATGGTTAGAGTTAACGTGGGAAGAACCGCAAGAGCTTTTAGGCGTCCATTTGCTTTTTGAGAATGCGTATGCAGAAGATTATTCCATACAAACTTGGAACGGCACAAACTGGATTACCCAGACCGAAGTAGTTGGGAATGATGCACTCGATAGAACACACGTTTTTGCGGAGTCGGTAGAGACAAATAAGCTTCGAATCTACGTTACGGCTTTCTCAATCCACGATCGCGTGAGTTTATGGGAACTTCAAGCTTACGCGCCTGGAGCAACCTCTTCCTATGCAAAAATAACAATTCCACGAGAGGGAAACTATGTCTTAGCTGCAAGAATCGCAAAAGGCCCAAACTATGGAACCCTGTATTTTAACGTGAGCGGCAACCTTTACTCAATTTCGTGCTACAGTCCAATTAGCCAATTCGAATGGTGCGAAATTGGTCAATTTTTCTTTGAGGCAGGAGAGCATCCAATAAGCGTTGGTGGAGTAGGACTGGTTGAGCTTGACGAGTTTCTAATTTACTCGCTTAAGGAAGGAGAAACTTACCTAGCATTAAATGATCTGTTTAGTTCGAGAGATCCGCAAGTGTCAATTAGCTATGAACAGGTGAACTCGTGCCTTTTCAAAGTACATGTTAATGCTAACGAACCATTTACGTTGGTCTTTTCAGACACTTACAATCCACTGTGGAAAGCCTTTGTTAACGGAGAAGAAATCTCTTCAAATCTTGCCTATACGCTTGTTAATAGCTTCTACATGAACAAAACTGGTCAATTTAATGTAACCATTTATTTCACTGGTCAACACTACGCCGATTTGGGCTTAACAGTATCCATAGTTAGTTTCGTTTCAGTCTTCACAATCACGCCTGCTTTCCTAGTAGTTTCTCGTAAACGAGGATTCACTAGACAATCTTTTTGGAGGAGGCTTACTTTTTGGAAGAAGGAGAACTAGAAAAATACTGGGATTATGTGGCTTTAGAGGCTAAAGATTTTGAGAAAATACTTCGATTAGAAAAGTGGAGAAAAGTTGCGAGAAACTGGCTTGCTGATTATGCTGATAAGAGGGCGTACGATTTTGTATTAAAAGTTATAGAGAATGTAATTAAATTAAATAAGCCTGCGAAAATTCTTGATGTAGGATGCGGTCCGGGAAAATGGTCAATACTCTTCGCCAAGAAATTCGGTTCAACAACCGCGATAGATGTAAGCCCAAAAATGGTTCTTTTAGCCAGAGAAAACGCCAGAAAACATAATTTAGAAAATGTCGATTTTTACACAATGAGTGTTTCAAAACTGAATTTTCCAGATGAAACATATGATCTTGTCAACTGCGTGACAGTGCTACAGCATGTGCTTAATGATGACGATTGGCGAAGTGCAGTACATGAGATGGTTAGAGTGACAAAAACTGGGGGACACATATTACTGTTTGAGACAGCGCCTAATTTAGCCATAATAAGGCGTACAAGGCATCTTTCAATAAGGACCATGCGGCAATACATTGATGAATTCAAGAAGGTAGGAGCACGCTTCATCTATTGGCGTGCGGTAGATCTTTCTTTGCCTATAACCTTTTTTGGATTGAAAACTTATTCTGCCTCATTTAACAAAAAAGTCTATTACTTCATGTCTAAGCGTATGTTGTTTTCTGCTGGTTTTCTGTCATTCTTGTCGCTTGCAGCAACTGTTTTGGCTGAGTTGATAGATTATCGATTTGCTGAAACTCCTTTGAGTTATCTTTCTGCTGGGCGAATTCTCTTATTTAAAAAAGTCAAAGCGTAATGTTCTAAGTCGGAAACGGAAGTCTCCTTAAAACTCTTTTTCTCTGCCTCCAAAAGTTCAAGCGGCATTCATAGAGCGAATGTTTAAATGAAGTGTTTCATAATTCTTCCATGCTTCAACGAAGAAAGAAACATAAAACCTCTCATTCACTCGATAAACGAGGTTCTCGAATCGCAGCTTCCTTACAAAATTATTGCAGTAAACGACGGGAGCTACGACCAAACCTGCGAGATTCTTAAAGACTTGTCAATGGATTATCCTGTTGAAATCCTTGAGCATCCTCGTAATATGGGTTTAGGAGCTGCCTTAAGAACTGGCCTGCTTGCTGTTGCGGAGGAGTCTTTTGAAGATGACTTTGTGGTAATTATGGATTCTGATAATACGCATAATCCGAAGCATGTTTTGGACATGGTGCTTGCAGCTGAAAATGCGGATGTTGTAGTTGGGTCTCGCTACATAAAAGGTGGAGCACAATTGAATGTGCCTATTCACCGAGTGGTTTTAAGCAAAGCAATTAACCTTCTAGTGAGAAAGTTGTTTCAGTTGCCTCTGAAAGATGCAACGAGTGGTTTTCGATGTTTTAGAGCGGTTCTGGTGAAGCGGCTTAGTGACGCTTTCCAAGATAGTATTATTGAATCTGAGGGTTTTACTGCTTCTTTGGAGTTACTGCTTAAGGCGGTTCGTTCCGGAGGCGTGGTTGCTGAAGTTCCGATTCTTCTTGATTATGGAAAAAAAGGTGGCGCTAGTAAGATGAGGCTTTTTTCAACGATTATTAATTATGTGATTCTGCTTTTTAGATTTAGAAAATTGAATAGTTCAAAACGTTTTTGTTAGTTTTGTTTTTTGTCTGAGTAATTTTTTTGTTTTTATTCTAATTCTGAGTCAGAACCTCTAAAAAATTTTTAATAAACGTGCCACGCTCTCATACATGACCTAAAAGAGGAATGAAAATGGAGAAAAGAAAGAAAATACTTGCTATACTAGTTGCCGTATCATTTGCAATCTCAATCTTCGCACCTATGCTTTTAATAAGACAAGTAACCGCAGCGGACCCTGACAGTTGGTACACAAACGTTTCAGGCGTGCTGGCAAGCGACTACTACTCACTTTACCCCTTCAACTCAAAAAACTTAAAAATTGGTTTCTCGCAGTTCGGTGAAATGATAGACAGCAGATCCACATATAACATAGGTCTTGAGTACGACACGAGAGATCCCTTTGCACCCCCATCTGGGTCTTCTATTCCATCGGATATACCAAAGCATAAATGGAGCCAAGGATGGCTAATCAACATAACATACTACCACGTCCCAACAGGCCAAAACCGAAATGTCTGGGCATGTGCATTACACGCCGACCTAACTTCCTATGGAAATAACTGGATAAGAGTAGACAACGACTGGTACGGAGGAGTATCAGGAGGGCCCACATATGAGTACGAAGAAGACCCGAGAGATCCTGGACGTTTAATCAGCGATCCAACCTCAGACACTCATACTGGTGGAAGAAAAACTAACGGGACAGTAACCACAGATTCAATTCGCGTTTTGTATAATGGACCTAGAATGTACATTGCCAGAACCGTCAATCATGTTAGCGATTGGATACAAACAAGCAATACGACAGGCACTGATGAACCATTAGTTGATGTAGTATTTACAATAATTTTCAACAAAGTCTCAAAAGAAGTTATCGTTCTAAAAGACATCAAAATTACAACAACAAAATTCGTGGTAGGCCCCATATGGGTTCCTGGAATGCAATATCAAGAATCTGGGCTTATCATCCAATTCAGCAACAGAGGAGAATGGGACCTCGGACCAAGCTCTGGCTCAAACGCATTCCAAAGCTATGTACACCTCTATCGCGGAAACGACACTGGACTGACCACCGTTTACGACTCAGATTACCACCTAAACCCAACAACAGCACCAAGCGTCTATTCTAACTATGGTTCACAACCGGATGCCAGTGGCTATTACGACTTAGCTCAAATAATCTCTGCAGACCTGACCTATGTGGGCTGGGCTGCTTTCTGGCCAGCACTCTCTGACTGGAGTGTTGACGCTGGAAGACAAGACCAATGGTGGAAATCCTTAATGACTTACGACACACACTCGATTGATGGTGTTGGCGGTGAACCATTCCGTTCGCCATACGTACTTGGTGAATGGGACTTTTTCCTGACTGAAACACGAAGTTCTGTGGGTGGACGCTACTTTGATAGGCAGTTCCGCGGTGTCACAGTCTACGGAGTAACTGACCTTTGGGATGGAGACGATGCAGGAACTGGTGGCTCAAACAATATCGATGCTGAAGTGGAGTATCAAGTCCAAGAAGTTATGAACCCGTGGGACTTGTACAGTGCAATACACAAAGACACACGAAGATGGGTACAATTCCACAACGTAACCACCGCAGAAAAAACCGCGGCAGACGCTGGAACAAACTTGAACATAACACTCGTGCATAGACCGGTCAAGTATGCGCCAATCTGGGAAAGCTACTGCAATTTCAGCGAACGCGTCATGTGGGGTGGCGAACTGAAATATCCGGCAAGGTCGCCGTACTATTCCGGCAGCAGTTTGTCAGCGTACGAACCCTACGAATTATACGTTAACGCTACAGGATATGGGACCATTACGATTCGTGCAGCTTCGGTTCCCGCTGCTGGATCAGTCATAAAGATATTGTATTCGACAAACTGTACATATGACTATACGCACACGGCTATTGCCAACTACTTTGGCGGTAGCTTATCGCTTGGAAACAACACCTTAACTGTTACAAACGCTACCAAAGGACTAATTGTGCCAAACCTGTCTATCAACTCTACCTCATGGACAGACGTTTTTGACGTAGTTCAAAACATAACAATACTCTACGACGAGTTCATGTTCGTAACCAACGCAAGTGCCGCTCCCAGCGCAGGTCAAATATTGACTGGCATAGACGACCTTAACATAACTGTTGACGTGAAGATACCGCCGGAAGGAGGCAACATTACAGTCTACAATTCAACCTATTACGGAGTTGCCCCCATAAGCCCGGTGTCGAATATTCAGAACTTCACTTTCTACGGAAACATGAGTATCATGTATAAGATTAACCCACCTGATGGTCTTTCAACCTATGCACACGAGTACGTTCACATAACTGGTAGCATCCTCGTCCGCGCTAATCACACACTCTATTCTACGGGAGAAGCCTATGGCGTTACAGCCAACTACACTATAGCAGAAGCAGCGTTAAGAAAAGAGATAATGGGACGCTATGAATGGGTGGTTGTTGGTAATCACTCAAGAGCCATAGACTCAGTCGGTGCAGCAATGGTCTCTGAAGCTTTCAAAGAAAAACAAGTGATAGCAGACAATGGTGGCTTAGACCAGATGGACATGTGGGGAACCCGCATACCCTACCTATTATCCGACTTGGGCAATGCCACTTGGCGTGCAGGTGGTCCAGCCTGGACGGATATCTATGACAGCTTGGGTAGATTAGCCTACATAGACGATTGGTGCTCGCGTTATCCGGTGTCTTCATCCAACATAATTACTGTTGCAGGACCTTCTGCTAACCTCTTCAGCGAATACTTTAACGAGTTTGCTCAAGCAATTCAAATCTACGGCATTACAAGCGGTAACTTAATTGATGTAATCTTCGCAACGACATGCTGGAACACAACGGCGGGAAGCAATTATCTCGGCCAGTACTACTACAGCGACGGACAATTCTACACCGGCAACACTTCCACTGGAATAGGTGTAATCACAACATACAAAGATATCAACGGCACAGTAGGCTTCATGATCTACGGCTGGAGCGGAGATGACACCTACTACACATGCAAGTGGTTCCAGGAATACGGTGCTTACTATCTGCAAACAGAGAACCGTGGAGTAACAACACTTGTGGTTCGTTTAGAATACTTGAACATTACAGCGATTTCAAGCAATCCAAGACCGCCATACTACACGTACGACGCCCACTTCCCGAGAGTGACAATTATTGAACGCCTAGGAACAATAAGTGAGAAGACACCACACGACCCGTAAAATCTACTCCGTCACCCATTTTTCTCTCTTTTTTATGCTAAGCATCTTTTTTAAATATTCTAAGCAGCTTCAAATCTTCTTTAGCAACTTCTTCCCAACAAAATTGCCGCGAATAAGACTTTGAAAAAAAGCTTAATTCACGCCATTCCTTATCGTTAACGTTTAAGATATCCAAAACCGTCGCAGTCATATTCTCAACATTTCTTACTGGAACCAAAAAAACGCTTTTGCAGTTTCCAAAAACCTCTCTTAACGCGGGAATATCATAAGCCACTACTGGCAAGCCACACGCCAAAGCCTCAGCAACAGCAATTCCCCAACCTTCAAAAAGACTTGGAAAAATGAAAATTTTGCTTGACTTTAACAAACTGTATAATTCTTTGTCGCTGCATCTTCCATGTAGGCAAACCTTATTTTCTAAACCTAAAACAGAAACTTTCTTTTTAACAATGGAAAGTTCAAGCCCGCTTCCAACGAGTAAGAGCTTTGCCTCTTTCCTGACTTTAACAACATTTTTCCACATTTTCAGCAAATCAAAAACTCCTTTTTCTTTAGCGATTCTGCCAACGAAGATTCCGTCAAAAACTTTTCCAGCCGAGAAAGGCTCAACAGCCTCTATAAAATTTAAATCTAGAGCGTTTCCGCTGAGGACGATTCTCGCTTTGGAGACTCCAATGTTTCTTAACGTTTTCACTGTGAAGTTTGAAACAGCTATTATTCCCTGTGCTCTTTTTAGAAGAGAAAAACTCATGTAAGTCGCTACCGTTTTGGCTAACGAGACAAATCTGCTATAGCGTATGCTTCGGTAACAAGTGTAAAGCGAATAATTCTTTGAGGCATGCCGCGAAAATGGTGTGTCAACATGATGAACGACGATGCATAGTGGCGTCTTAAATATCCAAGCAACAAAGCAGCCTAAAAAAAGGTTAGGCAAAGTGTTGTTTGGAACCAAAACAACCTGAGGTTTTACGCGACAAAAAAGGAAAAGACTTTTGAAAAAGGCCTTCCAAATCCAAACAGCCCATTCCAAATACGTGCCTAACCAGCCTTTTGCGTGGAGATTTACCGTAACAAACTCTTTTCTGCACGTTATTTGTGGGTTTTGTAGGAGGCTTGGAGTGGCTTCCAAAACTGTTATTTGTAAGTCCCGTTCTCTGCAAAAAAATTTTAACGTTTCAACTAACCTTTTCTCGGCGCCTCCCATGGCGGTTACAGAAGTTTTAGGATGAAAAAAAGCAATAAAAACTCTAAGTGGCGCCTTCATCTTTTTGGATTGTTTCAGAATCATAGCGTAACAAACGCTTCTACATTCTATAACAGCTTATAAATTGTTTCTTCCAAAATCTTAAAATGCTTTTCACAGGAAAAATTCTTTTCAACAAAGCTACGTGTGCTCTTTCCAATTTCTGTCTTATCCATTTCAGCAGCTTTCAAAGTTTTCTCAGCAAAGTCTCTCATATCATACGGCGTCGCTCTGAAACCAGTCTCGCCATTAATCACGGTTTCGCATGGTCCACCACCATCGTCCCACACAACCGCGGGCGTTCCACATGCCATAGCCTCAACTGGACCCAACCCAAAATCTTCCCTCGGAACCGAGTAAACGTAAACATCCGCAGCATTATACAGTCTGACAAGTTCTTCCTGCAACCTAAATCCCAGAAACCTAAGATTCTTATCGATTCTCAGTCTTTTAGCACGTTTCCTAAGCATTTGGATGTATTGGATGTTGTCTTTCGAAATTTCGCCAGTTATGGCTAAGGTTACTGAAGGAAACTCTTTTGTTATGTAGCTCATTATTTCTAGGAGCCATTCCCAACGCTTTACGGCAACAATTCTTCCACTTGAAAGAATCAGAGGCCAACCGAAACCCTTCCGAAACTCTTGGACTGTTTTTTCATCAAGAATTCTGAAACTTTCTGTGTCGACTGGAGGATAACAAACTTCTGCAGGCACACCGTAGATGGCGCGAATTCGCCTTGCCGTGAAGAAACTGTTTGCCAAAACAAAATCTGAATTTACCACACTTACATAGTCAATTTCCTTCAACACTGGACCAGCAATTTTGCTTAACTTGAAAATTATTTCACGCACATCGTTAAACCTCCATAGCGCTCTTTCTCTTCGGTCTAAATAGAGAAATCTGGGAGGTGAATGAATGTAACTGATATATCGTGTGCCTCTAATTTTTTTATTTAGGTAGCCAATCCATGGACCTGGACCGTATCCGTGGCATATGAGAATGTCCTTTTCGTCAAATGCGGATAGGGCTATGGGCGCCAGAGGCAGCGACAAAATTATTCTCGTTGCTGCATTATTCGGAATCAACGAGCGGAAGAAGCTTTTTGTGAAACAGTGAGGATTAGCTGATTCCTTGCGCAAGTTTTTGTCTACGTATGCAAAGAAGCATTCCGTGTCGTGCCCTCTTTTATGGAGCAAATCAACTTGTTTAAGAATTACTCTTTCTGCTCCGCCCAATTCTTTCAAGTGGCTATAAAGTATTGCAATTTTCAAGGAGCCCCATCCTTTTTGTCATGTTTATGCGTGTGGCGTTTGCGTTTTCCCTTTCAGTTTGACATTTTTGTGACTGTTCTGGTGTGTGGTGAGTTTTGTCTTTAAACGATTATTAAAGAATTTTTAGAGGTTCAGATTCTGAACAAGAACAACATAAAATTCCAATAACCTTTTCTATTCCCGCACACTCATAAAAACACCAAAACATTAAGGAAAAAAGGTCATGACTGAAATACCAAACGAAACCTCTGAAGCACAATTTGACCAAGCATATTTTGAACAAATAACCGCGCTTGTGACTGCAGAGTTCCAAGTGGAAGAGGCGTTGATAGAACATAACGTTCCAACATACTTTTTAAAACAACCTCAAGAAACAAAAAACGCATTTTTAAGATTGTTGGACAATCTGGAAAAGATGAATTTAATAGCGATTTTACGAAAACGTGACGGTAAAATTGTCTTAAAAGTGGTTCGGAAACCGCCTACAAAACCAAGCAACATTCTGGTCAATTGGTTATTGTTTTTTGCTACTATTGGAACGACGTTTGCGACTGGATACTTGATTTCTCCTGCAATGATTAACCCGCTCATAAGTGGAGCAACATTCACGGTTGCGATAATGGCTGTTCTTGGAGCGCATGAAATGGGACACAAACTAACCGCGAACAAAAGGAAAGTGGATTCGTCACCGCCATATTTCATTCCTGGTCCGCCGCCTGTTGGACAAGTGTTTGGCATCGGTACTTTCGGTGCAGTTATAATGCAGAAATCTTTGCCGCGAAACAGAGACGCGTTATTTGACATAGGCGCAAGTGGGCCGTTGATAGGATTTGTTATTACCGTTATTGTCACTTTTGTTGGTCTTGCGCTCTCGCCAGTAGTGTACAGGCTTCCTGAGGGACCGTTTGGGTCGTTTCCGATTCTCTTCGACCTTATAGGAACAGCGTTGAGTTTTCTTGGTGTGTATGGACGCGGTAATATAATTCTTATACATCCTGTTGCTTTTGCAGGTTTCATAGGCATGATTGTTACTATGCTGAATTTGTTGCCGGCAGGCATGTTAGATGGTGGTCATGTTGCAACGTCTATTTTAGGCGGAAAAATGAGGGGCATATTGAATGTTGTAGCAATTGTTTTTCTTGTAATCTATGGATATTATCCCATGGCGTTTTTTGTTCTGTTTTTGTCTCTTTTTAGGCATCCTGGACCTTTAGATGATGTGTCTTCTCTCTCAAAAACGCGGAAATACGTGATTCCCGTGCTCTTTATAGTTTTTATTCTTTGCGGGATAACTCTTCCTCCACCGCAAGTTCACTCTCTCAAAGTAGACTCTAATGTGCTTGGAGTTAATTTTTGGATACAATACGCGGAGTCTGAATATTTCCGAAGCAGTGCTCCTTGGGAAAGCACGTTGGCTGAAGGAACCTACTTTATTCTTGTTAACTCAACCATTACAATTGGAGGAACAGTCTATACATTTTTGCGGTGGGAAGACGGAAGCACTAATCTGAATAGGACTGTGACTCTTAATCAAGATATGGTAGTCTTTGCTAACTATACAATGAGTGCGCCATTGTTCTAGATCTTTCTGACCTGTATCTGTGTTGAACTGGTGAACAATAACGTTTATTAAATATTGCTATACAAGACTCTATTGGGTAAGAAACAGTCCGAAACAAAACATAATAGTAAATGTTAGGCGATACGCCATGAGGGGCGCCGTAATCCTAATAGTCTTCTTCTTGTTGATTACGTCAGCCTCTATAATAATGCAATCACCCATGTTTCCCGGAAACCTCTTCTGTGCACTAATTGGAGACACCGTGCAAAACTTTTCCAGTTATTTAAGCGCCATTTTCAACGGTATTTTTTATGGCGTAATCTTATGGTTAATCTTTGTTGCTATAAGTAAAAGATTAGAAGAACAAAAGTAACTTTAAAATTGTCGTTGAGTTTTCAGTTTTCTGGTTGTGATAGAAAACCTACAAGCTTTATTTTACTTCCACATTTGTTGCATATCAATGTCAATTCTGCCAGTTCATCGTTTTGGACTCTTGTTTCAACAATCTGGTAGACTTCTTCAGTTTCGTCTTCTGGTGATATCATAACTCCACATTTTGGGCATGGAAATGCTCCGTCTCCATCAATTTTTGTTAAATCGATTGTGTATGTCATGTTTTTATTAACTGTGGCTTTTTTCATCATGTTTTTGACACACCATTTTGTTTTGATTTTTTGATTGTGTTTCCATGGTTAGCCAAGAATATAATTAACAATTATGAATTCTCAATTCAGATTACAGATATGCTAAAACTTTCATTGTACGTTTAGGATTGGTAATTAAAGAACCATGAACTCTGAGGGTCTGCAGAGTTTCCTAATGGTGATGTTGGCTTATACCAAGTGTGCAAGGGCTTACTTCACAATTTATAAAGGTTTATTTATACAACAAAATATGGAGTTTCACCTTTGAGGAGGAAAACTGTTTGGAGAAGTTTGACGTTGTTGTGGTCGGCGCTGGAACGGCAGGTTGCCTAGCAGCGAAAACAACTGCCGAGGCAGGCTTAAAAGTTTGCATAGTTGAACGGAAAAAGCGGGAGGAGATTGGTGAAAAGATTTGTGGAGACGCTCTGGGAGAGCATCATCTGAAAAGTGTTGGTCTGGAAAAGCCTCAAGGCGGTGAGTTGGAAAAGAGAATTGAGGGCATTAAAATTTATTCGCCTGATTTAGAGACGGTCTTCAATATTCACCATGAGGATTTTGTTGGTTACTTGCTGAATCGGCGCCTTTTTGGGCAGTGGTTGTTGAAGAAAGCTTTGGATGAAGGTGCTGTTCTTTTGGATTCAACGCTGTGTTTGGAGCCAGTTATTGAGAAGAGTTTTGTAACTGGAGTTATGGTTAAGGATGTAAAGGCATGTAGGAATCTTCAATTAAAGAGCAAAGTTGTTGTGGACGCTAGTGGTTTTCCAGCAGTAATTAGACGGAAGCTTCCCGAGGCTATGAAAATAGAGACTGAAATTGCAAACGAGGATGTCGAGGCTTGTTATCGTGAAATTAGACAGCTCAAACAAGAAACCAAGAACACAGACTACTGCGAAATTTATCTAAACCAGAAGATAACACCCGGCGGTTACACATGGATTTTTCCAAAAGGCGGAGCAAAAGTCAATGTTGGCTTAGGAGTTTGCATGCATGGCAATTTTCCAAACCCAAAAAACCAACTTTACAAGCACATCCTAACAAAACCTCTTTTTGAAGGCTCGCTGCTTCTTACTGGCGGCGCTTGGTATGACCCCACACGCAGACCCTTAGATAACATGGTTGGAAACGGAATTGCAATTCTAGGCGACGCAGCGTGCCTAGTAAATCCGATACATGGTGGCGGAATCGGGCCGTCTATGCTGAGCGGCTATCTTGCTGGAAAGACAATAGCTGAAGCTTTAGAAAAGGGAGATGCAAGTCAAGAATCATTGTGGTCTTACAACTGTAAGTATATGGAAATGTACGGGACGAAACAAGCCGGGCTGGATGCTTTTCGCATGTTGCTTTTGACATGCCGCGACGAAGACTTGAGTTATGGAATGAAATATAGACTCTTGACTGAAGAAGATGTCTTAAAGGCTGGCTTAGGCGAAGAGTTCCATTTGAACATAACAGAAACTGCCAAACGAGTTTTCAAAGGCTTAAAAAGAATACGATTTCTGAACAAGCTCAGAATTACTGCCAACTTAATGAAGCAAATAAAAGCTCACTACAAAAACTATCCAGAAGCTCCGGAAAACTTTGAAAAATGGCAAAGAAAAACAGAGGCTTTATTCAAGGAAGCAAGAGCAAAACTTGTTGAATGACGCTGTTCACTCTCTTTAAATTTGAGATTAACTAGTTGACTAGTTAGAAGTGTAATGGTACATGCGTGTTGCGGTTTTAGCCACTGGTGGAAAGGATTCTACCTTAGCGCTTTACAGAGTCTTACACGCAGGTCATGAAGTGAAATATCTGGTAAGCATGATTCCATTAAGAGAAGACAGCTGGATGTTTCATTATCCGAACATTCGCTTAATGGATTTGTTTGCACAAGCCGTTAAAATTCCACTTGTAAAAGCAGAGACGTCTGGAATAAAAGAGATAGAAGTTGAAGACCTTAAACGTTTAATTGGGACGCTTGACGTGGACGCAGTGGTCTCCGGCGCAATTGCCTCAAACTATCAAAAAATAAGAATTGAAAAAATCTGTGAACAACTGAAACTAAAATGTATAACACCACTTTGGGGAGAAAACCCATTAAACCTTATCAAAGAAATTCTACAACACCGATTTGAGACCATAATCACTGGAGTTTACGCATATGGCTTTAGCCGAGAATGGCTTGGAAGAAAAATCGATGAAGCCACAGTTAAGGATTTAATTGAGTTAAATAGGCAATATGGAATTTCTATTGTTGGCGACGGAGGCGAATACGAGACACTCGTGCTTGACGCGCCTTTTTTCAAAAAACGAATAAGCATTATCGAAGCGAAGAAGACGTGGAAAAATCAAAGCGGATATTTTCTTGTCACTAAAGCAATACTCGAGAACAAATGATTATTTCTGAAGCGCTACATTAAACCAGTTATACTCTGAAATTTTCAATCCCAGTTTTCCACAGACAAACCTCTCGAAAGTTCAATCTATAAATAAGGGGGGCTAGAGACTCCGATAAGCTATAAGTTATCTGGAAAAGTTTATTTTACTGCACGATGCTATGAATCAAAGCTATTGGCGGATTAGACATCCGCTGGGATGTAGCCTATAAAGGCTGAACCATAAACTAGTGTGAGGTGAATTAAATGGCATACAAATACATTGCTGAAGCTTGGTCAAAGCCGGAGAAATCCTTCGTAGACGAGTTAATGCGCCAAAGGTTGATAGAGTGGCGAAAGCAACAAGCAATAACCCGCATAGAAAAACCAACACGTTTAGACAGAGCAAGAAAGCTGGGCTACAAAGCAAAACAAGGCTTCGTGATGGTTCGCGTACGCGTCAGACGTGGAGGCTTAAGAAAACAAAGACCAAAAGCTGGAAGAAGACCAAAAAGAATGGGTGTTAAAAAGTTTAAGCCTGCCAAAAGCCTAAGACTAATCGCAGAAGAAAGAGCCGCTAGAAAGTTTCCAAACCTTGAGGTTCTCAACTCTTACTGGGTAGGCGAAGATGGACGCTCAAAATGGTTCGAAATCATCATGGTCGACCCCCACCATCCTTCAATAAAAAATGACAAAAACATCAGTTGGATATGTCAAAAACAACATAAAAAACGAGTTTTCAGAAGCCTAACAAGCGCAGGCAAAAAAGTTAGAGGCTTAAGAAACAAGGGACGCGGAGCCGAAAAAGTTAGACCGAGCAGAAAAGCAGCCAGAGGAGACTAGGCTGATGATTGCAGTAAAGCCTACAGTTTTCAAAAAAGACGGAAAACAACGCCTTGGAAGAGGCTTCAGCCGAGAAGAACTAAAAAAAGCCGGAATAAGCGCACGTGAAGCCTTAAAGCTTGGCGTGCCCGTGGATTTGAGGAGAAGAACCGTGCACGAGGAAAATGTTAAGGTTGTTAAAGAGTTCTTGGAACGCAAGAAAGCTGAATCTAAACCTAAAAGAAGAGGAAAATCTAAAAGTTAAATCACCATTTATTCAAGGTTAGTGTGATGCGTATTTGCCTTCTAAAATTCCTATAGGCTACATTGACATACGAGTCTTTGCGCATGCAACCGAAGACGTAGACAAAGTTCTCAACGCTGTACACAATACGCTTCCAGCTGAAGTAATTGAGAATGTCGCTATTAAAAGAACAAATTTAACTGGGCACCATGGAAACCCAATAATTCTTTTAGAAACAAGAATTAAAGAAAAAAACGCCGTCCAAGCAGTTTTTGAAAAGTTGTCTTCCGGACTGAGCATGTTAGACAAAGAGCAGCTGAGCAGCGAAATTAAAGAACACTTGGACAAAGGAAACCTTTACTTAAGGCTCGATAAGCAGTTGGCTTATTTGAATGAAATTAAGCTCTCTCGTGCAGACCCGATACACTTCTGCATTCACTTCCAAAAATCTAACCCAGAAGAAATAGTAAACGTCTGCCGAAAATTTGGGATGCTTCCATGAAAAGAATCTTTGCAGACCTTCATTTATGCCTAAATCTGAGAGACTTGGAGCAAACTGCATGCATAATAAGAAAAGCTTCACAGTTACGCTACCGCCTCATCGCAGTGCCTTTACCATCAAACTTTACTGAAGAAAAACTAACACAATTACAGAGTCTTTGCAGCGAAGCTGGCGTTGATTTTGCATCACGCATTGATCTGAAACCCAAAACACCCAAAGAACTACTGAACATTTTAAGAAATTTTAGAAGACGATTTGAAATAGTCGCAGTGATATGTGACTCTAAAAGTGTGGCGAGACAAGCGGCAAAAGACCGTCGTGTAGACCTCTTAAATTTTCAATCCATAGATTTTCATAAGAGATTCTTTGACAAGGCAGAAGCAGAATTAGCCTCCAAAAGCTTTGCTTCTCTTGAAATTGACCTGAAACCATTACTTGTTCTGGAAGGACCCGCTAGAACTAGGCTTCTCTCGTATTTGCGGAGAGAAATAGCGATTGCGCAGGAATTTCATGTTCCAATCGTTATCTCCAGCGGGGTTTCAGAAGAACTGTTACTGCGCAAGCCGCGGGAATTAGCTTCCTTAGCTTCTCTTTTCGATTTAGACGTAACATTAGCTATAAAGGCTGTTTCAGAGAATCCAGTGGCAATCGTTCGAAGAAATAGAGAAAAGCTGGATTCACGGTTTGTTGCGCCTGGAATACGCATTATAAGGAGAGGAAGAGATTGCGAAGAAATGTGAGATGGCGCTACTTAGCCTTAAGAGTAGAAGTTGAAGACACGTTTACTTCGAAAGAATTGATGGATACAATTTGGAATTCTGTTTCCAAGCTTTATGGCGAGTATGGCGCAAGCCAGACAGGTTTGGCTTTGATTGATTACAATGCGGAAGAAAAGTTTGCTGTTATCCGTGCCACTCATGTTGGTCTTGAAAATGTTAGAACAGCGATAGCTGCGATAACCAAAATCGGAAACAAGCCTGCTGCAATCCACGTTTTAACTGTTTCTGGAACCATTAAGGCGCTACTTAAAAAGACAAAGCATTAATCATTTTATGAAAGCTTATTTGACTGTTTTTAGTTAGTCTTTTTGGGGGATGATGATGCCGTCCCAGTCTGATTTATGCAGATGAGGAACTTATGACGGGCAGACCCCAAAACTATTCGAGCTAAAAACTGCGCTTGGCATCTCGAGCCTTTTTCATTCTCCGCCCAAAAATGAGAGCTAAAATCATTCCCGCAATGAAGCCGCCTATGTGTGCCCAATAAGCAACTCCTCCAGAGATGTCGAAGAATCCATAAAACCATTGCATTATGAACCAGAAGCCAAGAAAAATTACCGCTGGAATTGGAACTATTATCGGCCACCCAAAGAAAACCAGTGTGAGAATTCTTGACTTCGGATAAAGTATAAGATACGCACCCAAAACTCCTGAAATTGCTCCTGAAGCCCCAACAACACCCGTCATCAAGTCTGAACTGGATGGAATGCCGATTAAGTTGCCTATTGTGGGTGCAAAAAATATGCTCGCTACATGTGATAATGCCGCAGTTATTCCGCAAACAAGATAAAATATTAAGTAACCAGCATGTCCAAAAGTGTCTTCTACATTATCTCCGAAAATGTAAAGATAAAGCATGTTACCAAGTAAATGGAGAAGCCCTTCCATCAGCCCTGACGGGTCATGCATAAACATCGAAGTTATAATCGTGTAAAGTCGCTGTCCATTAACTATTTGGTAAGGGTACATCGTAAAATTTTGGTTCATGTCCTCCGCAAACTCAACATTTAAAATTACGTTGAAGCTGGCCAGCCAGAAAACTATGAAAACAACAATGTTCGCAGTTAATATTAGGCGATTTACATGTGGCGTTCGCAAAGACCGTGTTAAGTCTCTTAACGGAAACAAATGCTGGCAACCCTTGTTACTGATAAGTTTTATAGTTGAATAATTATTCCTTTCCTTTTCACAAGCAGAGTAGAATCTCTTAGAGAAGCATGGTTACGCTTCTAGGCATTGCTTCATAACGGGGTTTCTACATTGCATATTCAGTTTTCAACGAACCATACACTCAATCATTTTGCCGCATGTAAGGCATTCGTCAGGAATAGGCATGTCCCTTGAACGTTTTTTCAGATAACCCAAAAAGTGTTTGCATTGAGAGTCCTTATCGTGAGATACTCCCCTTTTCTTGGAAATGTCAATTGTGCTTCTTTTTTCTTCACTTTTTTCTGTCTTTATGTTGCCAACTTTTACCATGCAACGAGGGCATGCTAAATAAGTTCGCACGCTTCCGTGGGACGCGACTGTTGCCAAAAGCGGCTTTTGGAAGTGTTCTCCACAAGTGCCACACGTGAAACCATCATGCGCTTCTCGCGATGAATAATCTTCATTGTCAAACTTTAATGAATCAACACTTCTTCGCATCGTCTTCACCCTTACTAGATATAAATAGTGAATATTAATATGTAATAAACCTTTTTGAAGACATGTACAACAAAAAGACACATGGGCCCGGCCGGATTTGAACCGGCGACCTTCGCCGCGTGAGGGCGACGTCCTAACCAACTAGACTACGGGCCCTCCTAGGTTCCCTAGCCATTGGTTTTGTCTTTGACTGTCTGATATTGTTTACTGTAGGGTTTGAAATACTTATTTTGGTTTCATAAAATCTTTGCTTTTAGCTTTTGAATAAGAAAGTGGTGAAGCGTTTTTGAATAGTTTTGAAAATGATGTGGATTTGGAACAAAGAAAAATTGATAGAGCCTTGAAAATCTATTGTTTTTTGGTATCCGCTTTTGCGGGTTATCTTTTTGTCTATCTTTTGCGGTTGTTGATGGTTTAAGGGTCTTTCACTGTTATTTTTTTTACTTTTTTAGCCCAAGGAATAGACACTGCATCTTCCTTAAACCACTCAAACAGTTCTTGTATAATTGTCTCATTGTTTTCCACAAGACTTTCATCAACCAACTCAACAGTGATTAACACCATTTTCTTTTTCATGTTTCATCCTCTGTAGTTTTCAACGCCCTTTTAGTTTTAAGCAGTATTTCCTTTCTCGATGTATCATAAATTATGATTCTGAATCCAAAAAAGACTGAAACTTTGTTCCATAAACCTTTTCTATAGAAACTTTTCACTTCAACAACGGGTGCAAGTTGGGAAGTTTACACAACCTTCTCCTTTCTCCCTTCTCCTCTCGGCTAGGTGAGAAACAAAAACTTGCACCCAACTGTTTTATCTTTTAATTCAGAAAACTTAAAAACACCTTAGTCCTTTTTGAATTGATGGCATTGCCGAGGTAGCTCAGCCTGGGAGAGCGCCCGGCTGAAGACCGGGTTGTCGCAGGTTCAAACCCTGCCCTCGGCACTACATAAATAGTTTTAAAACTTCAAAATTTATGCTAAAATATAGGTGCAGAAAAATGAAGTTTACTTACACAGGTATTCGAGTTAGGGATCTAAAGCGTTCTATTGACTTCTATACCAAAACAATGGGTATGAAAGAAATCCAGAGAGGGAAAATGCGGGCAGGTGGCATGTTTGTGCAATTGAAAAGTAAGGGGCCACAGCAAATCTTAGAACTAAACTATTATCCACATAGAACGAAATATTACGAAGATATATAGAGGGTTCAGAATTAGATCACTTGGCTTTCTGGTGTAAGGATGTTCGAAGAAGCTATGAAGAAGTGCTCGCTGGCGGTGCGACGTTAGCCATTGAACCATGGGATGAAGATGGTTACACTTTAGCATTTGTTAGAGATCCAAATGGAATTTGGATTGAGCTTATCGGAAAGACGGTAAAGTTAACTTCAAGCAAGCCCTCTAAGAAGCTTTAGGTGTATTCTTTTCTTTTTTAATATGTGCATGTCATGGAAGGATGTGTATTTTCCATCAGTTGTTGTTCCAAACACGGTTTTCACAATAGCCGTTTTGTTTTTGCGTGTTGTAATTTGCTTTTGATTTTTCTGCATACGTAGAACATCAAGTTTTTATGAGGACTCGTCTTATTATGGAGTTATGTCTGGCAAGGAGTTTTTTGTTAGCCGCTATGAAATGCTCGGTTGGAGATTTAGAGACGTGGAGCCTAAACAAGCAATCAGAGTAAACAAAATGAATATTGCTGAGGAAGAGCTTGTTAAAAGGCTGCAAGCTTCGGGAATAGAGCTTGAGAAGATTTCTTTTCTTAACGATGGCTATTGGATTTGTAAATCAAAATTTTCAGTTGGAGCGACTCCCGAATACCTTTTAGGCTTGTACTCAATACAAGAAGCAGCAGCTCAAATTCCAGCCACATTATTTACAGATTTAAAAAATAAGATTGTTTTAGACGCTTGCGCGGCTCCAGGCGGAAAAACTGTTCAACTAGCTGATTTAATGCATAACACCGGCGTAATAGTAGCTTTGGACGTGGACAAGTGCAGATTGACAGCATTATCTAACCATCTAGAAAGATGCAATGTGCACAACACTGTTGTCTATAAGATGGACGCAAGACAAGCTTCAAGGCTTAACATGAAATTTGACAGGATACTCTTGGATGTTTCATGCTCAGGAAACTTCTCCACCGACAAGGACTGGTTCAAGCGAAGAACAATCAAAGATGTGGAGAGAAACGCTAAACTTCAGAGAGAAATGTTAGCCGAAGCAGCTAAAATTCTTAAAAACGATGGCGAACTGGTTTACGCGACATGCTCGCTGGAACCAGAAGAAAACGAACTAAACATCAACTGGGCAATAGAAACGCTAAACCTCCAAACCGAAAAAATCAACTGCTACGGCGAAGAAGCACCAACCAACATTTTCAATAAACAACTAGACGCTTCTATAAGAAATTGTAAGAGAATATGGCCTGAACAAACGCAAGGGTTCTTCGTTTGTAAACTGAAAAGGCGTAATAAACTGTGAAGCCCCTAAAAGATTTTGCAAATCGCCTCGGTGCAAGCATCAAATTAAACGAAAATTTAATAGTAAAGAAAGAGAACCGCTACTTCCTCATCAACGAAAATCTGAAAAAAGCAGTTGCCAAAGACTTCTTTTACGTTGGAGCTTATCTAGGAAAAATTAAGGGCAACAAATTTTTTCCAAGTTTTATTTTGCTAAAAATGATTGCTAAAGAAAAAGCAAACAAAATAATCGTTGACAAGAAGACAGAGTGGTTTTTCATTTGCGGAAGAGACGTATTTAAAGGGGGGATAATTCAAGTATTCGGTGCAAAAAGAAGAGGCGCTTACGCTTTAATCCTTAATCAACGTGGCGAATGTTTAGGTTTCGGCAAAATACTCTGCAATTTAGACGAGAAAAAGTGCAAAGTTGCCGTAAAGAATATTTTGGACATAGGGGATTTTCTGAGAAGAGAAGCACATCAAACCTAAACATGCCGACCTCTTATTGTTTCCACTATCTTTTCAATTTTTACAATCTTTTGTTCTCTCTTAGCTAAATTTCGAATAACAACTGCATTTTCTTTCAATTCCTTCTCCCCGACAATTATTGCGTAACTCATTCCTCTTCTATCTGCATCTTCTAACGCTGTAGTTACTTTTCTTCCCATAACCTCAACTTCCACGGGCACATCCGCTTCTCTCATCAGTCTTGAAATTTTCAAAGCTTCCCCTTTCAACTCTTCCTTAACTGGAATAACCATGACAGTTTTCTCTCCAGTTTCCACTTCAGCCTTCTGCATCTGCAACGCCAACATTATCCTATCTATTCCATGAGCAACACCAACAGCTGGTGTAGGTTCGCCGCCAAACAACTCGATAAGCTGGTCGTATCTTCCACCTCCACCCAAGGCTATGTCAAACTCCGGCACGTACACTTCAAAAATCATTCCGGTGTAATACTCAAGCCCCCTAGCAAATCCAGCGTCAACAATAACATCCATTTTACATTCGCTTTCCACCATTAACTTCAGAATTGCAGCAAGATTCTCAACCGCAGAAACAGCCTTATCATATCCCTTAACAACCGCCTTCATTTTTCCCACAGCCTCAAAAATTTCGCTACCTTTAATTGTCACAAGCTTCTGAAGAACATCGGCGCACTTTTCAGAAGCTCCAGCATCTTTAACCATTTCAAGCGCAACTTCATACTCTTTTTTATCCATCCGCTGCATAACCGCATTTTGCACATCATCCTCCAATTCTTCTTGAACGAAAATTCCCCTCAAAACTCCCACATGTCCAACCTTGAAAACATACTTCTTCAACCCAGAAGTTGCCATGAGACTATTAGTCAGCATCAATATTTCTGCGTCCCCCTCTGGCTTGCTTGAACCCATCAGTTCATAGTTCGATTGCCAAAACTCTCTATAACGTCCCTTTTGTGGTTCATCATAACGATAAACAGTGCCAAAACTGAAAAGCCTAAGCGGTTTAGGTTCAGTTCTCAAGGTTGTCGCTACCACTCTAGCAACGGAAGCCGTAAACTCTGGACGCAAAGCCACATCTCGTCCACCTAAATCCTTGAAAACAAACATTCGCGAGCGAACTTCTTCGCCAGCCTTCGCGGCAAGAAGCTCGTAGGATTCCACTACAGGCGTTACAACTTCTTTGTATCCGTAAAGTTCTGCCACTCTTCTAGCTTTGTTTTCAATAAACTTCAACATGTTCGCTTCTTCTGGCAGAAAATCTCGCATTCCACGAACAGTTTTGAAAGTAGGCATCAACGATTTCTCCGTTATTTTAAGGTTAATTGTGAAACCGAATAGTAAACTATTTCTCCTCTGCGGTTCATAACGGCTAAAACTAGTTCTTTCTTTAGGCTTTGGCACTGTAGCATTATGCGTGTTAAATCTTCAATTGGAATCGGTTTGCCTTCTTGAATGCTTAAGATTAGGTATTTAGCCGTGTTTTTGCCATATTCGCCCTTTTCATAAACACGAAAGTCAACGCCTAAACCGAAACCTTCTCTAACGGTGTATCCGCGGCTTCGCAAATCTCGGTAAGTCAAATACTTAACCCAAGCATTCTCCTCTAAATCCTCATAACATCGCAGAAGTTGTTGAAAATCCATCTTCTTGCCCTTTTTCGCCTCAACATCTAACCATCCCTTATCCAAAAGGTAAAGCGCTTCATAAAAAGTCAGCAAGAGCTCATCGTTTTCTTTAACACCATACCCTCGAGACGAAAGCTCATTTATGTTTTGTTTTTCAGAAATTTTAACTCCTTTCTCCACTAATGTACCTTTAACTTTGAATTCAGAACGGCTAGGTTCTTTCTCTTCTCTTTTGCTCATACAAATCCTCAACCAGCATAAGCTACATTTTTTCACTTATAGACGTTGGCTTTAAATTTGTCAAAATCTTTCTTGTGCAACACGCCGTCTTCACAAATTATTGCTGTGACATAATCAAGCGGAGTTATGTCGAACGCTGGATTAAGAACGCTTATTCCTTCAGGAGCAATTCTATAAGAGCCCACATGTGTGACTTCTTCCGGTTTTCTCTCTTCAATCACAACCTCATCCGATTTGCGTGAAAAGTCAAAAGTGGATTTTGGAGCAGCAACATAGAAAGGTATGTTGTGTTCTTTAGCTAAAACAGCAATTGTGAACGTTCCAATCTTGTTAATAACTGCATCAGTAACTATTCTGTCAGCTCCTACAACAACCATGCTAATCAACCGTTTATACATGACATAGCCAACCATACCATCAGTAATCAAAGTGACCGGAATGCCTTCCTTCTTGAGCTCATAAGTTGTTAACCTTGCGCCTTGCAATTTCGGACGAGTTTCAGTGGCAAAAACCTTAATCTTTTTTCCTTGTTCCCAAGCAGCTCTTATGACGCCTAAAGCTGTGCCATATTCAACTGTAGCTAAAGCGCCAGCATTACAATGTGTCAGAACCACATCACCGTCATGTATAAGTTCAGCTCCGTATTTGCCAATCAAACGGTTTGCCGCGGCGTCTTCATCAGCTATTTTCTTTGCTTCATCAACAACAAAAGCAGCTAAATCTGCAACGTTTCCAGAAAAATTTTTTGATTTAGACATGATTCTGTCTATCGCCCAGAAAAGGTTAACAGCTGTTGGTCGTGTTCTCTTTAGAGTTTCTGCTGATTTCTCCAACTCTCTGATTAACTCTTGTTTGGATTTTGCTTGGGAATTGTGAGCAGTTAAAGCTAAAGCAAAAGCTGCAGCTGCTCCTAATAGTGGTGCTCCTCTTATTTTCATGGTTTTTATTGCTTCAGCCACTTCTTCACAGCTTTTCATCTTGAGAATTATTGTTTCGTGTGGAATCCTTGTCTGGTCTATTGTGACAACTGTTCCGTTGCGCCATTCTATTGTTCGCCTCATTGTTGCAGCAAACCTCAGTAAACCGTTTATGCAGTAGGCTGTATAAAATTTTGTTAGACAAGTGAATATTGCTTATGAAACGTGAAAAACTGAAAACGCTCCTTGAAAACCTCGGGACGAGATACTCTGAAATATTGGGTATAAATCTCTCAGATGGAAAAGAGGAAGAAATTTTCAAATGGTTTCTTGCGGCTATACTTTTCGGAGCACCTATAACAGAAAATTCAGCCATCAAAACTTTCAAGTGCTTCCATAAGTATGACGTTTTGACACCAAACCGAGTTTCTGAAACTGGCTGGGATGGTTTAGTTAGAATCCTTGACGAAGGTAGCTACACGCGCTACGATTTCAAAACAGCAGACAAACTTTTAGAAGTTATGCAAAATCTCATTGAAAAATATGATGGACGCTTGATAAACATCCACAACAAAGCTTCTGACTCGCGTGATTTAGAAAAGCGACTAAAAAATTTGGGAAAAGGCATTGGCGACGTAACAGTAAACATCTTCCTAAGAGAACTGCGTGAAATTTGGGAAAAAGCTGACCCAAATCCAACAAGCTTAGTAGTTCTCGCAGCGGAAAATCTTGGCATAGTAAGAAAAGGAGCAGCAGCCAAAGACGCGCTAAAACAGCTAAAAACTTTTTGGCTCCAGAACGAGATTGCAGGAAAATCTTTCATTAACTTTGAAACAGCACTACTTAGGCTAGGCAAAGACTATTGTAGAAAAGGAAAATGTGGTGCATGCTTAGTTAGGAGCGAGTGCCCGATTCATAGGGCGCTTTAACATAGGTTATGACTTCTATTGGGCATTCACCGGTTAACTTCAGTTTCTTTTTCCATTCTTCTCCAACAGCTATGAGCGAGAAAACTCCTGAAATTTCAGCCTTCGCTTTTCGAACAAGATTCACCAATGCCGCTTGTGTTTCTCCAGTTTTAATCATATCATCAACGATTAAGACGCTGTCCCGTTTTTTGATGGCTTCCTTTGGAATGTAAAGTGTCATAGTCACGCCTGAGTCTTTGCCTAACACGTAGGTTTCTTCCAAAAAAGCCTTAACCCCGACCTCCTTGCTTCTCTTTGCAAGTATCAAATTGACGCCTAATGCGTTTGCAACCATGGTTGCTAACGGTATTCCATCAACAGCAGCTGTCAAAACTTTCGTCACACGTTTCCCTGCGAAAATGGCGAGCGCGTGATTGGCTGCTTGTTGGATGATGTTGAAATCGCCTATAATGTCAGTATTATCGAAATATCCGTCTTCGTCAAACTTTATTCTGCTGCGAAGCTCCACTTCTAGCCCAACAAGTTTTGACAATACTTTCCAAAGCTGCTTCGCTCTTGCGGTGTTCGGCAAAACATGTCCCTTCGCGTATCTACTTAGAACTGTCACGGGCAAACCTGTTTTAGAAGCTAATTCGCGATATGTGATGTTTCTCTTGTACTTTGCAGTTCTAAGTAGTTCAATGGTCATTAAGCGAAGTTTTAACTCGTCTGCATGTGTGCTCATAACTTTCCCCCTTATACAAGGATAACTCAAATACTAGAGTGTTTACCATTTATTATTGCATTACCAATTTAAAATTTCCGTTCGTAAAGCGAAGAGGCAGAATTAGCATAATTCATGGTTATGGCTAAAACGAAAAATCAGTTAAGTTATGCAATAATCTATCATGTAGTTTGGTTCTTGTAATTGTAAGAAATATGATAAGAATACTTGTGACAGATTTTGAAAGCTTCGATGAATTCTTCTGCAAACTTGTCTGCATGCTTCTCTGTGCCTCTGTGTTTTCCGTCTTGTGTCCGGAGGTGATGGTAAAACTCATGCAGAATCACGAAGGGCTCCTCAAGTTTTTCTTGGTTCATAACGTGAATGGTTTTGGTTTTGGCGACATAACACCCAACTTTTTTACTGCACTTCTTCGGCATTCCAACTTTCAAATGTGGAATATCAACCTTGTAATGGTGACTAAGTGCTTCTATGGCTTTATAGGGTTCTTTAATAAGAATCAATTGCACAATCTTGGCTTTGAAGAGGTTTTCTTCGTCGAACATCTGGAACTCCTTTTTAAAGTTTAGAGTCCCTTGATTTAAGGGTAAAGTGTTCTGGTGTGTGAAGACAACGCAATTAAAATTCATAAGCCTAACGGCGCAAAGAAAATCGTAAAGAGGAAAATAAATTCTTTCACGAGTAAACGCAATTGCAGCAAGCATACTGTTTTCATCTTTGTTAAAAAGGTAAAAACAAGAAACATTTTTTATGAAATAAAGTTTTGGCGGGCCCGCTGGGATTTGAACCCAGGACGTTCAGCTTTCTTCAATGCTTAGTTTTAGAAGGCTGACGCGCTTTTTGGCTTGTTTGGTGTCCATGCTGCGCCACGGGCCCTTTGAGTTTGGTCGTATAAGAAAAGGAGTTTTGCCGTGATATATTTTATTCTATGTAAATGGCTGGGCGATATGGTTTTGCTTGTTGTGCTCTGTTTTTGGGGTCATAGCGGTCTGCAGATTCTTCGTTGTAGATGTGTATTTTGGCGTGGAGTTCTTTTTCGAGGAAGTTTTCGGCTTCTTTTAGTGTTTCGTGCTCGTTTATGGTTACGATTTGTGTTAGTTTTTTCTTTCTTTCTTCTGGCATGTGGTTGATTTCTTCGATGATTTGATTGGCGAATTTTGCTACTTTTTCTGCTTTTGCTCTTAAATTAGAATCGGCCATCAATTCTCTCATCAAGTCTTTTTTTTGAACTTTTCCAGAAATGGATTTTTCGAGAATTTTTGAATAAACTTTCCATTTCCATGGTGTAGCCGTGTAGTAGAATATTTTTTTGGGCTTCATCCCTGTGGCTTTTATGATGTTTGACGTGTCTTCGAGTACGTTCATGATTAGGGTTTCGTTTTCTTCAGCTATTATGTCTATTTTTGTTTTGTCTGGTGTGGGCCAAGAACTTGTTGACACGAAGTTTTTTTTGCCCATCATTTCCCATAGTTCTTCGCATATGTGAGGCGCTACTGGGGCTAGCATTCGGATTTTGGCGTCTAAAACTTCATCTATTACGTATGTTTTATCGCTGTTTTCTTTTTGTTTCTCAGTTCGTTTTTGGTACCATTGGAAGTCTTGGTCTAGCTCGTATATTGCTGTGTGTATGGCTTTGCGCACTGCTAGTTTGTCCATGGCTTCGGTTGTTTTTCTTATGTGTTCTTGTAGTCGGCTGAGCATCCATTTGTCTATGGCTGACAGTTTTTTTGGCGTTTTTCTTGTGTGTTTTTTCTTTGCGAATTCGGCGACGAATCTGTGTAGGCGTTCTAGTCTTTCGCGCATTGATTTGGCTACTGATGGGCTGAAGTCGACGTCTTGTAGTAGTTCGGCGGTTGCTAAGACGCTGAGTCTTATTGGGTCTGCGCCGAATTTGGTTAGGCCTTCTCGTAGTGGGATTATGTTTCCGAAGGATTTGCTCATTTTTGCGCCTTCCATTAGGACGTGTCCGTTGGTTACTATTTGGCGTGGCCAGTGTTTTTCTGGGAATATGGCGGTGTGGTTGAATATCATGAAGGTTAGGTGGTTTGGGATTAGTTCGTGGGCTGAGTGTCTGCTGTCGAGTGGGTAGAAGTATGAGAATTCGTTGTGCATTGCTTTCAGTGTTTTTGTGTCTATTTTGGTTTTTTTGGCTATGGTTGTTGGGTTGCCTTTTCCGAGGAAAATGTAGTCGAAGACGTTTTCTGTTAGTTGTTCTGCTTTGATTTTGTGTTCTTTTATGTGCTTAACGATTGTGTAGTATGCCATGTATATTGTGGAGTCTGAGAGGGATTCGATTATCCATTCTTTGTCCCATGGGAGTCTTGTGCCCATTCCGGATTTTCTTGCGCATGCTTTTTCGTGTAGCCAATCGATGACGTAGTTGTATTCTGGGCGCATTTCTTCTGGTAGGATTTCCATTTTTTCTAGGTTTTTGCGTGCTAGGGCTTTCCATTCGGGTTTTCCGTAGTCTATGAACCATTGGTCTTCCAGAATTTTTACGATGCATTCTGTTCCGCAGCGGCATAGAACTGGTCTGTTTAGTAACTCGTACATTGTTGTGGCTTTGTTTTCAGCGATTAGGTCTTTTTTGACTTTGTCTTTTGCTTCTGCCACGGTCATGCCTTGGTATTTGCCTGTGTTTTGTTTCATTTTGCCGTTGTGGAATTCGTGGCGGTAGACTTCTTTTGTTGCGTCTTCTAGTTTTGGGTCTGTTTGGTTTTGGATTTGCATTTTTTTGACTACGTCTGCTGGTGGGATTTCTGAGTAGTTTGGAACTTGGATTAGGGAGATTGGTTTGATTGCGTTTATGGCGTCGGTTGTTATTCCGTATTCTTTCAGTTTTGACGGTGTTTTCTTTATGTTTTCTAGTGCGACATAATCGTATGGCGCATGTCCGGGAACGGACATTACTACGCCTGTTGCGTTTTTTGGGTCAACGAAGTCTGCTGGGAGGATTAGGATTTTGGTTTTGGTTGCTGGGTTTTCAACTTTTTTGCCTATGAGTTGTTTTCCTTCGAAGGTTTCTATAATTTTGACTTTTCTTTTTTGGTAGGTTAGTTTTTCGGCGCTTTCTTTGCTGATTATCCATTGTTCGCCGTTGATTTTTGCTTTTACGTATTTTGCGTTTGGGTTTAGCCAGATGTTTGTTACGCCGAAGATTGTTTCTGGGCGTAGTGTGGCTGTTGGGAAGACTATGCTGTTTTGTTTGAATTTTATGACTGTGAATTCGCCGATTTCTGGTTCTACGTCGCCTTTTGTGTCGTGCATTCCAACTGGGTTTCCACATTTTGGGCAGAAGCCTACAGGGTGGCTTCCACGTTTTATGTATCCGCCTTTGCGTAGTTTTTGGAATTGCCATTCTATGAAGCGGTTGTAGTGTGGGTCTACGGTTGTGAATTCGCGTCGCCAGTCGATTGAGTAGCCTATTTCTTTCATGCCTGTTTTGATTTCTTGGTGGAAGTAGCGTGCCATTGTGATTGGTTCGGTTAGTTCTTTGAGTTTTTCTTTTGGGATTTTGTAGATGGTTATGAAGTCTTTGATGAGGTCTTTGTCGTTTTCTGCGAGGCGTTTAGCCATGGCTAGGACTGGCGTGCCAGTATAGTGGAATGCCATTGGTAATAATACGTTGTAGCCGCGCATGCGCATGTAGCGTGCGTGTACGTCTGCTAGTGTGTAGGTTCTTCCGTGTCCGATGTGTTGTGGCGAGTTTGGGTATGGGTAAGCCACTGTTATGTAGTATTTTGGTTTTTTCGGGTCTGGGTTTGCTTCGAAAATTTTGGCTTTTTCCCAGCGTTTTTGCCATTTTTCTTCTGTTTTTTTCAAAAATTCCATAAAGCTTTCTGATTTGGTTTGAGGGGTATTAAAGTTTTTGTTTTCACGGGCAGAGAACTTTATCCCTCATTTTGTGCACCAGTGGTTAATGTGTATGTGGTTGGATTAATCTTTTGCTGTGCGCGGAGAGCTATAGCCCCCCTTATAAATAGGTTGAATTTTTAGACTGACCAAAAGGGGCTTTGGTAAGATTTGAAGTCACATTTTTACTTTATTCTCTTCAATAATCTAAAAGTAATGCAAAATACAGATTTTCCATGCTTATTTTCTCTTCACAAATTATTTCTTTGTCTGAAATACTCATCAGATTGGTAAATCACATGGAATTAACCAAAGAGAAGGCAACTTTAGCCTTCTCCCCTAAAAAAGGGAATGATAAACGTTTTAAAAAATTTATTTGGGTTACTTGGGTTGCAAAATTGATGGCAGGAGAAAGTCGATGTCTCTGGTCTGCATGGTTTAAAACCCACTATACAAATTATGAGAAAGTGCCATCCAAATGCGAATTTATTAAATATCAACTAGAGCACAGCCGCATGATTAATGAACTTAGAGAGGAGCGAATAGCAAAAGGCGAGAAAGTTTTTGTTGAGGATGCTAACCGTTTTTCTCTGGAAATCAAGCCAAAACTTACTCTCAATGGAATGCCGGATTTGGTTGCCCTTTCAGGAAACAAGGCCACAGTTTATGAATGTAAAAGTGGGATACAAAAGGATTCATATCAAATTCAATTAATGATTTATCTGTATTGTCTTCCACTTTGCTTTGATCAATACAAAGATATAAAACTTGAGGGTTGCCTCTTGTATTACCCTAATACTAGGATTGAAGTTTCTCAAAGTATAATCGACGAGAGATTTATTGACCACCTTAATTATTGGCTAAACATTTTGGGTGCAGACACTCCACCAGCAAAAGCTCCGAGTGAAAATGAATGTCTATTCTGTAATATTGCCAAAGCTAATTGTCCCGAAAGAATAGAAAAAATCCAGACAAAAATCAAATAACCAATTAACCAATTAGTTAAACTAGTCATTAAGAAGAGAATGGGTAAAAACATGTCCCTTCTCCTACGTAGTTAATAATCATCATTCTTCCCTCTAGGAAAGGCAGACACGAGGAGTTGAGTGGGGTGATATATTCCCGAAAAAGAAGAGAAGGAGTATGTGTTGAGGTAATTGTTATATGTGGTTGTGTGCTGAATGGAGAGATAAAGCGTAAATTTGGCGTGGAGTTTGGTGGATGCCTTACTACGTTTACATTATTCAGTGTAAGGGCGGCTGCTTCTACACTGGTTACACGAAGGATTTAGATTCGCGGATGATGCTTCATGTTAATGGAAAAGGCGCCAGATACACGCGGATGCACAAGCCGAAGAAACTTGTCTATGTTGAAGAGTTCAATTCTCGGTCAGAAGCTATGAAAAGAGAAAGAATAATCAAAAGGATGACTCACCGCCAGAAACTTGAGCTTGCAAAGTCTAAGCCTTGTTGAAGGCTTATTAGCTGAATGCTTAGAAACTATTGCTAGAGGAAAACGTATGGCGAAAAAGAAAAGCTGGAGCGAAAAACTGCACGACGCTAAAGGCTTGTCTAAAGTGGAGAAGATTACTGGCAAAATTAGCAAGAAATGGGGCACGGGCACCGTGGTTATTCCTGCACCATTGGAAGTTGACGAGATTATGCGGAAAGTGCCAGAAGGAAAGGTTACTACGATTAATGAGATTCGGGCAGCTCTTGCTAAAAGGCACGGTGCAACAATTGGCTGTCCAATCACTACTGGAATTTTTGCTTGGGTTGCGGCTTACGCAGCAGAAGAACAACGCGAAAAGGGTGAAAAGAAAATTACGCCTTACTGGCGAACGTTGAAAGTAGGTGGAGTTTTAAACGAGAAATATCCTGGCGGAGCAGAAGCGCAAAAGAAGCTTTTAGAAAAAGAAGGACACATGGTTATACAAAAAGGCAAAAAATACATAGTAGCCAACTACGAAAAAGCACTAGCAAAAATATAGCGTTTCCTTAACAAACTGTAAATTGGTGTAGGATAACCGTAAAACATCAGCATTTTAGTTGTTTCTTTAGGATTTCTTCTGCTTTTTTTATTGCTTCTTGCAGTTTTTCTAGTTTTGTTCCGCCGCCTTGCGCGAAGTTGGGTTTTCCTCCGCCTCCACCGCCAATGATTGCTGAGGTTTCACGTACTACTTCGCCAGCATTTACACCTTTTCCTAGCGCAGTTTTTCCAGCCATAACCATTATCCGTGCGTTCTTTCCATCCGAACCATAAAAAACCGCGACTGTTGCATCGTCTCTTTTGATTACCTCGCTTGCAGTTTGAACCATGCGGTCAACATCAATTTCTTCCTTAAAATCACGAAAAACAAGCTTTATCCCACCTACTTCTTTAACTTCTTCAGCCTTTCCCACGCCTACTCCAGCGCTTTCACGTTCCGCCAATTCTTTAATGAGTTTTCTTCTCTCCGCATTCGCTTCCTTCAACTCTTTAACAAGCCTTTCCGCAGTTTTGTCCAGCTTCTCTAAAGGCGCATTCAATATTTCTGAGACACGCCACAACAACCGCTCATTTTCCTGCACAGACTTCAAAGCGGGAATCCCAACAGAATAAACAAGCCTTTCAACGCCATCCTGCACTCGTTCCGTGTGAATTATCTTTATGAAACCAATCTCACCAGTGCTTCTCAAATGCGTTCCCGCACACGCTTCAACATCCCAATCACCAGTAGCCACAACACGGATTTCCTTGCCTGGAACCGCTCCGCCTTGGTAAAGCCTAAAACCGTAACGGCTTTCCGCTTCGCTTCTCGGCATCCAAACAGTCGTAACTATCATATTCTGCAAAATCGCCTGATTCGCCAAAATCTCAATTTTATGAACCTCTTCAGGCGTAAGCCTCCGATAATGCGAAATATCCAATCGAGAACTCTCAATGCCCTTCTGCGTTCCAAACTGCCAAACATGCTGCCCCAACACACGCCGCGCAGCACCATTAATCAAATGCGTAGCCGTATGAGCCTTCATTAGACCATAACGTCTATCCCAATTAATAACGCCAGTGATTTTGCTGCCTTCTTTTGGAAGAACCTTGCTTTTGACTTTGTGAACGATGACTCTGCCAACCTTCCTTACGTCAAGAACCTCAACTTTCTTCCCGTCAAACTCAAGAAAGCCGGTGTCAGCTGGTTGTCCACCGCCTTCAGGATAAAAGCATGTCTTATCTAAAACTGCGTATTCGCCAAACAATACCTTGAGAACTTTAGCATCGAAGCTTTGCATGTAAGCGTCTTTATAATACAGCTGCTCAGTTTCCGGCAAACCTGAAACCGCTGTTTCCAACCGTTCTTCTGGTTTAACCTCTTCCTCAACATGCTTCTCAGCTTGCATGTGCCTCTGAGCAATCAAAGTGTAAAAATTGTCTGGAATCGCAACCTGCAAATCTTCTTTTTCTGCAACTTCTTTAACAATCTCAGGCGGAAGCCCATGCGAATCATAAAGTTCAGTTAAAGTTTCTACTGGAATCTCCTTTTTCCTTTTCGCTTTTAACTCTGCTGAAATCCGCTTAACCATTCCTTCGCCTCGTTTAAGCGTGTCTCCAAACTTCTCCTCTTCCACCTGTAGCATATCAATAATCTCGTTCTGCATTTCCTTAAGATGCGGGAAATCCTCACCCCAAAGACGAATCTGCAAATCGACAATGTCATAAAGCTTGTCTGAAATACCAAGCATCCTCAAAAGCCTATAGACTCTTCTGAACATGAGCCTCGCCAAATAACCCTCTTGAATATTGGATGGAACAACACCCTCAGCAAGCAAAAAGCTAAGGCATTTAGTGTGGTCCGCAACCGCGAAAACATTCTCAATAGGAACCAAAAACTTGTCAAGCTCATCCACGCTTAAGCCAACAAGAGCCGCTTCCCTCTTACGAGTCTCCAATCTACTCGCAGTCTTATCCAAATTAACCAAACTGGAAAACTTAGCCACTTTCTTTAACAATTCAACGTCAATTTTAGCCAAACCCGCCATTCTAAACAATCTGTCAAGCAAGTCGCCATAAACCGCATGGAAGCCGCTTGGAGCGCCTTGCGAAAGCCAAGCATAACGGTCCATACCATAACCAGGATCAACTGTCCGTATTGGCAATTTAACAAATTCGTCATCAACAACTTTGTATTGCATGAAAACAAGCGTCGCAACCTCCAAACCTCGAATAATAGACTCTAAACAAGGTCCAGCGTTTCCGCCTCCAGACCACACTTCCTCCTTGTAGGTAACCTCGTCAGATTTTACACCCAAAACTTCCGTAACCCATCGATGATGATACCGAACAGTCTCATCTTTCCAGTAAACCTCCCTGTCCGGATAATTGAACGCATGCGCCCCACCCATCTCAAAAATCGTCAAATGCCTGCCAAACGTTGGTCCAGTATTTGCTATGTCCACCAATCTTATGCAAGGCTGAGAAACCACAAGCGGATTCGCAGGCGGCGGAGCAATACCATTCGTTACGTAAGGTTGAAAATCAATAATGCTCGCATGCGTCAAGTAAATGTCATCTCGCCACCTCGCCACGACAGGATAAGGCTTTATACGTGTATGTCCATTCTTCTCAAAAAACGAAAGAAACGCCTCACGCATCTCACGCAAACCATAACTTTTCCGAGTAGGCGGATTATCTATAAACGTGTAACATGCACACTCGTCTGAAGACGCTTCACCACAAGTTTCTTGGCTATGGTTTTGCGTCCAAAAATATTTTCCGCACTTAGGACACAATTTCCTAACGTAATCTGTCTCCTTAAAAAATGGAATATTGTATTCTTCTGCGGGAAACCTATCCAACTCTTAAGCGCTCCAATTAATGTGTAATTTAAGTTTTCAAAAGGTTAACGGACAGCAAACATTTAAACTATTTCGCTAACCAAGTTTGAAGCCTAACAGAAAGCCCACGGCGAAGCTTCCGATGAACGGTAAAACCGATATTACGCCAACAAGCCACGATGCAGCTTGCTGGGCGCCACCAAGCCATCCGGCTACAGCGTCCCAAAGTGCACTGTAGTTTATGTTGATTATTCCTTGAGTGCTCAAGTATACGAGGGCTATTAGGAAGACGCCTATCAAGATGACTATGAGCTTGCTAATTTTCTTAATAGCGTATCCGCAGATGAAGCCGCCTACGGCGCCTACGCCCAATTGATAAACAAGGGGAGTAACTAACTCGCTCATTCAATATTCCTCTTTATTGGCGTGTGTTATGAAAAGTTTGATTTAAATGCGTTTTGTTATTAAGAATAAAAAAATGTTTGCAGTGAGGAGGTGAAAAACACGGAGTTGCTAGACATATACATATTGAACCTTCTGGTTACCATAGGCATGTTTGTCGTTTTAATTTTTAGAGCATGGGTTGAACAGAAACATTACCGCATGATGTGGCAAGAAATGGAATGGCGAAGAACATACCAAACCATGGAGCGCATACTGAAAGCAGAAAAAGACCTATTCTCAAAAATGGAAGGCGGCGACGAACTCTACCAAATGCTATGCGAAATCTTCAAAGTCGACGAAAACAAGAAAACCTAAGGAAAACGCCACCCCTCAATCATTTCTCCATGCTCTTTGCTGTGTTTTTCCATTCCATAACGCCTAAAAGGCTTCGTCAAATGCCTCTGAGACCTAGCTGATGTAATGTAAAGACCTCTTTTAACTTCACGCTTCACGCGAGTCTGAATTTTTTTGAAGTCCGCGTATCTTGAACCGCATTTTTTACATCTAAACCCTTTATTCTTCCCCATAGACTCTAAGCGTTTGCCACATTTTGGACAAAGCGGATTGTGACTGATAATTTTCGGCGCAAGCTTCAACAGTCTAATTTTTTCAAGATTCACAGTCAACAGTTTATCCTTCGACGGCGCTCTTACGCCGCCATAAACTTCCACGAAATCTCCAACTAACAGTTTTCCCGCAACCTTCCTAAGAGCCCCGGTTGGCTCGTAGGCTGCACAGTCAACTTGCGCGCTGTCATCCTTTATCGCGAAAACAACGTGTCTTCTCGGAATTACAATGGGATTTGACGCCACTGTTCCTCTCGCAATAACCGGATGATAAGGCTTAATCTCGCTAAGACTTTTAACCCGTTTAAGATGCGCATCCGTGCCATGATTCGTGCGAAAAATGACCCACCGCTCAACCAGCTCAAGAGGCTTAACCATAAAAAAAGCCTTTTTCACAATTTCCGGAGTTTCTCCTCTGATACCAAAAAGTATTGGGTCGGGTCCCCGCGGCGTTATAATAACTCGCTTTTTCTCAAGGTCAACATTGTTAAAAGTGTATGGCGCCGTAGCCTTGTCCATTTCAAAAATTGAAGCTTCATCTATGCGTCTTTTTGAACCATAATTTTCTGGAACCCGATACGCAATGATTTCGTACGTGTGGTCTCCTTGAAGTGGCTCGCCAACGGCAGCCAAACCGCCAATGATTCCTCTGCCATTCTTGAAACCCACTGCTTCTGCTCTAAATAATCTCAGAAGATTTAACGCCTCTTTCAAACTTACAATTCCCGTTATGGCATTTTTGGCAAAACTCTTAACCAATTTTGGAATGTTGGCTCTTTTAAAGAAAACTATGCCGGGGTCTGTTCCCTTAAACTCAAGGTCTGCTTGCTCTTCCACAGCGCTCATCACTGTTTCTTTAATTTCGTTTTCCACACGCTCATCGTATCGTATTCTTAGGCATAAGGCTCCGTTTCCTCTGGTTTTCCACGGCACGTTAGGATTCAGCCTAACCAAGTTTGGATAATCAATAAAAGTTGCGCCTAGCTTTTGCAGTTTTTCCACGAGAAGAGCGGCAACGTAGGTTGTGCATCCCTTTCTTATGGAGTCGGTATCGTCGAATCCTATGTGCATTGTTTTTGTGGTCATCTATGGCAACCTTTTCTTTACGATTTAGAGAATAGCGGAGCGTATGCTAAAAGTGTTGTTTTGGTGTGAATGAAAAAAGAGGAAGCGTGTGCTATTTTGTTTCTTCGACAACTATCATTGTTAATGTTGAGCGAACCTTGTCAAGCCTTCTGACACGCCATGTCACAATTTCTTTCAGTTTATCCATTGTATCTGCTTTAACCCGCGCAATTATGTCGTAGACTCCATAGACTGCATAGGCTTCATCTACGCCTTCAACTTTCTTCAAATCCTTCAGAACATCTGCTTCTGACCCTATTTCCGTATTTATCAGCACAAACGCTGTAGGCATTTTAAATCTCCTCACTTAATGTTTAACGTTGTACATTAAAATATTTTGCTATAAAAACAGAAATGAACAAGCGCACTCCATTTGGAAAGATACTCTTATCTTCTGTTTAAGATAATAACTATTAGGTTTAAGCATGTCAACCACTATCACAAGCCGCGAAATGCGTGCTTTAGAGCTTAACGCTGAATATTTCGGGGTCTCTCAGCTTCAATTCATGGAAAATGCTGGACACAACATCGCCCTAGAAATCGCATCGAAATTTCCAAAAGACAAAACCGTTGCCATTTTCTGCGGTTTAGGCGGCAACGGCGGTGACGGTTTCGTCGCAGCGCGACATCTCTCCGCATTAGATTTTAAGGTCACAGCCATTCTCGCTGGCAAAGCAAAGGAGATTTCCCATAAAGCGGCTTTAGAAAATTGGAATGCCTTACAGTTTTTGAAAGAAAACATCATCATTCATGAAGTATACGACAGCGCACTCATACCAGAAATAACCGCAGACATAGTCGTTGACGCGTTATTAGGAACTGGCACAAAAGGAAAACTAAAGCCGCCTATTCTGCAATTGGTTCAAAAAATCAACGCTATGAACGCCTTTAGAATAGCAGTAGATGTGCCAACAGGAATAGACTCAGACACAGGCGAAGTCTTAGGCGAAGCAGTAAAAGCAAACCTAACAATCACATTTCACAGAACGAAACAAGGACTTGAAAAAGCCAGAGATTACATTGGAGAATTAATCGTAAAAGACATAGGATTACCAAAAGAACTCGAAAATTTCGCTGGACCAGGAGACGTAATACTTGTTTCTAAACCACGACCAAAAGAATCTCATAAAGGAGACTTCGGACGCTTACTAATCATTGGCGGAAGTGAAACATACTCCGGCGCGCCTACACTTGTGGCTTTAGCTGCTTTACGAACAGGCGTAGACCTTGCTTATGTTGCGGCTCCAGAAAAAACCGCGCATGCAGTTTCCTCCATGACGCCGGACTTAATAACGATAAAGCTTGAAGGAAAACACCTGAACATAACCAACCTGCCAACATTAAAAACCTACATAGAAACTGTTAACGCCGTCGTGCTGGGACCAGGTCTGGGATTACACGTAGAAACCAAAGAAACTGTCAAAGCCATAATTGAAATTGCCGAAAATGCAGGTAAGCCTTTGCTTTTGGACGCAGACGGCTTAAAGGCTTTTGCAGAGTTCAAAAGAAAACTGAAAACACCTCTCGTATTGACGCCTCACGCCGGAGAATATACCATATTAACTGGTAAAAAATTGCCAGAAGTTTTGAAAGAAAAAATTCTTGAAGTGCAAAAAACTGCGGCAGAACTAAGCGCAGTGATACTACTTAAGGGACCAGTCGACATAATCGCAGACGAGAAACGTTTCAAACTCAACTTCACAGGCAACCCAGGCATGACAGTTGGCGGAACAGGAGACGTGCTCTCTGGCGTTGTTGGCGCCCTTCTCGCTCAGAAGACTGACCCATTTGAAGCTGCTACTGCCGGAGCTTTTGTCAACGGAGCCGCCGGAGACTTTGTTTCAGAAGAAAAGGGTCATCACATGATTTCTACAGACCTACTGGAATGGATTCCACAGGTCCTAAACGACCCGATGAGCCACTTAAAGGTGCGCAAAACAAGTGCAAAAACAACTTAAAATCATTGTATACCATGCCAAACAATGCGACCCCAAAAAATGTACAGCTTTAAAGCTTAAACGCCACGGACTCGTTCGTGTAGTTCACCAAATAAAATTTTTGCCGAGAAGAGCAATTGTACTTAATCCCTTGTCTAAAATTGCATTTTCACCAGCCGACAAAGAAAGAATCAAGAAATTTGGGTTAGTTGCTTTAGACTTCAGTTGGGAACACGCGGAGAAGGCTTTGCTGAAAAATGTTAGAGGAACCTCCAGATGCTTGCCTTACTTAATCGCTGGAAACCCTGTTAATTTTGGAAAACCCACAAAACTTAGCACCGTGGAAGCGTTAGCTGCAGCTTTGTACATCGCTGGGTTCAAAAACGAAGCTGAACAGTTGCTTTCAGTTTTCAAGTGGGGACACACCTTTCTTGAAATAAACCATGACCAATTAGAAGGCTACGCAAACGCGAAAGACAGCAAAGACGTAGTACAACTACAAAAGCGTTTCATGGAAATTTAAGTTATCAACATTGTAAACAGCTCCGACAGACTTTAAAATATCTCCTTTATAGTTTTAAGTGCAAAGGTGCGCGGTACACAGTGTACGAAAACATTGCCAGCCTAATAGTGTTCATTATAGCAACCGCAAATTGCCTTACGTTTTTCCTGCGATGGAAGAAATTTTCCTCACTTTACAATAAAACCTCTTTCACCATTGAATCTACACGAACATATTTTATCTGGAACCCTTATGGAAAACCAAGAAAAATATTTCACAACCTAATATTCTTAGCTGGAATAGCTTTCGCTCCGCCTCTTTTCTTAACATGGGTTTTCGTAATCATATGGTCCATTGTTTCTGCATTTCCAATATTGATAATTATAACTGGGCTTTACATTATAACTCGGATAAGCGACTATGAATTATTAGATTTTGCAAAAGACTTCACAAAATATAAACCTTCAAAAATCGGCGTAGGGGACTTGAACCTTCTAAAACAAACATGGAAGGTTCTGCGGCGTTCCGTCTTCTTGTCGTTTGTGCTTGCTTTGGTGTTTCTGTCTTTAACTATTGCCTTAACATTTTTAATCGTTTAAAAACGTATCTCTAAATGTACACTTTTTCGATTTTTGAGGCATGAATACTTAATAATAGTGAGAAATTTAAGCGAGCACGTGTAACGTTAGTTTCAGTGAAATAAATGGATGTTGTCTTCAGTTTTCTCTATTTCTTGCTTTCAGTAATTTTATTATCTTTGTCCGGGGTTATGATGCCTGGACCAGTTTTTGCCGTAATAATCGCGAAAGGATACAAGAATAAAATTGCCGGAGCCTTAATCGCTTTGGGACACGGCGCAGTGGAATTTCCGTTAATGTTTCTGATTTATTTTGGTTTTACATGGTTTTTTGCTTCCACCATAGTTCAGAAGATTATGGGGTTAGTTGGAGGTTTAATCCTCATTTTTATGGGTTTTCAAATATTTCAAGCTCGAAAGGAAAAAAGCGAAAACTATGGAACTTTTAGTCACAGCTCTTTTGTTGCCGGTTTTCTCGCAACTATCGCCAATCCTTACTTTTTTCTTTGGTGGGCGACAATTGGTGCAAATTTAATATTAACTACCTTGGCTTTTGGATTTGCTGGCTTTTTGGCTTTGGCTATAGCTCATTGGTCATGTGACCTTGCATGGGACACGTTTGTGTCGTTGGTTGTCTTTAAATCGAGACGTTTCTGGACAGAAAAAACGCGTAGGATAGTTTTTGGCTTTTGCTTCGTAGTGTTGACTGGATTTGGATTATGGTTTATCCTCACGGCGATGTTTTAGATATTAGCCTTTTTGCTGAAAATTTTAAGAGAATAAACATAATGAAAAATATGGAGTGTTGGGAGCGAAATTGGCTATGACTGAATTTCAAATTGGCAAAGCAAAGGTCTGCCTCGTCCAAGGAGACATAACTGACATGGACACTGATGCTATAGTTAACGCTGCAAACTCAACACTTATGGGTGGAGGAGGCGTGGACGGCGCAATCCACCGCAAAGGCGGACCAAAAATCCTAGAAGAATGCAAACGAGTAAGAACTACTGAATGGCCAGAAGGGCTTCCAACAGGAAAAGCAGTCATAACTTCTGGAGGCAATTTAAAAGCTAAATATGTCATTCACACAGTTGGGCCAATCTGGCGTGGCGGAAACAGCGGCGAACCAGAACTTTTAGCAGACGCTTACCGTAACTCGTTGAAACTTGCAGTAGTTAAGGAACTTAAGACTATAGCTTTTCCATCCATAAGCACGGGTGCATACGGCTACCCGATAGAAAAGGCATGCCGAATAGCTTTAGCAACTGTTAAAGAATTTTTAGAAAAAGAAGACAACGTTGCTAAGGTTGTATTCGTCCTCTTTTCTACGCATGACTTTGAAGTTTACAAGAACACAGCAAAAGAAATTCTCCAATGAAAAAGAACTGCTGTATTAGAGCTGTAACTTCATCAAATGCATAGAAGTCTCCCACAAACCCCCTCTTCTCTTTTGGAAATGTCTATTGAGAACAAGCTTGCCAATTGAACTTAGGTTACATGTATCTCTCCAAACATTCCACAAGCTACTTGTTGGTGATGGAGAGAGCGCATATGTCTTTGTCTTCCTATGGCATCTCATAGATTGAACTTGCTTCGATGAAGTAGACCCGCCAACCGGGATAGTCGGGATGAACCCATGCGTAGTCTTTCCTGACGGCTCCAACGATCGTTAAGTTCTTTCCAGACAAATCTGTCTCTGAAGTCCATTTTACACCGATGCGCATTGTGTGGTTTTCTGTGTCATATAGCCAATAATTGAATGGCAGAATTATTCCTAACGCTGGCGTTTGCATGGTTCCATCGACTCTCACTATCTTGTTTTCCCAGGCTGCTGGGTCAGATGCGATTTCCGAGATCGTGATTCTGTAGACAGAAGAATCGCTGAGGAAGCTCTGGAAAAGTATAACCACTCCAATAATAATAGCAGTACCTAAGAAAGCTAAGATAAACAACACACCTTTTTTCGATACCATCTTTTTGCGTGCTCCACAGTTCTTCTCAAAAAACTGAGTTCTAAATGAACCTTATAATACTACATTTTAGAACAATCCATGCTTGGCGTTTTTCGTTATAGGGTTGGCGTGTTGGCTGTAACCCGCCTTCTGTTATGTGGCATTCGACTAATCGGGCTACCCGCGCCTTGGGTAGATTCCGCATCAGCGTCTGTTTGCCCTTTCCACTTGCAGGACGGCCGTTTCACCGCTTCCAACCCGCATTCTCAACAACTTAGCATGCATCATTGGCACTTGCGGGTGGACGTTTCGTTTCTGCTCCGAAGCCAAGGCTCTCGCCTTACACCCTTGCGGATATTGCAATTCTACGTGTGGGCGGAGTTTCCTCAAGCCTTCTGTTGCAAGGCTCGAAAGCCACTCACCAACTCGCCAGCCCAAAATATGATAGGCAAACACTGCTCAATAAGAATTTTGGAAACCTTAATTTCGCTAAGTCCGACTTAATAGTGCTAATGGACGGCTAAGGTATGTGTAAACGTGTTATTTTGGTGACGGGCACTCCATGCGTTGGAAAAACCTCAGTCGCGCACTTGCTTACTTCCAAGCTTAATGCTTTGTATATTAATTTGACCGAATTAGCTGCGCGTGAAAATCTTGTTCTAGGAAAAGATGAACAGCGAAACTCCATAATTGTTGACGAAAGCAAAATGCGACGGAAAATTGATGAAATCGTTAAGAATTCCGCGGAAGATAACATTATCATTGATGGACATTACGCCGTGAATGTCGCTCCCAAAGAACTTATAACTCATGTTTTTGTTTTGAGGCGAGACCCTGTTGAGCTGCACAAGCTCATGGAGAAATGCGGGTTCTCCGGCCGCAAACTGTGGGAAAATTTAGCAGCTGAAATTTTGGATGTTTGTTTGGTCGACGCTTTAAACGCGCTTGAAAAGAGAAAGGTTTGCGAGTTAAATGTGTCTGGTAAAAGCGTAGAAGAGGTTGTGGAAGAAATCCTAGAAGTTTTGGAGAAACGCAAAAAATGCCGTGTGGGCATTGTGGATTGGATAGGAAAGTTAGAAAGTGAAGGCTTATTGAACGAGTTTCTGAAAATCTGACGTTTTCATCTCAAACTAAGCGAAATCTGTTGTCTTGTCAGCAGTGTGACTTTTCTTCTGTTTGCGTAAGCTTTTGCGTGGTCACTGAAGTTTTCTCCAATCAAAATTGGATTTGACAGCCCTGCATCCTCAGAAGCCTTGTCCAAGTTTATTACAACATTTATGCCTATCGTTCGGTTCCAGTCTCTTATCCAAACTCCTTGGGCTGTGCGTCCTTTCTGGACTATTAGGTCGAATTTTCTTGAGATTCCACTGTAGCCTTCGAGGGCGGCTGTTTCCTGTTTTATTTTGTAGCCTGCTTTTATGAAATAGCGCATTGCAAGCTTGGCTAGATTAGATGGCGATTTTGTCTTCTCTTCGCTGTTCATTTGTTCTCCTCGTGCATTAAGCGTTATTTAGTCGTAAGTGGAAAAGGTTTTCGGATGATGCAATCATGGAGCCGTTCCTAATAGTTGTTTGTAGTAAATGCGGAGGCTTTTTATTAGCTAAAGCTGCACAGAAAACAAGAACATGCCCATACTGTGGCTTTAAAGTTGAGTTGAAAAAAGCTAAGAAAGTGGCTTCAGCGAAAACTGCCTACGAGGCGTCTGCAATTTTGCGCAAGATAAAAAGTGTTAAGCACCTATAGCGATTTTAAGGTACGCCATCAACACTATTCCTAACAGAATGACTATTAACTGGACTAGTGATTCAAAGGCACGAAACTTTTTGTGAAGCTCAGGCATGAGGTCTGTGGCTGCAATGTAGATGAATCCGCCTGCAGCAAATGGAACCAGCAAAGCCGTTATGTTCTGTAGATATACCAAGAAGTAAGTTGTTATTGCGCCTAATATTGCGGTTAGAGCAGAGATAAAGTTGTAAATTAGCGCCTTCCTCTTACTCAAACCTCCATAGACTAGAACTCCGAAATCGCCTATTTCTTGTGGTATTTCGTGGAAAATCACAGCTAGCGTTGTAGTTAAACCTAAGTCGAAACGAAACATGAACGTGGCTGCTATCAAGGCTCCATCAATGAAATTGTGGACTCCATCTCCAATAAGATTGAGATATACAAACATATGAACGGGGCATTCTTCTTCGTGACAGTGACGCCAATAAAAGAATTTTTCCAAGGCAAAAAAGACGACGATGCCTAAGATAACGTAGTAAAAAGTGTTTGCTCCATTTGTTTCGTAAGCTTCGGGCAGTAAATGGAGAAATGCCCCGCCAATGAGAGTTCCTGAAGAAAAACCTACCAGTGCCATCATAATATGTTTTAGCCAGTTTTCTTTAGCGCCTATAAAGATTATTCCTACAAATGCTATTAGGCTTACCGTGGTTACTGAAGCCAAAATTGCAAATAACTCGTTCATTGCTTTTTGTTCAAACTCTTCTTGTTTATATGAATATCGGTCTTTTTGTGTATTTGCTTAAGCATTTGGCAGGTTCTGCACACTTTTTCAGTTGTTGGTTCTCCGCATTCACTGCATTCGCCTATTCCTTCTTTCTCTGCAATAGCTTCCAATGCTGGTCGGATTTTTTCGATTGATTTGAATATTGTGAACTTTATTCCAGTATGCCTCTCTTCCATTCTATTTAGCATTACTCGGACATCGTTTCTTAGGGCTTCCGGCGCATATGGGCATGGGATGCTTTGAAACTTTATCTTTTTAACATACGCGTATAGGGCTGTTTCTTTTTCTGGAATTTCGCAGAAGGGCTTTACGCGTTGTACAAGTTTTGGGTATGCTTCATCCGTGACTGGTTTTTCTCGGGCTATACGCAAAACGTCACCGTGAAAGATGTTTAATAGGATTGTTTGCGTTTCATCATCCAATGTGTGAGCAGTTACAAGCTTGTCGACTTTGAGTTTTCTAGCTACTGTGTTTAATGTTCTTCTTCGCATTACACCGCAAAAAGCGCATGGTGTGGGTCCACTGTTACCTTTTAATTTTAAATGTTTAACAATTTCGTCAAGTGTGCAACCGTAAAGTTTTTGGAAAGAAACTACGTGATGTTTGATGCCAAGTTTTCTGCAGTTTTCAGCGGCTATTTTCAAAGCTTCGTCACGGTAACCTTTGATTCCTTCGTCCACCGTAACCGCAACAAGCGAAGCCTTCGGATATCGCCGTTCCAATTTAGCCAAAATATGAAGAAGACTTACGCTGTCTTTTCCGCCGGAAACAGCCACTGCTATTTTATCATTAAAATTGAGCATTTGGTACTTGGCGATTGTTGCTTTCACTTTTGTTTCGATTGATTCAGTGAAGCATTTTTTGCAGAGTTTCTCTCCAGAGTAAGGTCTTGAGAAAAAGGCTTCTTTGCGGTTACAGGCGGTGCAGATAACTGTATTGGAGTTCACGGTTGTTTCACATATTAATTAGCTGAATTCTGCTTTAAACATGTTGTAGACGAGCAAGCCAACGTAGCCTAAAGCCGTGAAAACCGTGAACCACTCAAATATTGGATTGCGATAAACCAACACGAAAAGCAAGTTAATTGCAGCTACTATGAAGCCATAAAAAGCAATCGGCTTCATGTATTTCGGATGAGTAAACAATGCCACGCCTAATAGAACAAGAACTGTTAGGTTAAGAAAGAAGAAAATGGAAGACCACAAACTGTGAAGACTACCGTAATCCTCGGAGAAGACGCCAATCATAATCAGAGACAAAGCAGCAAGAAACCCTACTATCTGCGTACCTATCAACAAGGTTTTTCGCCACTTTTTATCCGTATACCACTTGTATAAACCGCCAAAAAATGGGAAAAGTGCTATTCCCGTGAGAACACAGCCCAAGTTATATAGAATTGCACCTGACGGGTTATAGCTTGAATTTCCTAAATCGCTAAGCCAATTGTCGACTGGGTTGTAAGGCGTCGGAAAGAGAGCCCACGAGGAAAACGTGAATACACAATAAAGAACAATGACCGCTATGCCAGCAATACAGCTCATCGGCCATTTCGAAGGATTCAATTTTCGCATTCAACTCCTAATCTGCAAATATGCTTGCTATTCATATTGTGTTGCTTTTTTTCGCTTATAATAATTATCAGCAAATTACTAAAATAAGTCAGGGCACTTGTCGTTTAAAAAGAGGCAAAGAAATGGCTACCAAACCCAAAAGACACGTAGAGTACCGAGAAATAGTTTATGACGCTGAACGTTGGAGTCTGCTTAAAGATTTTAGGCAGAAAGCCATGCAGTTAATGGAGGCTTTAGAGAATTTTCATTTGAAATCCGTGGTGCATGGAAGCATTGCACGCGGAGACGTGAACAAAAAAAGCGATGTTGACGTTTTCATTCCCTCTCAAGTTTCATCTTTCACCGTGGAAACGGCACTGGAAAAAGCGGGCATACTAGTTAATAGGCGCATGGTTGTCCAAGCTACGCCAACATACGCCATGAAAGCCTACATTGAAATAGACGAAAACACAAGCGTTTCCTTTCCTTTGATGAAAATGCGCACGGTGGAGAGAGAATTTTACAAATTCGGTGGTGAGGCATCAATAGAAAACTTGAGAGATAACATGCGAGTTTGCGGTGTGGACAAGCGTTTGATGCTGATTGAACCTACCAAGGAAGGACACAGAGAAAGCACTATTATTGGGCGAGAGGAACAAATCGCTAAACTGCTTGGGATATCTGTTGAAACTGTTTTGGACCGCGTTCATGCTTTGCTGAGAAGAGACGAAGTAGGTAGAACAGGAGTTTTTGTTGAAAAAGAACTTTCTAGTGACGAAACTTTTGAGATGGCTCTGAAAAGGCTTGCGGACCAGAATCCCGCAGTTCGCAGACGAATGAAAACTGTCTAGCGTATTACAAATCGTAGTAGAGCAGCTATTCCTCCCAATGCTAAAAGTTTTTCGCCAGCCTCATGCTCTGTGCTTAAGACAATTATGCTTCCGCCTTTTTGTTCAATATTCTTCATCAAATCTTCAATTAACAAGCGATTCTTGTCGGAAGATTCACGCAACATCGTGTCAGCCAAGACAAGTTTTTCAATGGCGCCCATTTCCACTGCTTTAGAAACTTCTGTAAAGCCATAGGTAACGTTTGCTTCGCCTTTTCCAAGCCTTCTCAGAATTTCTTCTACAACTTCTGCTTCTTCCAAAATTCGAAGCCGCTTCATAGTTTTCAGCAAAACGCCTGAACGCAAAGCTTCATGTATTCCTGCCACACCGCCATTGTTGACGCTTTTCACGTCCACAACTGATTTAGCGATGTCAGCCGCTTCGTTTTTCAAGAATTTTACAAACTCGTTTTTCACAAAACCAACACCAATAATTGCAATTGGACTGTGCATAGTCGCCCATATTTGGCGTAGACTGTCTAACGCTTTCTGAAAGTATTCCTTTGTCGCAACAGTTCGTTTTTCGGCTTCAAGCTTTCCGGGAAGTTTCACGCTTTGCTCTACTTTCACTTCTACGCCGTATTGGGCGGTAACGGCTATTGCGTAGCCTTCGTCGTCGATGGCAACTATTATTATTGGTTTTTCAGAGGTTCGGCTTGCTCTCTCTAACCTTTCAAGATGATGCCTTGCCCATTCCTTCTTCACGATTGTTAATGGCGTGTTTAACGCAATGTTCAGCGTATGATGTGCGCCATTTGGAACTATTTCTGGCGCTTCGCATATGGTTCCATGAATCCTAAGCCTGCCCAAAAGCTTGTCCCATGAGACAGATTCAACTTTCACACCCAAGAATACCGAGACTCGTTCGCCACGTTTAGGTCTTGCATATCCTCCCTCATCAGGCTTGATTTCTCGGGAAGTATAAGCGTAAACCTTGTCATTTTTGTAGATAATATTGTATAAATGCCAAAAATCATCATAAGTTTCAGGAATAACCTTAACAAAGCCTTTTTTCATGTTTTTTTCCAAGATTTTCAAAATTGCTTAGCCTCTTCGACCTTTTGGTTACGTGTACTAATCAGAGTTTTCTTATTAAAAAGTGTGAATGGCGATTTGAAGATTTTTGCAAGCAGTGAAAGAATGTGTATTTTATGTTGGTGGGGGCGGTGGTGGAGGCGGCGGAACAGTTGGTTTCGGTGGTTGTGTGGAAAGCTGTTTGACTGAAACGGCAATGGTTAAGGACGCTGCTATTAGAATGATTATCCCTGATATGCCGAGTATTAGAAATCCGAGGAACATTATCCAGAGAGTAGCCATCATAGAACCCGTGTAAGGTAGAAGTTTGCTTAGTAGCGAAACGGTTGAAAAGTTGAAGTACAAAAGACCTACAGAAAATAATATGCCTCCAACAGACAATATGACGCTTACAATTGAACGTTTCGCTTCGCCTTCTCGTGTTAGAAATGCAAAGAGAATAGCGCAAATCGACGCTATCATTAACGTCACCGTCTCAAGAGTTGCCTCGGACAAAAGTATTCCAGGGAGAGGAGGCAAAGAAACTAAAAAGATTGGAGTTCCATAGGGAACAGTGCCTATTGTGTGTAATATATTGGAATAAACAGCGTAAGAGTCCCGTAATGGCGCGTATGCAACAATGTATATTAGAATAACGGAGATCAGCATGAGAATTGCACCGACAAGTTTTGAATCGGATTGCTTGCCGCGATAAGCCCTAAAACCTATCAACAGCAGGATTGCTCCAACAATCTCAATTATTGGATATGTAAGATAAGAAGACCCAATTATTGGATAGTACCCAGGTGTTGGATAATAGCCATAGGGGTAGGAAATGCTAGAAATTCCGTTGATTAGAATTATGCTGCCTATTCCAGCGAATAGAATCATACATGAAAACGCTGAAACTGAAGACGAGATTGTATCAAGGCTTATGTCAAAATCTCTTGCAGATTTAGCATTTCTTATTATCGCTCCGCCCAATATAGCGCCAAAAATCACCGCTATCAAATAGCAGATTAGACCCGCTATTAGCCATGGTGGAATAGTGGATATGTATGGTCCAATATATGGTAGGGCGCGAATCAAGACCTCTATGGCTACAACGATTATCCCAATAAAGGTTAACAAGTAACCGGCGCCGAAAACAAGTGCGGCATAGTATCCGGCGTTTCTGGCTTGTTTCTCCAAAGGCGAAACAGTGCTAACTTCTTCAGTCATACAGTCCTCCACCAGACTGCTACTTTATTCGTTAGTGCTTAAAAATTTTCTCAATAAACAGTTAAAGTTGTATTTTATAAGCAACTTTTTCTCTACTTATTAACGGTCAAAAGGGATTTAGCAATGAAGATTACATTTTGGCTTTTAGACTTGAACTATGAAGTTCGCAATAACACGCCTGAGATTTGGCTTTGGGGTGTTGATGATTCTGGAAATCGAGTGCTCGTTATTGACAAGAATTTTGTTACTTACTTTTATGCTGTTGTTGAAGAAGGCGTGAACCCAGAAAAGGTTGTTGAAGAAATTGAGAAAGAGGGTCAAGCGGCAATTACTAAACTTGAGGTTGTTGAACGCAAACTTTTTGGAAAGCCAATTAAAGCTGTGAAAATTTTCTGCAGAAATCCCGACGATATAGTAAAGTATGCTAAGGCTTTTCGAAAGTTCGAAGGCGTAAAAGACTGCTTCGAAGATGACATTCGCCATTCTATGCGCTACTTAATCGATAACAACATCGCACCGTGCGGTTGGCACGAGGTAGAAGTAGACGAAGAAAAGAACACGCTTCATGTTCAAGCTGACAAGATTTATGCAGCAAAATCTTCGCCCACGCTCCTAGAAAAGACAGATGTTCCCAAATTAAGAGTTCTGGGTTTCTTTGTAATATGTTACAGTCGTGAAGGTTCACCCAAACCAGACAGAAACCCCATAATCATTATTTCAACCGCAACAAACAGCGGCGAAGAGAGACAGTTTTTGGCAGATGAAAATAAGAATGATAAGCAAGCCTTGCACGCCTTCATGAATTATGTGCGGAACTATGACCCAGACATAATCGTGGGTTATGGCACAAACGCGAAAGATTGGCAATATCTCAATGAAAGATGCAAAAAGCTTGGATTGCGATTAACTGTTGACAGAGTTGGAACTGAACCTCACACAAGTGTTTACGGGCACGTTTCGTTAACTGGAAGAATCAACATAGACCTATCGGATTATGCTGATGAGTTTCCAGAAGTTAAAGTTAAGACGTTGGAGAATCTAGCCGATTATTTGGGAGCTATGAAACTTGAAAACCGCACGTTAATCGACGAAATAGATTTTGCGGATTACTGGGACAACAAAGACAAGCGTGAAATCTTGAAAAAATTTTCTTCAGATAACACCTATTGCGTTATGGGAATAGCCGAAGCCATACTAGACTTTGCAATGCAGCTTTCAAATCTTGTAAGCTTACCCTTAGACCATGTTGGAACAGCAGCGGTAGGCTTCCGCGTTGAATGGTTCTTAATAAAACATGCTCAAAAAATCGGCGAGCTTGTGCCCAGAAGGATTGAACAACCCTATAGACCCTATGCAGGCGCGATAGTGCTTAAGCCAGAACCGGGACTGCATGAGAACATTGCTGTTTTAGATTTTAAGGCGATGTATCCAAACTTGATGATAACTTACAACTTGTCTCCAGACACGTATGTGTCGCCGAAAGAGCCAATTCCAAAAACCGGAGTTTATGAAGCTCCAGAAGTCAAGCATCGATTTAGGAAAGAACCAGTGGGCTTCTATAAGGAAGTATTGTCGTATCTTATCAACGTGCGGGACGAAGTTCGCAGAAAAATGAAAGCGTTGAATCCTAAAAGTGTTGAATACCGTGTTTTGGACGCACGCCAAAAAGCTGTGAAGGTAATAACCAACGCTTCTTATGGGTATGCGGGTTGGATAGGTGCAAGATGGTATGTTAAGCCCGTAGCTGAGGCTGCCACTGCTTGGGGAAGATACACTATACTTAACGCGGTGGATTTGGCAAAAAAGATTGGGTTGAGGGTTATCTACGGCGACACAGACAGCATGTTCGTGAAGTACGAGCCGGAAAAAGTGGAAAAACTTTCAAGGGGAATTGAGGAAAAGTTTGGGTTAGAAATCAAACCAGACAAGGTTTACATGCGCATTTTCTTCACTGAAGCCAAGAAACGTTATGCTGGGCTTCTGCCTGATGGACGTCTTGATATTGTGGGTTTAGAGGTTATACGTGGAGATTGGGCTGCCATAGCCAAGAAAGTGCAGGAGAAAGTCTTGGAAATAATCCTTAAAGAGCAGTCTCCAAAGAAGGCAGCCGCTTTTGTGCAGCAGTGCATTTATGGGCTTCGCCAGAAACAAGTACCATTTCGCGACCTTATAATTTGGAAAACATTGACAAAACCTGCGGAAGAGTATGAGATTAAGGCTTCTCATGTGGAAGCAGCGAAAATGCTGAGGGAAAAGGGTTGGGAGCTTGCGGTGAGTGACAAGATAGGTTATGTGGTTGTGGTTGGGACTGGACGTTTATATGAGAGGGTTAAACCGTACATTTTTGCTTCTTATGACGAAATAGACGTGGATTATTACGTGTCAAAACAAGTAGTGCCGGCAGCAGCTAGAATTCTCGAGAGTTTCGGCATAACCGAGGAACAGTTGCTGACGCCCAGTGTTGGAGAAAAGGAAACTCGAAAACTCACGGACTTTTTCGGGAGTTAGCCTTCTTTAATTTCTGAAAAGGTCATTAATTGAACGTTTAATGGTGATTTCACAGCTTCAGATATGCGCGAGGCGATTATGTTTTTTACGTTTTTTTCGCTTGCCATGTCGACTATTCTCTGTGTTATTATGCCGTCGAAGACTACTGTGTCAACTCCTTCAATTTGCTGAAGTTTTTCAGCTAGTTGACTAACTGGCAACCGCTCTATTTGTTCCAGCTTTTCGTTGAGAAGCACAGCCTCCAAAGTGCCCTCTAATTCTTTCGCAATTTGAGCTATCTCTTTGGGAACTTCAATCTTTGGTTTCTCTCTTTTCGGGGGCTTGTATACTTCCTCTATTGGAACCTTTGCTTCTAAAGCGTCAAAAATTTCTTTACAGTTTAATTCTTCAACTTCCTTGCCTCTCGGCGCTCTGGCAACGTATTTTATGTTTGCAACTTGCAAGAGTTCCTTTAGGATTAGGTCTCCGCCTCTGTCGCCATCTAAAAAGGCTGTGGATTCTTTTTCTCGAGTTAGTTTTTTGATTGTTTCTGGAACTTTTGCTCCTTCTAGGGCTATGACGTTGAGTAGTCCGCATCGCATTAGGTTTATTACGTCTGCTCTTCCTTCTACGACGATTATTTCTTTGGAGCTGTCAACTTCGGGTCCTGCGGATAATTCGTCTGGTCCGTACTTTTCGACTTTGGCTATTTTTAGTGTTTCTGCGATTTCTTTGAATACTTCGTCTACGGATGGCATGGATTCGATGGTCCATTTGTGGAGAATTTCTTTGGCTCTGTCGATTATCACTTTTCTTCTTGCTTCTCTTACGTCTTCGATTTTTTCGAGTGTGACTTTTGCGGCGCATGGTCCGACTCTGTTTATGCTTTCTATGCTTGCGGCGATTAGGGCTGTGGAGACGCGGTCCATGCTTGTTGGGATTGTTATGCTGCCTGTGGTTTTGTCGTTTTTCGAGTGTAATTCGATTTCGATTCTTCCGATTCTGCCTGATTTTTGTAGTTCTCTGAGGTCGAGTTCTGGTCCGAATAAGCCTTCTGTTTGTCCGAAAACTGCTCCTATAACGTCTGGCTTTTCAACTACTCCTTCTATTTCGAATTTTGCGTGTATAACATACTTTATGGTAAACGTTTGTGATGAACCCGTAAACGTGCACCTCCAGATTATTTTATGTAAGGGTTAGTTTCACCGTGTTATGAGAGAATCTTGCTCTCAATTCACGAGATTATTATTCTAACTCTTTATTAGCTTTATGAATTACAAATCTTGCTCTTTAACGTTTCCATGTAAGTTGTTAGGCTTTCTACATCTTTTATGTCTTTGCCTATGAGGTTTAAGAGGGCATGGCGATATTCAGTGTTGACTTTTATTTTGGTTTTTTCAAGTATCTGTGTTAGGCGTTTGGTCCATTCTTCTCCGCGTCTGTCAAAATCCAACATTAGAATAACTTCTCGTGTTCTACATTTTTCTATTTCTGAAATTACGTCAAGGAGTGTTTTTCCGCCGGTTTTTGCTGAGAGCATTTTTCCTTTGATGCCCATGTTTCTTAATGCTTCAATGTCTTTTTTGCCTTCCACCACTATTGGAATTCCTTTCGCTGATTCTTCAGCTAGGCATGATAGAATTTGCAGAATTTTCTCTTCTTTTTCTTTTAGGCGTGTTGACAAGGTGTTTACCTTGTTATTTGAGCTTTTTTCAGCACTTCTAAGTATTCTTTTGCTTGTTTGTTGGCTTCGAAGTATTTTCTGATGGGACTGATGATTTTGGAGAGTTCTTCTGCCACTGCGTTTTTGAGGTCTTGCGGGTGCAATTTGCCTTGCGCGTAGGCTTTTTCTAGTTCCTCGTAGTTTTCAAATTCAATTGTGCCGCCGAATTTTGCTGGGCGTTCTATTTTGAATGTTTTTGTTTCGTGGAATACTACGTGTTTGGCCATGTCTAAAATGGGGTTCATGTCTACTTGTTTTTCTGGGCACCATGCTTTGCGTAGTTTTTCTTTTATTTGTTGGTCTGTGTCGTGGATGAATATGGCGGTCCATGGTTTGGATTTGCTCATTTTGCTTGCGATAACTTGTTCGAGCTTGTCTTTGGTTTTGAGTTTGACGGGTTCTGCTATGCCCATGAGCACGTGGTGGTGAACTGCGACCGGCTTGGTCCATCCCATTTTTGGGAAGATTTCTCTGGCGAGTACGTGGGCTTTTCTTTGGTCCATTCCGCCGTGTGGTATGTCGGCGCCTATTTCTTTCACGTCAACTGCTTGCATTGGCGCGTAGAAATATTGGGATAAGTCGAGTTTTTCGTTTTCGCTTCTTCCCATTATTGTTAGGCAACGGAGGCTTCTGCTGAGCGTCATGTGTTTCGCGAATTTTAGTAGGTTTCGCCAGTATTCGTCGTTGTTGTGGTAAAGTTCTGAGCCTACGACGATTTTTGCTCCGGGGCAGAAGAATTTGAAGGCTTCAGCGTAGTATTTTGATGCGGAGAGGATTTTGTTCCAGTCACCGCCGAACTTGTTGTTTATGAAACTGTGCCAGTCGGCGAGGTAGACTTGGCATTTTATTCCAGCTTTGAGAAAATCGTTTATTTTAAAACCAGAAATTATTAGGTTTCCTAAATGTAGTAAGCCGGAGATTTCGAAGCCTTGGTAATGCCCAGGATGCTCATTCGTTTGCAAAAGTTGCCTTAGTTCTTCTTCTGTTAAGATTTCTTCTGTTGGCGGCTTCTTGATTAGGTCGATTTTTGTTTCTATGTCCAAATATTTATCCAGCCAGCGTGTTGACCTTTACAGTTATAGATAAGTAAAACATAAAGATTAAGGTAAAATCTTTTTCTTGACTCTATCTGTGCTCACTTTCTTCTGAGAAGAACCATGTTGTCATTCAAATTTTCGGCCTTTTCGAGAGGTTGGTCTAAATGCCATGTGTTACAGTTTCCTTTCCACCAACCCAAGAACTCAAATTTGCCGTTTAGTTTTATGAGTGTTTTGAATTCTTGTGGAAATATGAACTTTAGATTTTCTCTTTGTGTAAATCTTTTCACTTTTCCATGGTCGTTAACTACAAGAGTTATTTCTTCAGTGTAAATCTGATTGAGAACATCTTTAAGATGGGTTTCGAAGGTTGCTTCCACCGAAATCCCATCTCTTTCCATGCTCCAGCTTTGTTTTGCACTCTGTGTCCAGTCAATAGTCATATTCTGGATGAAGTAAAGTCCTCCTTTGTTTAGAGAAGCCGCTACAGAATCCAAGTGTGATAGGAATTTTTCGTTTGACTCTGCATCCAAGGAGCCCATCATGATAAACGCGAAGTCTGCTTTCTTTTTTAATCTAAAATTGTACATGTCTGCTTGTACTGTTTCTATTTTCACTCCTTCTTCTTTTGCTTTCTTTCTCAAATACTCTAACATTTCGGGATACAAGTCTAACCCGATTGCTTTGTAGCCTCTTCTGGCTATTTCTCTCAGCTGTAGACTTGGTCCGCAAGCTATATCCAAGAATCGGTTAACTTTTATCTTACTGAATTTACGGATTATTTTTTCGAAATTGTCGACTTGTTCTTTGGGGTCGATGAAGCTGAATGCTATTTCGTAGTAGAGAGGGTGCCGGTATATTTTCATGTTAACTAATTTGTTTATGTCCAGTTAGATAAGGCTAATGAATTTTTCAAATGTTATAGGTGTGACTGGAAAGTGATGATTGTTTTCGCGGGCGTTTGTTTCCCACGTAACCTATCACTTAACTTCATTGTGGAGCGTTGCGCTCCTCTAGGTTAAGCTCTCTCGGCGTGGGATTTTTGCGCCCGCGCCCACCGTGTCCCATGTTTGGGTAAACCCTTCGTCATTGGCTTGTCGCCTTTGTTGGGTCCGTCTTCATGGATTTGCCGGTGGGATTTGGGAAGCTCCAGAATTTGTCATCGCCAAAGGATTAGGTGGGTTTTTGAAAAGTTAAGCATTACTGTCTACTGTTGAGTGGTTGTTGGAAAAAATGGGTTCTTTTTTGTGACTAGCCCTCCCTTATATATAGGTTGACCCGTTAGTCTACTCTCTTCCAAGGTAATGTGTTATAGGCTATGTTTCATTTTTTTTATTAGTGGTTCTAGGTCTATTTCGAATGCTGCTGTTGGGTTTTCAAGTTCAAAGTTGTTTAGGACTTGCGGGTGAATCTCGCCTAAGACGCCCAGCTGTTTGCCGTTGATGATTATGGCGGCGGTTCTGCCCTCTAAGAAGCTTGGGTGTTTAGCCTCTTTTATTTGCCATTTCAATTCCAAATTCGCAAGAAAAGCCTCAACAATTGATTTTATCTCGGTGAAGTTCGCTGTGGAATGTGATGAAACTGCGGCTACGTGAAGTCTCCTTTCGCACATGGTTTCTGTTCGCTTATTTATTTTTCCAACATCCGACGCCTCGAACAATCGCTGTGGAAAGCTTTCGCTTTTGTTGTCAGCCAAATTTTTTATCAGTCCAGGCAATAGGGATTGCCGCATTATTGTATAGTCCATGGAGACTGGATTGGCAAGTTTTATTGGGTTTTCTGGTTTGGTTCGCATGTACTCGTAGTGGATGCGTTCGTTTGTAAGTGTGAAATTCATGGCTTCCAAAAAGCCTAAGCCTATCATTATTTGACGCGCAGTGTTCGCCAGTCTGTGGGCTGGATGCTGTTCGCCGACTGTTACAGCCTTAGGAATTGTTGGCTTCAGCTTGTAATATCCGTAGCCTATGGCGACCTCTTCAACCAAATCCACTTCGTGAAGTATGTCAATTCGATAAGCGGGATAATAAACTTCCAAGACGCCTTTGCTCATTCTCTTTGCGTCCAATCTGCATTTTCGCAAGCACCTAATAGTTTCTGCTTCAGAAAGCTTCAAACCGAGAAGCTCATTTGCATAATCAACTCTCAACTTCATTTTTTCAGCGTCAAGGTTTGGCGAAACCACAGTGCGGTCAGAGTATTTCACGTTAACCTTTTCAAGCGTGCCGCCCATGTCCGCTAAAGCTGTAGCTAAAATATTCAAGCTTTTTTCAACAGCCTCATAGCTTGTGCCAGTAACATCCAAAAACAAGTTTCGCGTGTTAGCGTCTACTCTCGTTAATTCGCCATTTATTATTGGAGGCATCGAAAGAACAGCGCCGTCCTTGTCAATTAACAATGGATACGTTGACGACCAGTCCACAAGATGGCGATAATCCATTCCCTTCTCATGCTTCTCCAAAATCTCCTTCAAATCCATCTCTTCAGTCTTGCCTAAAGGAACAAACTTCACGCTTTTAGGTTCAACAGCCGTGAAAGTTAAAGGCGGCTTGACTACGTCTAGGTTGTGAATGCCAATAGACGCTTTTTTGCGGTCTCTGCCGATTCCCCAGTGAAGGTCTTCCTGAATCTCCATCAACTCGACAACAGCGTCTTCGTCAAGCTTTATGTTACGAACTACGCCCGCGAGCATGTACGGTCTAACATTGGCGACAGCTTTGTCTATGACAAGCGTGGTTTTCGGAGCGTTCAAAGTGTATTTTGGCATTCCAGTTTCCAATTCCAAGAATCCTTTCAAGGCTCTAGCGACGCCCGCGTAACTGCAGAAGTCGATGCGGTTGGGGTTATACTCGGCTTTCACGTAATCTTCAGTTATCTCTTCCAAGTCGAAGCCAATCCATGGCAAATTCTTTGTTAATTCCTCAATCGTGACTTTTTTGCCCATGAATTTGGAAAATCTTTCCTTGTAAAGTGTTATCACTGGCATAGTGGTGTCCTCCTAAGCCATTCAAGGCGATTACCATAAAGTGTTCTAATATCATCCACGCCAAGCTCAATCATCGCTAAACGCTCTAATCCACCGCCCCACGCGAGCACTGGATATTTGACGCCGACGGGAGCAGTGACTTCTGGTCTGAAAATGCCCATTCCGCACAGTTCCATCCACCGCTTAAGTTTGGGATGGTAAACCATTGCTTGAGCTGAAGGTTCAGTGTATGGGAAGTAGCATGACCAAAACTCCACTTTTTTCAGTCCCATTTTCGCGTAAAACGCCTTTAACGTGCCCATCAAATCTTCAAGTGTCACGCTCTTATCCATGACTATGCCTTCTACTTGATAAAATTCTGGAAGATGCTTGTACGTGACTTGCTCGTTGCGGTAAACCCTATCTACAGAAAACACTTTTATTGGCGGTTTTCGATGCTGAGAAAGATACTTTATTGTTTCAGCTGTCGTATGCGTTCGCAAAACAAGCCTTTTCGCTTCTGCATGACTCCACTTGTAATGCCAACCCTTAGAACCCGTTGTCCAACCATTTTCATGCGTTTTAGCAACCGCGTTAACTATGCCTTTTGAAGGCAGTTTCCCAGCTTTAGGATTAGCCAAATAGAAAGTGTCCATCATCTCGCGAGCTGGGTGGTCCTGAGGCTGGAATAAAGCGTCAAAGTTCCAGAAGGCAGTTTCAACTAATGGTCCACGGATTTCTGTAAAACCCATTTCTAGAAAGATTTCGCGGACACGATTTATAATCTGCTGCAACGGATGACTTTTGCTCGGATAAACAACCGGTCCAGGCGCGGTAACGTCGAATTTTCTCAGTTTTGTTTCGCGCCACTTTCCAGTAATAATAAGTTCAGGCGTTAGCTGAGTTACTTCTTCCTTAATAATTTCTAATCCTTTTTTGACTAGCTTCCTTCCCTCTTCCGTTAGCTCCAACTCGTAAATTGACTTCTCCTTTGTTTCCATAAGCTTACGACGCTTCAGCAAGGCAACAGCATCTTGAAGCCGCTTGTCCAACTCTTCAACAACCACCGATTTTCTTTCCGCTAGAATCTCGAGAAGTTTTTCTTCATCAGTTTTGGATGGTTTCTGAGCTAAAATGTCTTGGGCGATGGCAAGCGTATGGTTCTTCTGGTTTATTACAGCCCATTTTCTCCGCACAAGCCAACCTAACGCTACAGAAACTGTGTCGGAAGGAACGTCTGCTTCCTTCGCAATGGTAGAAATTGCAGTTTCGCAGCCTTTGTTATAAAGAACGTTTAAGATTCTGCGTTCCGGTAATCCCTTTTTGGCATATAATGCCCCTTCTTTGCTAAGCTTTGCAATTGTCTGCTTCTTCTCGTTTATTTTAGTGAGCTTTTTTTCTTGCATTGTCAGTGCTGCACGCATTACTGCAGCGTTTGACAATCCGCTTTCGGCTATTAGTTGCTCAACTGAGGCTTTTCCTCCAAGCTTTTCTAAAGCCAGAAGCGTTTTACGTTCGTGCTCTCTGAGGTCAACCATGCTTTTCCCCTTCATGAACGTGGCTAAGTGAAGTTTGTAATGTAGTTGTTATTGTTTTAATAAAAGTATGCGTGGTCCTCGCTGTTTTTCGGTTAGAAAACATTCGCTTTCTTATATAAATTGGCGAGGCATCACTTCACCGCACATAACGGAATATACAAAGAATTATTTAATGTTTATTTCGCCCTCTTATCATTCAACATTCAGAATTTCCTTCGCTTTGTCGATAAACTGCTTCTTTTTGCGTTGATGCTCCTTCACAAACCTCGTAACAATGTCAATTGTTTGTTTCTTATGCTCGCCACAGAGAAGTTTTCCAGTTTTACAATCATTGTAAACCCTTATGATTTCTTCATCATCTTCGACAAAGTGGAACATGCAAACTTCGTAAACAGGACAAATTTCGGGAACTCCGCCGAGCTCACGTTGTTCTTTGATTGTTGCTCTCCCCCCAGTAAAGGCATTTGAGATTCTCTGCGCAATCACTTCAGGCTTGTCATGCAAAGTGAAATAGTTCATCAAGCGTTTGCTCATTTTCGGAGAACCATCCAAACCCTTCATAAGCTTGTGATAAGTCGATGATGGAAGAATAAAACCGTATTTCTTGTAGAATATTTGGGCAAGGTCTCTAGTGAAGCGAATGTGTGGGTCCTGGTCAACGCCGACTGGAATAACTGTGGGTTTTGGTCCTCCAAACTCTTCAAGTTGAGGCAAAAGAATGTCTCCAGCTTGTATTAAAGCAGCCAAGTATAAGCCTATGTTTCGTTCACCGTAGATTGCCTTCATCGTAGCTAATGTTGCGGCTCTTCCGAAAACTATTGCCAAATCCTTTACATGATTTTCTTTGGATTGACGGTAAATGTACGCTTTTTTCGGGTCTAATCCAAGCGCAAGCAAATCCGCCACGTTGTCAACGGCTATTTTTTCGCTTTTTTCAAACGGAACCTTGTTGTCCTCGTAGGATTCAATGTCTGCAATGCAATAAAACGTCTGTGCGCCTTGCTGCTGGAAATAAATGATTTCCTTCGCAGTCATTAACGTGCCAAGGTGAAACTCGCCGGAAGGTTTTATGCCGCTTAAAACTGCAAATTCCTCATGTTTCTTCATTGCATTCAGTATTCTTTCGAAGTCACGGTGCCCAAAAACCACGCCGCGTCTCATGTAAAGCGAAGGATTAGACACTTTCGATAAGAACGGCTTAAACGGCTCAATTCCAAACTCCTTGTATAGGCGTTCGTAGTCAGCGATTACGCTTGTTCCAAAGGGGTCAAGCACCGTTTTCTTGCTAGGGTCTTGTTGCAAGAGTTTCTCCTCCATAGACGTTAAAGGAGCATATAAAGGCTAGAAGGTTTTTAAAGTTAAGTGCATACGCTACAAAAACAGAGAGAATTTTGGCAAGGGTTAATGCCAGTCCAACGCATTCCCCATTAAAAATGCTCTCAAGCGACGTTTAAACTTTCTGGAAGAATATTCCACACGTTGACTTGTTTAGAGCAAACCACGCTCTCGCAACATTTCGGCGAACTCTTCCTTTGAAGGAATCACGGAATCCTTAACCAGCTCTGCAGTTATTTTGCTGACCATTTCCATGGCGCCTCTATACTGCAACACCTTAAAAAGCGAACCATCCAACTTCACAATTTTGTTGAAGTAAAGCGACTCCAAAGATTTTCTACCCGTAACTACCTCAATAGATAATTCATAAGTGGGAATTTCCACAACAAAATCGCTTATTTTTCGATGTTCTTCAATTTCGCTGGAAGGCACATGCTTTCTTTCGATAAGCTCTCCATTCTGAAACTTTGAAAACGTAGCAAAAGGCAATTCTTTAACGATAACCAGCGTTTTCCAGTTCATTCCCTTGGCTTTTTCACGATACTCCACGTTAGCGTTTATTCTTTTCTTCAGCTCGTCTGAAAATTCTGGAGATTCATACTTGAATGACATGTGTGTCTTGTTAGGGCATGGGATATTTGAATCTTATGAGCGCTTCCGATTAGGGAAATTGTCAACTGCACGAAAACGTCATAACAAAACTTAATAGATGTCTAAAAATACCAATAAAACGTAAACTTCAGATATGCCTGTTTGAGGTAATAGCCATGTCTGAAAAGGTTAACGTTAATCCTTCCTCAGCTTCCAGACTGCTACATCCCATGCACACAGTGCTTGTTTCCTGCATCGGCAAAAGTGGAAAACCAAACATTATAACCTTAGCGTGGGCAATGCCAACGTCAATTAACCCGCCATTAGTCGCAATAAGCATCTCACCACGAAGACACTCACACAGCCTAATTGAAGAAACAAAAGAGTTTGTTGTGAATATCCCGACAGTTGACATCCTAAGAGAGACACTGTTCTGCGGTAGAGTCAGCGGCAGAGACCATGACAAATTCAAAGAATCCGGCTTAACGCCTTTACCAGCGAAAAAAGTGAAGTCGCCAGCAATAAAAGAATGCGTAGCACATTTGGAATGCAAACTTTACAGTCAATTCACAGCTGGCGACCACACAATATTCATTGGCGAAATACTCGACGCCTACGTAGATGCTGATGCTTTCGCTGAAACATATAACCTAGAAAAAGTAAAAATGGTGTTCCACCTAGGCGGAAACGAATTCGCAACAATTGACCCTAAAGTCTTAACGCCTAAACTTTGAAAGCATTGCTAAGCTAGAACTGGTAGCTTTCGCCAGGCTTAAGCGTCACCACTTTCACTTTCGGCACTTTCTCTTTAACAATCTTTGCGAATTCACCAGCTGACTGCGCCAGAACCGGAAACGTCTTATAATGCATCGGAATGACCGCCTTAGGTTTAAGCATTTTAACAGCTTCCGCTGCTTCCTTAGCACCCATAGTATAGTAACCGCCTATCGGAATCAAAGCCAAATCAGGCTTGTATAACTCGCCGATTAGGCTCATGTCTCCAAAAAGCCCCGTGTCTCCAGCATGATAAACTCTTTTTCCTTCACCCTCAATTATAACACCGGTCGGTGCACCACGCGAGTCCGTATGCAAGGCTTGAGTTACCAGAAGCCTTATTCCTTTGACTTCCACGTTTCCGCCAATATTCAATCCTTCCACGGTTTTGACACCGTTTTCTTTTGCAAAATCGCCAAGTTCAATGTTAGCCACGAAAGTCGCCCCTGTTCTCTTGCAGATGTTTATTGCATCACCTAAATGGTCGCCGTGGTCATGCGTAACATAAACTATGTCTGCTTTAGTAATTTCTGAAGCCTTAACTGGCGATGTTGGGTTTCCATCAAGCCACGGGTCAACCAATACAATTTTGTTGGCAATTTCAATTTTGAATGCAGCATGCCCAAACCACGTTACTTTAGCCAACCATTTTCACCTCACCACTAAACCCTTTTAAATTATAACACTGTTAGCGTTATTAAAAGTAAAGTGTGAAATTAATGAATAATCACGATAAAGATGCCCTTGAAAAGCTTCAACTTTCTGGAAAAATCCTCCGCGAAACACGAGAAGAAATGATAAGCTTCGTTCGCGAAGACATGCCAATAATAGAAATCTGCGAAAAAGCCGAAGCGCTTATACGAGAAAAAGGTGGAAAACCAGCGTTTCCATGCAATGTTTCAGTGAATGAAATAGCCGCGCATTACACGTCGCCGCGAAACGACACCACAAAAATTCCCAGAAACTCTATTGTTAAAGTAGACATCGGCGTTCACGTGGATGGTTACGTAACCGACACCGCATTCACAGTATCCTTCAACCCAGAATATAAAATCCTTGTAGAAACGGCTGAACAAGCCTTAAAAGTAGCCATAGATAACATTCGCCCAGAAATGCCCACATCCAAATTAGGCGAAATTATTGAAAAAACTATAAAATCACGCGGCTTAAAACCGATTTCAAACTTGACGGGGCACTCAGTAGGACGATACCTGGTGCATGCTGGCACTTCTGTGCCGAATGTTTCACAATTGTCTTTTTCAAAAATCAAGTTGGGCGGAGTTTACGCCATTGAGCCATTCGTGACTTTGTCAGACGCTGTGGGACGCGTTGAAGATGGAGATGAAGCCACAATTTTCCGTTTTCTCAAATCTAAATCTGTAAAAAACCCATATGCAAAGCAACTTATGAAATACATCGAGGAAAACTTCAGAACCTTACCCTTCGCTGAACGTTGGCTAAAAGACGTAGTGCCAAATGAGCATCATCGAGACGCGTTCCGAGAACTATTAGCTTCAAAAGCAATCATGAGCTATCCAATCTTTGTTGAAATAAGCAGAAAACCCGTGGCTCAAGCAGAACACACTGTCTTAATAGTGCAAAGTGGCTGTGTCGTCCTAACCTAAGGACCCAGTTTTTCTTTGACTTCTCTATAAATTGCCGTTATCAACATCTTGTCATTGCATTTTTGGCAAGGCTCAACTTCTTTGAAAATGTAATCGCCACGCTGGAATTCTCTTACACTTTTGAAACCGCACTTTCGACATTCAATTGTGGTCGTCACTGGGGGAATCTCAATTTTTAAACGCATGATTCGCCTCCTTGTCTGAAACAACACATACGTAGATAAAGCTACTCCCAAGAAACCCACCAACAAGAAGTATCCAGCCAAAACTTCGTTGCCACTTCCAAAATAAGCAAGAGCAACCATTAACGCGCTCAAAGACAACGCTAATCCTATAAAGATTATTATTAACACGAACGACGAAATTTTAGTTGCAGAGTTTTGTGGTGTTCTACTCATTCCATTTGCCTCCTTATTGTGCAATGCCTATCGTGTTGCCAACACCCGCGATTATAACCTTGTCGCCCTCTTTGGTTTTCTCCAGAATGACTTGCTTTATTCTCTCAATAGCCTTGTCCACAGCCTCAAAGATTTCCTTGCGCATGGGCGAAACTGCATCGCCGATGTCCTCTTTCACTATTACTGCGTTTATTGGGATTCGGTACTTCAAAAGTGACTCCTCAATTTTGAATTGGTCAACGCCTGGTCCGCCTATCGCTGCGCCGACTCCTTCAGCAACTTCGCCAATTTCTTCCCCTTCCAGCTTCATAGCGGCATCAATCATTATTACCGTTGCAATTTTTCCTTCATTCTCTTCAATAACCGTCCTTATTCCATCTCCAATTTTGCCGACGTTTCCACCTGGCCCCTCAGCTTTTATCACGTAGGCTGTGCGTCCCTCTATTGGCACGGTTGCAACAACGCAATCTTTAGGTATTTTCCTTTTCTCATGTCCATACATGAGTTTTGCAGCCACTAATGCGCCAGCACCGTCGCCGATTGGTTGTCCGTAGGCGAATGCCTTTAACGCGCTTGCGTAGGCCTCTGCTTCTCGCATGATGAGGGGCAGTATCATTTGCAACTGCATTATAATGTATAGGCTTAGCGTCTTTTTGCCAAGCAAGTAATAGTGCCTTATCACCTTGTAAATGTAGTTTAACGCCATTGCCGCTTCAAGAGTATTTTCTAAATTATTGACTTGCGTTTCGTCTGCGGCTGGAGCCATAAACTTCACTTCGTCCTTAAACCGGACATCCCTAACGTCAAGTATATGCTCAAGCTTCCAAACAACGCCAGCTGGGTCGAGGCTTTGAGGCGATATCGTGAAGTATTCCAGAAATCTGTCAACTCTCACGGTTGGGTCTACTTGCGGCTTTCCAATTTCTTTTATCGTTTCTATTGCAGTTTTTCGTCCTTCATCCTTTATGTACTTCAATTTATAAAGTGAACCTTCAACTTCCCTAATCATAACATACATTTGAATTCTCTGTCCATAAAAAATGAAAATTATGAAGACGACATAGAAAAGTAAGTTAAGAATCCAGGAGAATTCTCCAAACGGTTCCTGCGTAACCGTATTTTGCAGACCTGAAATCACTGCGAATATGTTCACATGCTCACCTTTCGAAAAGACTAACAAACGCTTAGTTATAAATTTTAGGTAATTCTCCTCCAAATTAACAGATTAAATGAAAGGGGCAGCCAGCTTTCCCGGGTTCGCGTGGCCGAAGACCGCACTACAGCCGAGAACGGAGCGCGGTTTAACTTCCGAGTTCGGAATGGGATCGGGTGGGTCCCGCGCCCTATGACCGGCAAACCCCAGAATACACGTTAAGCTTATGCTCATTAACTTTTCGCTTTAAAGGGCATCGAATCAACAATTTTCTTAGGTGGGAATTTGTCTACACAAAAAAAGGAAGAAGTTGTTGCTTTACTTTTCTTTTATCATGGGAAGCATGGATTTAACTGCTATTATGACTGCGGCGGGAGCTGCGAATGCTACGATATAGGTTAGAATTGCTTTTGCCCAGTAGTAAAGTAACTCATGAATGTTGCTTAATGGGCTCCAGACGTCTGCAACGGCTGCTACCAACAAGGCAATTGTTGCAATGAGGAATGGAGTGACTTCTTTCTCTGTTATACTAGTCAATCCTGTGATAACTCCTAATATTAGCATTATTAAAATAACCCATCCGTTGGTGTCGCTAACACTTTTGTCAAGCCAATGAAGCTCTGCAGTGTATGCCATATAGCCGACGACCAGTCCCATTATGATTGCTATAGCAACAAAAGCAATGTACACGTATCTCGTTATTTCTTTCATTTCCATGGGAACCACAAAAACTTAGTTATTTTCTGTGATATATTATAAACTTTATGGCTGAATAAAAACAACGACACCAATGTCTCTACAGCATACAATCAATTATAAGCAGAGAATAACGTCTACATACTTCGAATTTCATGAAGAATTAGGGTTTCATAAGCAAACTTCATTAACTTTTAGCTTTCCTCTTTTCTTATAGCTTCCCAAATGCCGAATCCGCCTACAGTTTCGGGGCGCTCGACAGGATTGTACCATGTTTTCTTCGTACCAATTTTTGCCCGCATTTTCCATCCGAAAGATTTCGGTTCTTTCTCTATTGCTTGCAAGATTGCTTCAATCTTTTTGGTTATTTCTTGTCGGTCTTTTTCCTCGATTTTTTTGGGGTCGATGTCTGTTTCTGGTCCGAGTTTGTCTATTTCTGTTAAGAATTTTTTGAGGTTTTTAAGGTTGGTTGTGGCTGTGTACCAGAATCCCCAGTCTTGTGATAGGGTTTTGGCTATGTATGCAGAGTCTATGCATTCTTTTTCGTTTTTTTCTTTAACGTCATGTGCTTTCAACAGAAGCATGCAGTCTTTTAGGTCTTTGATGCTGAAGGCTTCCCACATTTGTATTTTTTCAAGAAGCATGTCTGTTGCCGTGATTGTGGGGTATTCTAACTCAAGTCTTCCTTTGAAGTCTATTGGGTGGTTTGCCACCATTAGTTTGTCGAAAAAAACGTCAACATAAAACCAACCTTTGGGATGGTAATATATTTGTCTGTCAGAGGCTGCTGAAGAAAGTGTTGCTCTTCGTTTTGCGTAGCCGATTTCTCCAAAAAATTCTTTCACTTTTTCTCTATGTTTGCCGTACGACATAAAGTCTATGTCGCTGTATTCTTGCCCTTGGACAACGCCTGTTCCAACTCTTCCCAGCTTAATTGCAAAGTCTCTGAATTCTCGGCAGCGTATGGCTATTCCCAACCCGCCCATGATTCTTAAAGGTATGTCTTTTTGGTTGGCTTTTTCAACTATCTTTTCTGCTTCTTGCATGAAAACTTCGGTTGGAACTACATCTTTCCATTCTGCCGGTAATTCTCTTTTAATTTCTTTGTCCAACAGCCAAGCCATCAGGCACTGCCTCTAACCTTCTATTCTCTGCAACCTAGTGAGTTTGTCTCCTTTAAATTCTATGAAGAACGCTCTGATTATTCCTTCGGCGTATTCGCTTCCTGGGTTAACGCAGTGCGTCCTGCCTATTTTTATGCAACCTGCAGATTCGTGTATGTGACCATGTAAGCCCAAGAAGGGCTGATATTTTTCTATCATTTTTCTTACAGCCTTTGAGCCTACTGGAACCATCACGACGCTTCCGCTTCGTATGATTGGATTCAAATCTTTGTCCAACAGTGGCGCTTCATCAATTTTGGACTCAAATGGCGGAGCGTGAAAGTTGAATATGGCGTTTTTCACGTCTGTCAGCTGTGAAATATACTTTTCAAGTCTTTCCTCAAGCTTTTCTTCTTCTTCTTCGCGAGCCGTCTTCCATGGACTGGGGTTAACCCAGCCGCAGCTTACCATTTCGTGAGTTTCATCTATTTTGATTACTTTGCCTTCTCCGTTGATTACGCTCTTGTGTTTCTCGATTAGCTTGTCCACTGGAAATCTGTCATCGTTTCCGGGGCAAACAACCACTTTTGTTTCGCTTGGAACTTTTTCTGGTATGAGGTCGAGCCATCGTTTCAGTGTTGATATCATAACGTCATGGAAGACTTCGTCCACTTTTTTGGGGTTCTTGGTCATTTCTTCGTATTCGCTTTCGTTGGTCACGTGTGGATAGTAGCCTATTCCTCTAATGTCTTTGAACGCTTTCTCTAGACCAGCTGAGTCTGTAGTGTGTGTTCCACCCATAAGGTAATAAGTGTACTTTCCGTCTTTCTGCTCAACAATCGGAACAATCATTTTCCCAGTTAAATCTCCGCCACAAATAGCCACATTAACCTTGAGCATAGCAGAAGCGTTTAGAAATTTTCTCCAAGACCCTTCTGACCCATGCATGTCTGTGGCAAAAAGTATCTTAGTCGTTTCCTCTTTTTTCCTTCCAAACAGAAAGCTCAATTACGCATACTCCATCAAATTCAACTATTTTTAATATCGCCGAGTTATTTAAAATATACGTTACCATGGAAAGTTTTAAATGCTCTCAGCATTAAAACATTTGAGATTGGGTGCATTATAAGAAATGGCCTCAAGTAAGCCTGGACTTTTTGCTAGGGAAGCAACTGGACTCGTAAGAGAAATTGGATTCACTTTGGGTGTCATCATCATCCTTAGCCATGTCATCGGCTTAGGATGGCAGAAACGCGCATTCCAATTCACCGGACCAATGCCAATGCCAACGGATTGGATGCCATTAGGACTTCCTGCAATATTCTGGGCATTCCTCATCTGCGGCTTCATCGTGCTTATCACTGGATACGCAGCAGGCTACGTTGCGGCGGCGATGCCAAGGTCGGGCGGTGGCTATGTTACTATATCGAGAGTTATCCACCCGTCGATAGGCTATATGTCTGGATGGCTGATGTTCCTTGCAGAAGCGTTTAGCTACGGATTAATTGGTGTCGCGGTTTTCGAGGGAATCGAAACATTCTTCGGCATTGCAATGGCTCCAACAGCCTTTGATTTCGGTGTTGCTGGGCGTTTCCTTGGGGGTCTCGTGATAGTCTGGATATTTGCAGTAATCGCGCTTCTAGGAACAAAGCTGTATGGACGATTGATGGAAGTCATATTCTATATACCCGCAGCAATTACAATCATATTCTTTGCGATGTGGATAGCTGGTGCAATGAATCCTACAGCAATCGCAACTGGCGTTGAAAATGTGATGGGTGCCCCGCCAACTACGTTCGAGGCAGTTGCAAATGCCACAGGTATGACAGCCAACCCCGTCGGCTTCTTTGACGCCTTCTCAGTTGCGCTTGGTGGAGCCTTTTGGGCTTACATGGGTTGGTATGCCACAACGTTCTTGGCTGGCGAAGTTAAAGAAGCGAACAAAAAACTTCCTCAAGTGCTTTTGGTCGCGGGGCTCCTCATAATGGTAGTTTATCTGTTGGCCTCATCGCTTTCAGCAATTGCAGCAATGAATGTAGAACCTTACACGGATGCTGAAGGACATCAATGGAGCTTTTTCCAAGCATACGCTTGGCTAAGTTACCCACCAAGCAGCATTAAAAGTACTGTTGTAGCCGCGAGAGATGCTGCCATACCCAATTTCAAAGGTGCGTGGAGCACTGGTCTTGCATCTATAATTGCTAATGGCATGGGTATAAGCTGGCTTCCAATGCTCATAGCGATAGGTGCTGTACTCTGGGTTGCCAATGACATTCCACCATTCCTGCTTGTTGCTTCTAGAACCTTCTTTGCCATGTCGTTTGACAGAATGATGCCCGAAAAGTTCTCTTACGTCAGCGAAAGATGGCACGCCCCAGTGTGGGCAATATTAATCACAGCTATCTTTGCCATTCCAGCATGTATGGCAGAGGCTGACTTTCCAGCAGGAGCAGCGAGCTATTTGGCTTTTGCAGGTGTCGTCGGAACAGACATTTTTGACGCGTTCTTCCTAACAATGTTCTGTATATCTTGCATGTTGCTTCCGCTAGAAAGAAAGGAAATCTACGACCGTGCAGCTGTCAAGCATTCGATAGGCGCAGTTGTCACTTTAGGATTTGTTGCGACACTTGGCGGAGCCTTCTGTCTTTACATCTTCATAAAAGAGTCACCGTGGATATGGTCTCTGTTTACAACCGGAGCAGAAACTGCAGACATTATAAGCGCAATTGGGTTCTTCGGTTGCATAATCGCGGGAATACTGTTGTATCTAGGGTTCATGTATCGCAACACAACAAAGGGCGTTGACATGCGGACGCTGTACCTCAGCATCCCACCAGAATAGCCTTAAATATCCTCCCTCTTTTTATTTTTACATTGTCATTGGTGCTTAGAAATTGTATGAACTTAACTTTGTCGTTGACATGGTGGAAGAACAAATAGCCAAAGGACATTTAAGATGGCTGGCTAATTTCAACGAAATCTATAGAGACTATAAAATCGGCAACGTTACTTTTCCAATTTATGCTTCAGGAAGCCTTCAGGAGAAAGGATTCTTCCTTTCAAAAATATTCTCAGCCTTGGTGACCCCAAAATACAAGATTAACTTTTTCATTTACACATCTCCAGCAATGGATACTAAATCTTTTAGAGAAATGATTATCTCGTTGAAGAGCAAGTTTGGCGAAGACGAATGGATTTTTCTAGGATTGGTCCAAAGTCAACCATTCGACAAAACATTGAAAAACGCAATAAACGATTTGGTTGACAAAAATATTGGTGTTGCCGCCTTTAGTCTTGCATCTAAAGAAAATGTCACGTCCAACAACGTTCTCGGAAAAGGACTTGCTAAACACCTCAAATTGACAGAAGCAAAGTTTGAAATTTTCGACGTGCCCAACTATATGAAAAGCTTCATTATCCTTCTTGGATTGGGCGTTCTATTTTTAGTGGCAATTGCTCTCGCTGGGTGGCCTCAAGCCATTCATCCTTTAACCCTTCTGGTAGTTACGGGTTTATCTTTGGTGGGAGGTTATCGTCTTTACAAGAGTAACTACCACACTATCCTTTTGTTGAACAGTCAAGGATTCACTATTCAAGAAGGAAAAACGGTGAGAGAAGGCAAGTGGTCAAATTTCAAGGATGCAACAATGTATGTTACTCCAAAACGTGAAGTTTGCATAAAACTGTATTCGGAAAAAGAGACGGTGGAGCTACCGATTTCAAGAGCTGGAATGTCCAGAAAAGACGCCTACAACACAATAAAACAGCTGATACGCAAGAAATAGCCTTACTATTCAATCATTGGTGTTTCCACAGCGGTATTCCACCATGGCTTGTCCCATTTTTTGTCAACCTTAGGCAAATACTTCAACAACTCGTTTATTCTGTTGGAGACGGTTGCGACGTCGTTTTTCTTCAGCCATCTTTCCATAAGCTCAGTTCTATTCGCTAAATTTTGAAGATTGAGTGTTACGGTTAACGTGAGTTTCTTATCTCTTTCCAAAGCCTTTCTCATCTTGGTAGGACTGATTTCGTCTTTTTCTTCACCTATAGAATGGTCTAAGAAAATTGCGCAGACATCTTTCGTGTCTTTTTCTTCCATTCCCAAAACAATCTTGTCTGAAGCATAGTGTTCATATGGTAAGATTCTGAATTCTTGCTTGTACTCTTTCAGCACGTGCGCGTCTGATTTGGGATAGTCCATGATAAACTGTGACTTAGAAAGTATCAAGTTTTCCAAACCGATTGTGCACAAGTTTTCTCTGCAGTTTTCAAAGGAGTCTTTAATTTCTATTCGGTGGCGCAGTTCTATGTAATCACAGAAAATATCCAGCACGGTAACTGTGGGAAGACCTTCTTCAGTTATGCCGTTTATTGTTCTAATCCGATATCTTTGACCCTGTCTCATAGCATTGAAAAGCACGTCGCCTTTTGTCCGAAAATACTTAAACTGTGTTCCAAAAGCCTTGTCCATGTTCAAAAGAAGCTTGCAAAAGCTCATTCCTTGTTTCTTGGGGATGATAAAATCTGTATCCTTTATCGCTCTTGCCAGTGGACCGCCAGCATTTGCGCTCTTGCAGAGAATTTTGACTGCTGCTCCTCCAAACAGCAAGGCGGGAATAGGGTTGTCGCTGATTTTTTTCTCGAAAGCTTCGGGGTATAACTCGTGAAGTTTAGGCGCGTTTATAGTCGCCCAAAGGGTTACCATGGCACTTTTTAATGGAAAATAGTTGAGGTCGATGTAGGAGGGCAAACCTATTTTTTCTCTTAACTCATCTGGGTCAACGTTGGAAGTTAACGGCAAATCCACTTCGTAAGAAGTGCCGTCTATCTCTTGATAAAGAACACATTTCTTTCGTACATCTCTGCTTAACTCGTTTCCCGTTATAAACGCCCTCCACAAACACACACGTTACCGGAATCGATCATAAATACTTTAAGATAATTAGATGTTCACGCATCTAACGCATAAGCTTCTCTAGTTATTCTAGAAAGGACGTAGGAATAACGCATATATCTTATCCTCTACAGTAAATTTAATGCCACAAACACAACGGGGCTGTAGTCTAGGAAGGTATGACGACGGGCTCCAGAATGCAACAAACGGGTTTGCGGACCGCCCGAAGCGGAATGAAGAAGTTCTGGAGCGGTCATAGAGAAACCCGTAGGAACAGCCAAGCGCTGTCTCCGGGGAAAGGTCGTCGGTTCAAATCCGACCAGCCCCACCAATACTCAAACCAAAGATGATGATGCTTCTTTTCTGTTATTTCTTTGAATATTGTTTGGGGTTCTTACATGCTCAGTGTTGTTGACTTAACACGCTTGCGTTTTGCATAAGTTCTGTGTTTTGGCACGTTTGAGAATGTTTAAAAGTAACATGCATGTTTAAGGGTGAATTGAGGCTGACTTCAATGAAGGTTCTAATTGTCTATGATACAGTTTCTCCTATGCGGTTAACGGAAAAGGTTGCCGAAACAATCGGCGAAGTGTTAAGAGAAAAGGGAATCGAAGTTGACTCTTTCTATGTTAACAATGCCAACGCGACAGTTATAAAAGATTATAATTGTTTGATTGTTGGCGCACCCACCATGGCCTTCAGAGCTTCGAACGACATGAGAAAGTTTCTGGATAGCTTGCAAAATGAAGATTTTTCCAGTAAACTCGCGGCGGCTTTTGACACGCAAGTGCAATCAAGAATAAGCGGAAGCGCAGTAAAGGGCATAGAAGGCAAGCTTAAAAAATTAGGCTTTAAGCTGATAACAACTCCGTTGATTGCTTACGTTGAAGGCAAAATGAACCAAATGCGACTGAAAGAAGGAGAGTTGGAAAAGACGAAAAAGTGGGCACAAACAGTCGCTGAAACGCTTCAGCCCCAATCTTCATAGATTCAAAAGCTAGAAGATATGGGAACTGCAATAATTTCGTTCTATGCGACACTAAAGTTTTACTCCCTAACTTACTGTAAGCTAGAAAATACTTTCGTAAGGCATAAATAACAAGAGAATTCTAAGTGCTGGCTCATGGTGAAAAAATGCTTGACATGACGAAAATAGCGATACCCATAGTACTTTGCCTTATCCTACTCTCTGTAACGCCAACAATTGCAGTCGCAACAGTAGGCGTCAAAGAAAATGAATGGATAAAATGGGAAATTAAGGTTACTGCCCAAGGGCAATCAGTCACGACATGGATAAAAATCACCATCCAAAACGTTAGCGGCACACAAGTAAGCGGAAAATATGAGGGAAATCAGCCAGGATGGCCTACCACTCCCAGAGACTTCACGATAGATGTCGCTACAGGTTCAGGGTTCACAACAATCTCCAGTGTGCCACTTATTGTTTCGGCAAACCTAAGCACTGGCGATCTTGTCTATGGCATGACATTTCCAATAACGGGAACGACAACAAAAGATGGCAGAGATGCTGCTTATCTTAATGTTTCTGTTCCAATGATTGGAACAAGCACATACTACTGGGATAGAGAGAAGGGCGTGCTTCTGGAATTCTATAGCTCCTATGGAGGCTCAACAACTTTGATGAAAGTTGTCGAAACAAACATGTGGAGCACTGGAGGTTGAGACTTGTGGCTCATAATAACAGTTGCAGCTGTTGTTTGTGTCGTTGTAGTTGTAGCCGCTCTTGTACTGCTCAAGCGAAAACCGCCAACGAAAACTCTAGAACCGCCTCCACCCTCAGAAAAACCAAAAGAATAAACTCTAACTGCAAAAATCAACATCTTCTCTTTTTTATGTTAAATCGTTACTGTTATACGTGGCTGTGTCTCTAAACGTTTTAAACTGAGAACTTTTGAATCGATGAAGTCCTAGGGCGTCTATGCTATTCGAACCGGAAAAACTGTGTTCAGTTTATGCGGATAGGAATCCTCCGTCAACAGTTATTAATGTGCCATGCACGTAACTGGATAAATCGCTTGCAAGAACCAAAGCCATACGTGCAATTTCATCTGGCTTAACAAGTCTGCCCAGCGGGTTCCTAATGCCATATTCTATGCCAGTTTTCACCACTTTAAACTTGAACTGCAACGCTTCTTTTGCCAAACTTTTTGTTCCTGGCGTCCAAACTCCACCCGGCACAAGCACGTTTATTCTGAACCCGTGTTTGCCGTATTCGCTTGCTAAGGCTCTCGTAAGCACCATGACTCCAGCCTTGCTAATGCTATAGTGGCTAAGCTCTTCTTTCAGAGGCATTACAGCCTCAATAGAACCAACGTTTATTATTACTCCGCCCTTTTTCAATCTACTTCTTATCATGTGCTGGCACATCCAAAAAACCGAATTCAAATTAACATCCATCACCTTCTGCAGAAAGGCTTCGTCCACTTCGAGAAAAGACTTGGAAGGGTAAATGCCCGCGTTATTGACCAATATATCTGGTTCTTTGCCTTCCAACCTCTTCCATAAAGCATCTATCTCTTCTTTCTTAGAAAGGTCAACTTTGTGAATGTTTATGTGCACCTTAAACTGTTTAAGCTCTTCTTTTACAGCGTTTAAGCCCTCTTCGCTGATGTCGACGAGTTCCAAATCAGCGCCTGCTTCAGCAAACCTGTAGGCTATGGCTTTGCCAATGCCCGCGGCTGAACCAGTAATTAATGCTTTTTTCCTTCGAGAAAAATAAGTGTGTGCAAAGGCGGCAAACCAGTTTTAGCAGTATCTTTCTTGGTCATTACTATGCGCTCCCAAACTATTGAACCATCAAATGAAGCGGATTATTAAAATTTTTGTGAATTTAGAGTACAATATTTTTGAAAAGATTATTTAGCTTTCCAGTCGGAATAGCTTATGCCTCGTTTGACTCTTTGTTCTTGTTCCTCCATCCATTTGTGGACGCCTATCTTTTGCAGGCGTTTTCCGTCTTGAATGAGAGTCGGATAGCATTCTGCCAGTTTCTGAATGTGCTGGCATGGGTATTCTCTGCACCGTGGGCAAACAGTAATTCTCCTTTGTCGGGCACATTTGCGGATTTCACAATTTGAAGGTCCACCTTTACCTGACCTGCATGTGCAATCGAACTTTGCAAGTTTCTCCAGAAATTGCGAGAATTGTGGAAAGGCATTTTTCATTTCTGGAAAGTGTTGGTAAAAATCCCCATACCCTTCTTCTTGTAGCGTTTGTTGGAGTTGGCTTGCTTGGCGTGTTATGCGAGCGTGCTGAGCGCACAGTCTGCAGTATAAGCCACAATAGGTTACAAAACGGAGCGAATTTTTGTCAATCATGTTTAGGGCATGGTAGGTTAAAGGATAAATAGTTTTCTTGATGACTCTTGCCATAGCTACTCGTTTAAGGCGAGAATAAAGAATCGTGGAGAATATCATATGGAAAAGTTAGTTGCAGGAGACAAAATAATAGAATGCAAGTTGGTAATTTTTGACAAGAACGGCACTCTTGTCAATCAGCATTTGTTGTTGTTGGAACTGGCTAAAGCACGCAAAAACGCAATTGAAAAACATGGTGGAAAGACCGTTTCTGAGTTATGGGAGAGAATTGTCGGTGTTGATTTGAAGAATGAGAAAATAGACCACGGTGGACCTTTGGGAACTGCTCCAAGACGTGAAGAGATTTTGATTGCGGCTGAAGCTTTCTATCTGAGTGGCTATTCGTGGAGTGAAGCTAAGCAGTCGGCTCAGAGAGCTTATGATGAGGCTGACGGTTCAATCCAGTCTCCTTATGGTTCAGTTCTTTTAGAAGGCGTAGCGGAGGCTCTTAAACGGTTAAAGCAAAGCGGCTTAAAACTTGCAATTGCTTCCACAGACACTCACAAGCGCACGGTGGAATCGTTCAAAACCTTGGAGATAGCGCACTTTTTTGATGCGGTAGTTGGAAGTGACGACGTTATGAATGGGAAGCCTTCACCTGACATGGTGCTTGAAATCTTAAAAAAGACAGAATCTAAGCCAAGCAACACTGTTATTGTTGGAGATTCCGTGTCGGACATGCAGATGGGTAGAAACGCGAAGCTAAAGGCGTGTATTGGCGTTTTGACTGGTTTTACTTCTCAAGAAAAGCTTGAGCAAGTAGCAGACGTGGTTGTTTCTTCAGTTTCTAAATTATATGTGCTCTAATTTTCTTTATCAAGTTTGCAAACGTTTAATTTTTCAGCCTTTTCCGCGTGATTTAAGAAAATTTAATATAAGAAGAACGACAAAAACTGTAATTCAATCTGTCAAAATAAGGTGAAAGAAAATTGGCTTCTAAAGAATTGTTGAAAATGTTGAATGACGGTATAGCAAGAGAATTGCAAGTTGCGATTCAGTATATGTGGCAGCACGTTCAATGGGGCGGCGTTAAAGGCTTCGCGGTGCAGGATGAGCTGAAGAAGATAGCGATAACCGAGATGAAGCACGCTGAAGCCATTGCTGAAAGACTTTATTATTTAGGTGAAACACCGACGACGAAGCCAACTGAAATTGTTGTGGGTAAAACGCTTAAGCAGATGATACAACGCGACATAAAGGACGAAGAAAACGCGATAGCGCTTTATAAGAAAATAATCGAGCAAGCGCGCAAAGAGAAGGACCAAACAACCGAAATACTCTTCATGAACATTTTGAAAGACGAAGAAGAACACCACGACACATTCACGACTCTGTTTGAAGACCTAAGGTAAAACCAAAAATACCCCCACCTTTTTTATCCACCCTTTAGCTTCTGCACATTTTTACATAAGTTTTAATTTCGCAGAAAATGATATACTATAATGGGAATTAACAAATGAAATCAGAAGAAAAGGAGCCTATATGTGAAAGATGTGGCTATTCAATTGATGATTGCAAATGCGTGTGCCCCTACTGCGGAGAATCTACTAACTGCGAATGCAGCATAGGTACCGACAAAGCCACAGGCGGATAAAAACTGACCCTTTTTGTCCTAAGAGAATTCAAGTTGGTGAGAATATAAGATGGTAAGAGAGGAACTTAACTGGATGGCAGGTGGACCACAAGGCAGCGGCGTCGATTCAGCCGCGAACATTTTTGGAAGAGCTTGCGGTTACGGAGGCTTGTATGTTTACGGCAGAAGAGAATATCACTCAAACATTAAGGGACTGCACAGCTATTTTCATTTAAGAGTTTCAACTTGTGAAGTTTCGGCAAACGTTAATGATGTAGATTTGCTTGCGGCATTTGACGCGGAAACGGTTGTCAGACACATAAACGAAGTTGTTCCAAACGGCGGAATAATAGTTGACAAAGACCAAGTTAACACAAAAATATTCAGCATACCTACCTTGCCTTACGAATTCAAAAAAGAATATCGGCAGTTTTTGGAGAAAAAAGGCTGGGGCGACGGTTTAAGCGATTTACTCTCTGAAGCAGAAAAAGCAGGCATTCACGTGTTTCGTATTCCTTACATGGATTTGTTGAAGGAAGTCGCAGCAAAATTGGGCATTGAACAGTTGAGCAAGGTTACTCGAATGATAAACGTTTTAACACTTGGCATCTCCTTCGGGTTGCTAGATTATGACGCTGCTCTTGTAGAAAAGGCGATTGCGTCGATTTTTGCAGAAAAACCCAAAATTGTAAATATGAACGTTTTAGCCTTCCAAACATCCTACACATATACCAAACAAACCTTTGGCAACGGTTTCGAACACAAACTCGAAAAAACCGATACAACCGAAAAACGGATTTTCCTATCTGGGAACCAAGCAGTAGCGCTTGGTAAAGTCTTAGGCGGGTGTAGAATACAAACCTATTATCCAATAACTCCCGCTGCAGACGAAAGCGAATATTTAGAAGCTCACGAAATCATACAAACAAAAACTGGGGATGAAAAAGGCGCCATAGTTGTCATTCAAACGGAAGATGAAATTGCAGCGGTCAACATGGCTTCTGGAGCAGCCTTAACTGGAACCAGAGCAGCAACTTCCACGTCTGGACCTGGTTTTTCGCTCATGGTTGAAGGCTTAGCTTGGGCTGGAAACAACGAAGTGCCAGTTGTCATCACATATTATCAACGAGGTGCGCCTTCCACTGGTTTACCGACGCGGCATGGACAAGACGACTTGCGATTTGCCATTCACGCTGGACACGGCGAATTTCCGCGGATAGTGCTTGCGTCTGGTGATATTCGTGAATGTTTTTATGACGCTGCAATTGCGTTTAATTACGCTGAAAGGTATCAGTTGCCAGTTATCCATTTGGTTGATAAAGCTCTCGGCAACAGTTCCCAAACGTATCCAATCTTTGACTTCAGCCAATTTAAGATTGAGCGAGGCGATATTCTCGATGAAGCAAAACTTCAAGGCATAGAATACAAACGGTTCAAATTCACAGAAAATGGCATTTCTCCACGAGTTTTTCTAGGAACAAAAAATGGCGTGCATTGGTACACGGGCGATGAGCATAACGAGTTTGGGCACATAAGCGAGGAATCTCCCAACAGAACAATGATGGTTGAGAAACGCATGAAAAAGCTTGAGGCAATAGAAAATGAAGTGCCAATTGAAGAGAAAGTCAACTTTTTCGGAGACAAAAACGCGAAGAACATGATTGTCAGTTGGGGTTCTTCGAAAGGTGCAGTTCTCGAAGCCCTTGGCATGTTATCAAAAGAAGGTTTCAGTTTAGGTTTTCTGCAAGTTCGGATGGTGCATCCCCTTCCCAAAGAATATATCGCTGATGTTTTGAAAAACACCGAAAAAGTCATTGATATAGAAATGAATTATTCTGGACAGCTTGGAGGAATAATTACGGAAAAAACAAGAATTCCAATGAGTTATCATATTTTAAAGTATAATGGGCGTCCCATGACAACGACCGAAGTGTATGAAGCATTAAAGCGTATTCTGCTTAATCAAGCTCCAAAAAGGCAGGTGTTAACCTATGGCTCTTAAAATGTCAGATTTCAAAACAGACGTTTTCGTTGACTGGTGCCCAGGATGCGGCAACTTTGGCATACTCACTGCCATGCAGATGGCTTTTGCCGAGCTTGGATTAGAACCACATAGCATTGTGATAGTTTCCGGAATAGGCTGTTCTGGCAAACCGCCACATTTCATTAAAGCCTATGGAGTTCACACACTTCACGGTAGAACCTTGCCTTTCGCTCAAGGAATTAAAGTGGCGAATCCAGAGTTGGAAGTGATAGCTGTGGGTGGAGACGGCGACGGCTTAGGCATAGGCGCTGGACATTTTGTGAATGCTGGAAGGCGCAATGTGGACATGGTTTATTTGATTCATGATAATGGCGTTTACGGGTTAACCAAGGGACAAGCTTCTCCAACATTAAAGCTGGGCTTAAAAACAAAGTCTCTTTCAAAACCAAACATAAACGAGGGCGTGAACCCCCTTGCTTTAGCGGTTATGGCTGGCTACACTTTCGTTGCAAGAGCGTACGCTTACGACACAAAACACTTGAAAGACATGATAAAACACGCTATTCAACACAAGGGACTAGCCTTCGTGGATATTCTGCAACCGTGCCCCACATACAACGACATAAACACTAAAGAATGGTATGCTGGCATGGACAGAATAAACCCCAAAACTGGAAAACCAAACCCGAGACTTTACAAACTAGACGAAACTGGCTACGAGCCGGTTGTGCATGAGCCAACTGAAGATTTCAAAAAGAAAATGGCTGCTCTTGAAAAGGCTCAAAAATGGGGCGACAAAATTCCAATAGGCATATTCTACCAAAACGAGCTTGTACCAACCTTCCAAGAACGCCTCACTCAAAGAATACCCTTCTACCTTAGCAATCCTCCTGCAAAACAGAAAATCAGCGAAGAAATTGGTTCTCCAATAGCAATTTTAGAGCAGTTCTTTGAAGAGTTAAAAACTTCTTAAAACTAAATTCAACTATGGTGAATGTATCGCTTGGCAGAGATTGAGTAGGAAATGAGCCTAAAAGAATATGAGAGAAAACGGAGGTTCAATAGAACAAGCGAGCCGAAGGGTGAAGTAAAAATGAGCGAGGGAAACATTTACGTTGTTCAGAAGCACGCTGCAACACATTTGCATTACGACCTACGTTTAGAAATGGATGGAGTACTGAAAAGTTGGGCAGTGCCTAAAGAGCCGCCTCTAACGGTTGGCGTTCGAAGATTAGCCGTCCAAGTTGAAGACCACCCAATTGACTATGCAAGTTTTGAAGGCACGATTCCTGAAGGCGAGTATGGCGCTGGCACGGTGGAAATCTGGGACAAAGGCACCTACAAAATGATAGACCAAAAAGAAGACAAGCTCATTGTGGAAATCAACGGCAACAAACTGAAGGGCGTATATGTGCTGGTGAGGTTTAAAGACCAGAAAAACTGGCTTTTCTTCAAAAAGAAATGAGTGTTAAAAGTAGAAAAGAACAGATATTGGAAAAAGTTTCGAGAAGAAATATTCTTTCGTTTTTTGGTTACTCTTCTTCTTTTTCTTCGGTTTCTGCTTCTCCTTTTCCAACAACTTCGGCTTCTGCAAATCTTCTGCTTATCCTTGTTATTTTAATCGTGACGTGTTCGCCTGGTTTAGTGTTCGGTACGAAAGTCACTAAGCCCTGAATTCGGGCTATTCCTTCGCCACGTCGGCTTGTTTCTTGTATGTCAACTTCGTATTCTTTGCCGATTTCTACTGGTTTCGGTGGGAATCTGCTTCCTCCGCCTCTTCCTCTGAATCCTCCTCTTCTCGGACCGAAGCTTCTTCTTTCACTCATTCATTTCACCTCTCATTGCGTTAAATAAAATTTGATTCGCGGTTATTCAACTGTTAGTTTTCCGTATTTTCCTACATTCAGCTGGATTTCTCCTCGGAAGCTTGTTATGTAGCCGTTTTCCACTTTGACTGTGTCGTTGATGTTTACTTGGTTGATTTGTTCGTTCCATAACGTCAGTTTTATTGTGCCTGTTTCGTCTGCGATTATTGCTGTTGCAACCTTGTATGTTTCGTCTTTGAATCTTGACAGAACTTCGCGTGGGTCTGATTTTTCTGTTACTTTGGCTTCTACTGTAACGTTCTTCATGCCGTTTCGCAATTCTTTTATTTTCAATTTCGTCCTCCGTCTAAGCTATTCTTTCCGCGACTGCAAATTTCTCATGAACCGAGCGAATTACGACCTTAACGCGTTCGCCTATTTTGCTGTTTGGAACAAAAATCAAAAAGTTCTGTATTCTAGCTACTCCGTCACCTCTGCTTCCAATATCGTCGATGACAACTTCTATTTCCTGATTCTCTTTGACAGGCGCCATCGAAAAGAGCGGTCTGCTTGGGCGGAACCTTCTTTGGCTTCCAAATCTTCTTGGTTTTCTTGGCGCATTTTTTGTTTTTTCTGGCAGCCTTCTTGGCATGTTGCGTTTTCGTCCTTATCGCGGAACCAGCCTTTCACCCTAAAACTCACATACCTTTGTGATGGTCACTTGAGTTTTTGGTTGTTGGCCAGTTACATGCAGAAAAGTCCTTCAACCATATAAATTTTGCTAAGTTTTTATTCATAACGTAAAGCTTCAACTGGGTTTAGTTTGGCTGCTTTTCTGGCAGGGTACAAACCGAAGATTATGCACACGATGATTGCGAAGACAAAGGCTATTATTGTCCATTCTGGTGAAAATGCTGGGTTTATGTTCATTCCATGGGTTTCAGGTGTTCTGAAAATAGTGTCTTGCTGTTGTTGTGGTTGCATAAAACTTGACAGCATATAGGCTAGTCCGTAGGAGATTCCATATCCAGTAAACATGCCTATCAAGCCGCCTATTATTCCTATCAGCACAGCTTCAGCGAGAAACATGCCTAGTACAGTTCGACTTTTCGCTCCGATAGCCTTCAAAATTCCAATTTCGCGGGTTCGCTCCATCACTGAAACCGTCATGATGTTCATTATGCCAATTCCTGCCACAAGCAAAGAAATTGAAGCTATAGCCATCAGAAACAGTTGAACAAAATTTAGAATTCGGTCCACTTGACGCATGAAAGCTATCGGCACAAGTATGCTTATGGAATATGGATTTTCAAAAGTGTTCTCTATATCTCTCGCGATTTGTTCTGATTTTTCCGGGTTGGAAACTTTGACTAAAATTATATTGTATTTTTCATTGATTGGAGCGGGCACCGCATTTAATGGTATAAATGCCCAGTAATCAAAATTTGTGATTCCCGAAGTCCCGCCTTTATTTAGTATCGCAGCAACTTGAAGAGTTTTATTTATTGGTATTCCAGAAACGTCAATTTGCAAAGTTACATTTTCGCCTACATTGACAATCGGTGTCACATCATTCAAATAGCAAGTTCTGAATCCCAAAACAGTTGTGTCGTTTTCTTCCTGGCTTGGTAATTCTCCTGCTAATGGAATAAACCTGTCTGGGAAGATTTGGCGCATTTCTGAGAAATTCACGGCGCCTACTGTTATGGCGTTTAAGCCTTCATTCGTTTGTGTGTTATTCAATTTTACTTGTGGCAACGTTATTATTGGAGTGACAATTTCCACGCCTGTAACGTTTTCCCGAATGTTTGCGACATCTTGTGGTGTAAAGCTTCCCATGAGTCCTGATGTGAAGCTTCCTGGAATTACTATTAGCACGTTTAGTTCAAATCCTTGTTCCATGCGTTCTTTTACGCCTAATCTGAATCCTTCGCCTAAGGAAGCTAAACTGATTATTGCTGTTATGCCTATCACAACGCCTAGGGTGGTTAGTGAGGTGCGTAGTTTTCGCTGGGTCATGTTTTCCCATGCCATAGCTAAAATTTTGTTCAGCCTCATCGTTTATTCCCTCTCGGCGCTTCTTTTATTGCTTCTATTAAGCCGTCTTTGAGGTGTATTATGCGGTCTGCAGTTTCTGCGATGTGCAGGTCGTGAGTGACAACTATGAAGGTTTGTCCTTTCTCTTCGTTCAGCTTTTTCATTAGCTGGACTATTTCCCAGCCCGTTTTGGTATCGAGATTTCCAGTTGGCTCGTCTGCTAACACGATTTTTGGATTATTTATTAAAGCCCGTGCAATTGCTACTCGCTGTTGTTCTCCCCCGCTTAGCTCTGTGGGTTTATGATTCATGCGAGTTTCCAGTCCCACAAGCGTTAGCATTTCTTTTGCTTTTTCCACCGCTTCCTTCTCTGGCACACCCGCAATCGAGAGTGGCAACTCAACATTCCTTAATGCAGTCAATCTTGGTAGTAAATTGAAAAATTGAAAAACAAACCCTATTCTGGTCAAACGAAGCTCAGCCAACTTGTCACCGCTCATCTCAAGAATGTTAAAGCCGTCGATAATGATTTTTCCTTCGTCCGGACGGTCTAACCCTCCAATCAAATGTAGCAGAGTTGATTTTCCACTGCCAGAAGGCCCGAAAATTGTTAAAAATTCGTCTTTCTTGACTTCAAAACTTACTCCACGCAAAGCTGGAACATGCACTTTGCCCATTCGATAAGCTTTCTTGACATCATGAGCTTCAAGCAGAGTTTTCATGCGTATCAACGCAGACTCAAAAATTTTGCTTAACTATTTAACTTTATCTTATTGACGTCATCGGATTCTGTTGTCAACTGCCATGTGTAAACTAAAGCCAGACCGTTCCATATATTATAAGGCGAAATATCAGCATGCTAATCAAGCTGCTCAGAATTGAGATAGAAATGCTCCTTGTCCATGAAAATGCAAACATTAAATGAAGCGCAATAGTGCACAAAGCTACAATCCAAACATAGTACACTATCCTATCTAAAATATCATATCGAATCATTAGAATGGACTGGAAATTTTGGGCGTCAACTGTAAATCCTTCTCCGGAGACTCCGCCTAGGGTTGAAAGAGAAAAGTGCGTTTCTGGATAAGCAAGAACTACTCCAGTGATTATTAAATTTTGCAGAAAGAACGTTATCAAGGCAAATCCGGATATCGTAAGCATACTTTTCCAAATGGGCTGTGCTTTAAACAATTTTGAAAGTAGATATAAAAAGATGCCGAGTATAGTCCATTGTATAGTGAACTGCATGAACCCGCTTATTACGGAATTAACTAAGATTCCACTTCCATTAATTTCAAGTGCGGATTTATAAACGCCGTGAAAGAAGAGTCCATCAACCAGAACGGTGATATTCTCATTGCTAGTCCATGCCAATTCAAGTTTTAAACCAGTGATGTTGCTCCAGTCGGCATTATTAACCTTTGTAAATTCGCTCAGCAGAATTGTTTTGTTGTTCCAGATTCCTGTTTCAGCGATGCCATCTGCTATGGAATGGTAAAAGTAATTATCAGTGGTGTTCGCCGAGAACAAATAAATGCTCAAATTATATGGATTAGTTTCTGGTTCAACTATTTTCACTCTAAACGATACGTTCGCATAACCGTCAGCGCCCAGACAGTTTAAGGAGGTTGGAATTTTTAATTCCATAGAAATCTGTGTTTCATTTTCAAGATGGAACTGAATACTCTTGTTTCCATAATAGCTGCCTTTTATGTAGTCCGTGCTGTTCTCTGATACAGCCGCACTTAAACTCCAGAGGGTAGCGTCTTCTGTCCATTTATCAAATTCTGTTGATGACAATTGTGGCGCTGTTTGGTCATAATAAACTCTAGAAGAAAGAACATAATAAAAAATTGCAAAGGACAACACAAACAATCCCATGATTATTATTGGTCCTTTGTATCCGGGCTTTTGGATTATCTCTTTAAATGCCTTATGCGGTGCGTATATGACTCTGAGCACTTCTTTTGCGGACATTTAGTTTAGACTCCGCTGGTAACTTGTTATTCTATCACTATTAAAGTTTGCTTACATTCCAAGTTTTAATCTTCTATACGTTGTGTAATCCACATATTCCAAGAACGGATTTTCCGCCTGATACTTAACAGTCAACTTCTGCCGCTTCCGTTTATCCAATATTTGGCTCGTAGTAACAAGCGAGTAAGCGTCGCTTCCAGCACCAGAACCATAACTCGCGATTAAAATGCGCTCTTCGGGTTTAGCAACATCCAAGACTGCCGCAAGACCAACAGGCGAAGAGCCAGAATACGTGTTGCCAAACTTTGCCACTTGCAATGAAGGCAAATACTGCTCTTCTTTAAATCCAAGCTCCTTCGCGATGCGTACTGGAAACTGAACGTTTGGCTGATGAGCAACAAAATAGTTGATATCGTTGATTTGCAAGTTAAGCCGTTCCATTAACTTTTTTGCCGCCTTTCTGATATGTTTGAAGTATGCTGGGTCTCCGGTAAAGCGTCCGCCATGCATTGGGTATGGCTCGCCGTCTCTTCGCCAGAAATCCGGAGTGTCCGAAGTGCACGAATACCATCCTTCAATTTCAGCTATGACATCGTGTTTTCCGAAAATGTAAGCGCAAGCGCCGAAGCCGACGAAAAGGTCTAACTCGCCTCCTGGGCAATTTCTCGGTGCCGCTTGAGAATTGTCCGTGCCTATGGTCATGGCGTATTGGATGTTCGATTTGGGATAACTTACAAGCGAAGCCGCGTCCTTAAACATGCTTGTTGCAGCTTTGCATGCAAACTCCGTGTCTACAGCGTCTACTCCTTGCACGTCTTCGCATTCTTCGCCCAATTTTAGCACTTGCGCCACTTTGGAAGCAATGGGCTTAACAGCGTAAGGGTTAGATTCGGAGCCCACATATATTTTGCCGACAAGCGCACTGTCAACGCCAGAATGAATCAGTGCTGTTTTTCCAGCTTCTACAGCCGCAGTTATGGAGTCTTCGTCAATGAACGGTACTGAACGTTCAATGTTTCCTTCTCTTATCCTAAACCTTGATGTGTAAACTCCGTAGCCAACTATTCCCGGGTTATCGTATTCTTTGTTAGGCTTTGCCACAGTGTATTCTTGATGGGGATAATATTCGTCTGCAAAGGTGAAAGCCAAAGAAATTGTTGGGATGACATCGCTTCTGTCCACTGAATAACGTCTTCTAAACCTTGGAATGACTTCTCTTCCTTCCAAAGCCGAAAAATCAATGTTTTCTCCTTGCCTTATCATGCGGTCAGTTAGTCTTCCCGGAACCCGTATTTTTCCATCGTGAAATGAGACTATTCCGTAAATGTAACTTCCAAGTTTTGTAAATTTGTTTGTTGGCTCATTGACAAGCGTGCATATTTCAAGTTTGCCCTTCTCATAGAAAAGGTCTATGTCAACCATTTTTCCGAAACTTTTTCTTCCGCAGTTTCCGCAGTAGTCTCTAAATTCGAAATATTCTTTTCCGCATATTTGGCAACGTCTTCCTCTAAGCCTATCGCCAAGATAGGAAACTCTTCTCTCTATGGGTTCGCTGCTCATTTACTAATCCCTCCCTAAAATGTAAACGTAGCCTTTAGTGCCGAATCCCTCAAGCTCCAGCACACAGCCATACTCGAGTTCTTTTTCGCTTTTGACTTGTCGCTCGCCAGCTTCGCCTCTTAATTGCTTAACAACTTCAAAAACTTGGGCTCCACCCGTGGCGCCGAGCGGGTTTCCATCTGCTTTTAAGCCGCCATTCATGTTCACAAAAATTTTCTTTCCCTCAATTTCATAATAGCCCTTACAATCTTGATAGCTCTCGTAAATGCTTCTCCACGCTTTTCCACGTTCACAGAATCCCAAATCTTCAAGCGAAACCATCTCCATAACCGTGGACTGGTCATAAAGCTCCACTATTTGTATATCCCACAAATTCACTCCAGCCATTTTCAAAGCATTCTTCATTGCAATTTCGCTTACAAGAAAACGCGTTAAATCTTCTCTTGCCGGAAAGGTTAGGTAATCTGTTGCTGAAGACGAGCCGAGAACATGGACTGGTTTGTCTGTGAATTTTTTGGCAACGTCTTCGCTTGTGAGGATAATGATTGCAGCGCCGTCTGAGATTGGCGCGTAATCATAAAGTCCCAAGGGTTTTCGGGCTTCTTTTCTGGCGTTTATGACCTGCTCTACGGTTATTTTTCGTTGGTACTGTGCGTACTCGTTTTTTGTTCCGTGTAAGTGGTTTTTTACTGCGATTTGTGCTAGGGCAATGTTCAGTTTTTCTGCATCATCTCCTTCTATTCCATATTCCTTCATGTAGGCTCGAAGCATCAGCTCATGGTTTGCTTCTGGCGTGCATCCCGCGTAGTAGCTCCATGGGTCTTCGAGAAGCATGAGGTCGTCTCGGATTTTGTCCCATCTGTCAGTCATTTTTTCTATGCCGCCCACTAGAACCACATCGTATTTTCCAGCTTGGATTGCATTGCAAGCGTTAGATAATGCGGAGCCGAAGGAGCGGGTTACTTCCATTGGCACGTGTAGTTCTGTTAGTTCTGAAAGGAAACCCTCTTCGAGTCCAAGCTTGTTCGTGATTGGAAGAAAATAGTCTGATAGGTAGCATGCTTCTAGGTCTTTGCGTTCTATGTCAGCTTCCACCGAAGCCTTAAGCCACGCTTCCTCAATTAGTTTTTCTGGTTCTTTCTCGTAATGTTCCCCGAATTTGGTTCTTCCAGCGGCAACTATGGCTGGACGATTCTGCATTGCTTTTACACCTTTCTCTCTCAATTATCAAATATCCCTTTCATGATAACTTTTAAGTGTTTGCCATTTCGGCGTTTCCCAAAACTTCATAACTCATGCTAATAAGCATATTGAATGTAATGGAGTGAAAGCCATGTTCAAAACTGGTAGGTACCGTCTGGTTATTACGGTTAAGGATGTGCGTGGAAACTGTCCGGTTCATAAGGTGGGAGAACAAATAGTTGTGGATTCGCCCAGAATAGCCGTTAGTGAAACTGACAATCTTTGCATTCACGCTTTAGGCTGTATGCTTTCTATGGTTGTTCCCTTAAGCCACGGAATAAGCTTTAAGCAGTTGGGCTTAGCAAAAGAGGAAGGCGAGAAAGGCTATTTTCAATGTTTGGACCCTGGGAAACCTTACACGGACGGCGGAACTGTGCTTTTCGAAATAAAGCGGGAAAAATCTAGTCGTATGCTTCATAAACTTTTTATTTTGTTCCCTTAATAGGGCTACGCATTGAGTGATTTACATGGCAATCGCGCATCTCTTGAGAGTTTTCATTTTTTCATTCGTAGCTATGGCTGCCGATGGAAGAGGCGGCTGGTGGAACCTCATTCCATCAGAATTTCAGATTCTGTTTCCCTTAATTTTCTTCTTTGTTCAGCTTTTGGTTCTGTCCGTGGTTCTTTATGTTGCAGGGCTAATTGTTGTTGGCGGAAGGCGCGCCCGTTTTAGAGATGCCTTTCTGATTTCTTTTCTTGGAACGGTTTTGTCAACGGTTTTCTTTTTGTTTATTCCTTACCCGTTCATCCCGCTGATTTTGAGCATTTTTGTGTGGCTGCTTCTTATTAAGAGTCTTTATGAGACTGGTTGGCTTGGAGCAATTGCTGTTGGCTTGTTGGCTATGATAATTTTCTTGGTTGTTGCCATACTTCTTGCTATAATTTTCGGAATAATAAAAGAAATATGGGAATTAGGGAAACTTCTGTTTCCGTCATTTGTGTTTTCTCTTTAGGAGCGTTCAAATACTTTGGATTCAAAAAAGACAACGGCGCTCCTAGGATTAGCCTTTTTAGGTTTTTTGGCGCTTTCGTATTATGAGAACCTGTTTTTCTTTAACATAGTCGGCGACATTACACGTAATCAGCTTTTAGCGGTTCTCATGCTTTTTGTTCATAATGTTCTCGTAGTGTCATTGATATTGCTTGGAATGACGTTCTACGTTAACCTAGTCCTTTTGGATTTTTTTAAGAGAGAAAAGCATGGGCGAATCGTGATTGAACATCCGAGAACTTTCGCGATAGCCTTTACTGTAATGATTATCTTTTTGAGCATTTTGCGCGGAGCCATCCTCATCTATGGCAGAGTGTACGTTGAAGATTTGCCTCTGATTTTGTTGGTAAGCACGCCAATGGGCATTATTGAAGGCTACGGCATATACTTGACCCTAAAGAAAACTTTAAGCCGCACAATGACTATCAAAGATTTGGTTTTTATCTATGGCATATTCTTTATCGCAGCCATAATAGAAGTTGGCTTCATAAATCTTCTTTTGGCTGTTACTGCAAGCTAAAAGTTAACGATTTCTTCTTCCTTTATTCGCTTCTTTAGCTCTCTCATCAACCTTTTCAGTTTTGGGCTAAGCACGAGGGGGTAACGTGGCGCTCTCTTCAGCTTCTTATACTTCTCAGGAAGTTTTGAAACGTTTTCCATGGCTCTTTTTCTTATCTCATCCAACGATGGGAGACTGCAAACTATTTTGCCATTAGCCATAACCTTCATGAGAAGCGGTTCTCCCTCTATTTTTTCATCGTGCAAGGCGATTGTGTCTTTCACAAAATTTCCCGTAGCGTCTTTGAGTCGGAAAACCTGTTTTTTCCCTGGAAGTGTGACCTTGCCTTTACTCAGTTTCATTATGGGCGAAAACTCTCCATTTTCGTTCATTTTTTCGGACAGTTTGTAGATGACGTCCACGTAGGGTTTGTCTGCTGATGTTCCCATTTTAGTTCCAACGCCGAAAGCGTCAATCTTCGCGCCTTTTCTTAACAGTTCTTCTATTTTGTACTCGTCTAAGTCTCCACTTGCAAAAATGTTCACATATTTCAAGCCGTTCTTGTCTAAAAGCTGTCTAACCTTCTTGCTTATTTCCACCAAGTCTCCACTGTCCAGTCTCACTGCGCGAAGTTTGAATCCTTTCGCTTCAAGCTCTTTCGCAACGATGATTGCTTTTTCTGCGCCTTTTATGTCGTCGAAAGTGTCAATCAGAAGTGTGGATTTGTCTGGGAAAGTTTTCGTGAAAGCTCTGAAAGAGTCTATTTCTTTATCAAACAGCATTACAAACGAGTGCGCCATAGTGCCAAAAATTGGGATGCCATATCTCATTCCTGCGAGAACGTTTGAAGTGCCACTGCAGCCTGCTATGTAGCTGCTTCTCGCTGCTTTCATTCCCGCATCTGTGCCGTGCTCTCTTCTTAAACCAAATTCGATGATTGGTCTGCCTTTTGCGGCGTTAACGACTCTTGAAGCTTTCGTGGCTATTGTTGTTTGCAAGTTGACAGTGTTGAGAATGAAGGTTTCTATTAGTTGAGCCTCTGTTATGGGCGCTGTAACCCTAATCAAGGGCTCGTTTGAAAAAACCACAGTGCCTTCGGGGACAGCCCACAGTTCGCCTGTAAACTTGAATTTTCTAAGGTAACCGAGAAAATCATCCTTAAACCCTTGCGTTTTCAAAAAGTCAATCTGTTTCTCGTTGAATCTTACTTTTTCAAGATAAGCCAGAACCTGTTCTAAGCCAGCAAATAAAAAGTAAGAGCGATTTGGTGGCAGTCTTCTTATGAAGAGGTCGAAGGTGGCAGTCTCAAATTTTCTGTTGTCGAAATAGCTTGCACACATTGTTAGTTCGTATAAGTCAGTGAACATGCTCATGTCTTCTTCGCATACAAAATCCAACTTTGGGCTCACGCATATCATCTCCTTTTCAAAGTTTCCGTTAAGCATGTCTTAAAGTTTCTTACCGACGCATGAACTTTAATTATCTCAACCTGGAAACGGGCAAGTTTGAGTTGGGCAACCGCCAGCATATTCTGATTCTGCTGAGATGAATTTTCCTTCCGGAGTTTTTATTTCACCTATGTAGAGGACTTGTTCTGGTTTGCTCCCGTAACGAAACACTGTAACTCCTTTACATTTCAGTTTCCAAGCTAAATCATACACTTTTCTGACATCCTCAACGGTGGCATTAGCTGGCAAGTTGACGGTTTTTGAAACTGCGTTGTCAGTGTATTTCTGAAAAGCTGCTTGCATTCTCACGTGCCATTCTGGTTCGATGTCTAGGGCTGTTACAAAGAGTTTCTTAACGTCTTCTGGGACTCTGTCAATCTTTTGAACAGAGCCTGTTTTCGCGATTTCTTCGAGAAGCTTTGCATCGTAGAATCCTCTTTCTTTTGCTATCGCCTCGAATAGAGGGTTAGTTTCGAAAAGTCTTGTTCCACTCAAAACGTTTCTTATGAAGGAAATTGCAAATATTGGTTCGATTCCCGAGGAGCAGCCGGCTATTATGCTTATGCTTCCGGTGGGCGCTATGGTTGTTACTGTGGCGTTTCTGAACGCTTTATACTTGTTTTTCCATATGCTTTTTTCAAAGTTGGGGAACGACCCTCTTTTCTCGGCAATCTCTTGGGATTTCTTGTGTGCTTCTTCCTCGATGAATTTCATTAGTCGTTCAGCAAGTTCCAAGGCTTCATTGGAATCGTATGGAATTTTCAGTTTTATGAGCATGTCCGCGAAGCCCATGACGCCTAAACCTATTTTTCTGTTGGCTCTAGTTATCTTCGCAGTCTCTTTCAGCGGGTATTTGTTTGCGTCTACAACGTTATCGAGAAAATGAACAGCATTTCTTATGGTCTCTCTCAGTTTTTCCCAGTTAATCTTTCCATCTTCAACTATTCTTGAAAGATTTATAGACCCTAAATTGCAAGATTCGTATGGAAGTAGCGGTTGTTCTCCGCAGGGATTAGTTGATTCTATCCTTCCAACTTCTGGTGTTGGATTATGCCGGTTAATTTCATCAATAAAAATGACTCCGGGGTCGCCGCTTGCCCAAGCAGATTTAACCATCAAATCCCAAACGTCTCTGGCTTTAAGCTTCGCCGTTTTCTCCTTATTTCGAGGATTAACAAGCCAGTATTCGCCGTCTTCCTCTAATGCTTTCATAAAATCGTCAGTAACCGCGACTGAAATGTTAAAATTTGAAAGAAATCCTGGTTTCTGCTTTGAAGTTATGAATTCCAAAATGTCTGAGTGGTCAACTCTTAAAATTCCCATCATAGCGCCTCTGCGCTTTCCTCCAGCCTTTATAACTTCGGTAGCCATGTCAAAAACGCGCATGAAACTGACAGGACCTGACGCGACTCCTTTTGTTGACATGACAATGTCGCCCTTCGGTCGCAGTCTTGAAAAGTCAAACCCAACTCCGCCACCGCTTTTCTCAATTAAAGCCGTGTTTTTCACCGCGGTGAAGATGCCCTCCAAAGAGTCTTCAACTGGCAAAACGAAGCAAGCGGAAAGCTGACCTAACCTTGTTCCAGCATTAAAAAGCGTCGGCGAATTGGGAATAAACTCCAATCTCGTCATCATCTCATAGAAGATATTCTCGCTTTTCTTTGGGTCTTCACCATATTTCTTGTCAACCTTAGCAATGGCTCTCGCGATTCTGCCAAACATCTGTGCTGGGGTTTCCACAATCTTTTCAGTTACGTCCTTCAAAAGATATCTCCGATTCAAAACCTCTAACGCGTTAACCGTCAGTTTTGGCTCTATTCTAAACTCTTCTCTTAACGCCCTTAATTCTTCCTTCTTCTTCCTGTAAGCCTCATACTCCACTGCGACCTTTTCGTAACCTCTCTTTCTCAAAACTTCAATAACAAAATCTTGAGCGTCTTCCACAGAAGGAATTTGCTCTTTGAATTTCTCCTCTAAAAGGCTAACAACTTCTCTTGTGATGTTTTCCGCTCTTTCGCCGTCCTTAAGCTCAACCGCGACAAAAGCCTTGTGAATAGCGTTTTTGATTCTTCCAGCGTCGAAATCAACGATTCTCCCGTCTCTTTTCCTTATCTTAGTGATAGCCATGTGTGGTCAACTCAGAATTGCGCTAATTTCGATATAAAGTTTCCAGAAGCATGCGGTTTTACTAGCGAACTTAAGCTATTTCCTCTTTAATCCGTATTCCCTTATTCTCCAGCTCAGCCAGGAATTCTCGGAAAACGCTTTCATTCATTCCTAACAACTCAGGCGGAACAACGCCTTTCTCTCTTATAGCGCCTTTAAGTATCAACTGCGCAATTATCGAAGCCGGATAAGCTGTAGTTCTCGCCATCGCCGTCACGTTGTGGATAGAATCGTAATGGTCAACCAAATGATAAATGCGCCGCACATGTTTGCTTCCTTTAACGCCAGAAACCTCCACCTTCAAAACTACAATGTCTCCGATTTCTGGTTTCCAAAGTTTCTGTTGAAACAGTTTAGCTGTAAGTTTTCTCGGCGGCAATCGGACGCCTTCTATTTCAACTGGTTCTTCTTCAAAGAAGCCTAATGCTCGTAGTAGATTGATTTTTTCTACGTGTCCGGGATATCTGAGCGTTTTCTCCCACATTTCTTCCACGCCTTTTATGGTGTCCAGCAAATTTCTGAGTCCGTCAGTGTAGAACGCCTCAAATTTTCCAACATTTGGGAATTTGATTTGCTCCAGTCCACTTAGGGCTTCCACCTCTTCAATCTTGCCATTTCTGACAATCCTGGCTTTTCTCGTATATTCATCGATAAGGCTTTCAGGCGACCAAGTTATCGTATAGCCCAATGGTGGGACAGGTTTTTCTGGAAGTCCACCAACCATTATGTGCACGTTTATAACCCTATCCAGTTTTCTTACGGCGTTTCCTACGAGGATGTTGCTTATTCCAGGAGCGAATCCGCAGTCTGGAATGATGGTTACGCCGGTTTCTATGGCTTTATTGTTGAGTGTTAATGGGTTTTCTTCCATGAAGGACACGTCAACTAGGTTGGTTTTGGCGTTTATGCAGGCTTCTGCCAAACGATAGCCGAGTGTTGCTGGCAAAAACCCTGCTACTATGTCGAAGCCTTTCAAGGAGCTGGCTAGTTTGTTTTGGTTTGCTGCATCTATTTGAGTCCACGAGACGTTTGTTTTGTCTATTTTTTTTGCGACTTTTTTGGCTCTGTTTTCGTCTTTGTCAGCTACTACGATTTCGAGTGAGCTTAGGCTTTTTGCAAGGTCTTCTGCCGCAGCAGAGCCTATGTTTCCGCAACCTAACACAAGCGCTTTCATGGGGCATTATGAAGGGGCTAAATAGATTAAAGTCTTACTAGAAAAAGGTCTGAAATGTATTCTAATTATAGAGGATTGATTTGAAAATCTTATATACTCCCACGGTAATTGTTAGGGTTGAGCATCATGGCTGAAATCTGTCCGACATGCGGGCTTCCCAAAGACTTGTGCGTATGCAGTGAAATTGAGAAGGAGCAACAGCGCATTCGCATACGGCTTGAGACACGCAAATTTGGCAAACCAACAACCATAGTGGACGGCATAAATGACAAGAACTCGAATTTGGCAAGTTTGGCGCAGAAGCTGAAGAGTCATTGCGCGTGTGGCGGAACAGCAAAGAATGGTCAGATAATGCTACAGGGAGACCACCGCGAGAAAGTTCACCAGTATCTGATAAAGCTTGGATATCCCGCAGAAAATATAGAGTTGCAGTAACTTCCGCATAGTAAAGGAGTAAGCCCAATTTGAAACTGTTGCAGAATCTACGAGAGGTATTCGGAACACTGAAGCGTAGGAAACCTGCGAAAATTTTTTGTCCAAGATGCGGAAGTCCAAAGATTCATTTGTCAAGCAGCCTTGATTATTGGTTAACTCCTAGAAAATACGTGTGCGATGATTGCGGCTACGTTGGCATTTTAGTTATGGAACTTGAAAAAGAAGAAGAGAGTTAACCAAATATTGTTGCTTAGTCTGGAAGCTCTAGGTTAAGCTGTTTCTTTAAGGTTTTGTAGCGGTTTCTAACGGTAACTTCCGTAACACCTGCAGCCTCTGCAATGTCCTTCTGCGTTTTCTTCTCGTTATTCTGCAGACAAGCAATGTATAAAGCCGCTGCAGCCAATCCCATAGGGTCTTTACCCGCCGCAGCCCGTCTTTTTCTTGCGTCTCTGAGAATCTGTATGGCAATTCCCTGCGTTTTACCTGAAATCCCTGTTCTCTCAGCAATCTTTGAGATATAAGTCAATGGGTCAGCAATCGGCATCTGCACATCAAGCTCACGAAGCAGCAGTCTATAACAACGCGCAACATCCTTCTTATCAACCAAGCTCGCTTCAGCGATTTCCCTAAGCGTTCTAGGCGTTCCACTTCCACGACACGCAGCATACAACGCAGCAGCTGCAATCGCCGCAATCGACCTACCACGAACCAAGCCCTTGTCTAAGGCTTTGCGATAAATAACCGCCGCCTTCTCCTTTATTGGCGGTGGAATGTAAACTTTGTCTGATAAACGGTCAAGCTCAGCCATTGCTTGTGCAAGGTTTCTGTCAACTGAAGAATGCACTCTTGAGCGTATTTGCCATTTTCTAAGGCGCCACATCTGCAAACGTGTAGATAACGGAAGCTTTCTTCCGAATGCATCTCTGTCCACTTGGCTTATGGCTGTTGACAAGCCTTTATCATGCACTGAGTATGACGTTGGCACTCCAACACGGCTTCTTGACGCTTTCTCTTCTTGGGTGAAAGCACGCCATTCAGGTCCTTTGTCCATCATTTGCTCATACAAGACAAGTCCACAGTCGCCGCAGACAGTTTCGCCAGTATCGTAATCGTGAACAAGGTTTGCGCTTCCGCATTCTGGGCATTTGTCAACTAGACGTTGACGGGCTCCGCCTTCTTTTTTACTCATTTTTATTCACTCCAATATTGCTGGAGAACCGTCACTTTTTCGGGTTCCTCATCAAATGCTTCGGGAACAGAAATCAGTACATCCGGCCCCGTGTGCCTATTCAGATGAAATGTTTTAATATATAAATTTTACGGTTCTTTTAGGAGTATCCATTTCACAAATTTTGAATACTTACACAAACTACTAACTATAAAAGGAGGAGAGTGGTTTAAGTGTTGAAGCTTCCAGAAAAAATACGAAGAATACTGGAGAAAACAGTTGCTGAGTTGCGGGTTAGAGAAAACGTTTATGGTATAGGCTTGTTTGGAAGTTGGAGCCGAGGTGAAGCCTCAGCGTCAAGTGATGTCGACTTGCTAATTCTTGACAAAAGCAGCTCCAACTACAAGTATGTAGAAAGAATCGATGCGGCTGGCTTACTTATAGACTTAGACCACGTTCCGAAACGATGGATTCAAGGTCCAATTCCTCCTGAAATAGACCAAAAACTCTACGAGATGCAAATCCTCTATGATAGAGATTGGTCTTTAACAAACACTAAACTTTTGATGACTAAATTCTACAATTCAGCAGAACGTGTTGACATTCGAACAGAAACGCACGTAATAGATTCAGACATTTACTTGAGCCGTGCAACTTCAGCCTTTTCAAGAGAAGATTTTGAAAGCGCTTACCTTTTCGCTGCTGTCGCCTTGGAAAGCATTTTGAAAGTTTTGGTTGAAATTGCTCTTGAGCCTTTCTCGAACAGCCGGTTTATAGAGCGATTGGAAACTTCAGTGACGAAGCTGAAAATGTCCGATTTGTTTAAAGAGTACTTGGAAACGTCAAGATTGAAGGAGGTGGATAATGAAAGTGTCAAAGAAAAACTGCGTCTTTTCAAGCTTATCTGGGATGAGGCAAGAGCGACAGCCTTGCAGAATATTCCAGTTTTGGAGTCTGCACACTTCAAGGTTAGGACTAAACTGAATTACTATTTGGCTCCCGCTTTTCTTAATGGCATAGTATTGCGTGCAAGCTCTCTGATTGAAAACGGAAAACTCGCTGAAACAACGCATTACCTGAACAACGTGCTTATTGACATTGTTGAAAACTATGTCTGGCTGGCATCACTAATTGAAAAAGTCAAAGTTGACTACACAACCATGATGCGCTCTTTGAGAAGCCTCGAAGAAAAAAACCCGAAAAACTACGAGCACATAACAAAATTTTTTGGATTAACTGACATAGACAAACGTGAAGCAAAGCAAGTTATCGAGAAAACCCGAGAAATAACACTTAAAATACGCCAAAATAGGAAAGTTTTAATCAAAAATCACTTAAGAAAGAGTTAGCTGAAAGACTTTGCCTGACAGAAGCCCGGTGGTGTAGCGGACAAGCATAGCGGGCTTTGGACCCGCCGACGAGAGTTCGAATCTCTCCCGGGCTACCAT